>NZ_JBKFAV010000015.1:0-155939 GCF_053345825.1 Methylobacterium sp. C33D
GGCCGATCCGGTCGGCACGGCGGCCGCGCCGGCGCCGGCCGCCGACGCCAACGACGAGTGGCCGGCCGCCGCCGCACCGGCGGAGCCGGCGGCCGGCGCGGCCCGCGAACCGGTTCTGGAGGCGGGGCGGTCCCTGCGTCACTCGCCGGAGCGGTTCGTGAACCGCGAGCTGTCCTGGCTGCAGTTCAATCGGCGCGTCCTGGAGGAGGCGTCGAACCCGAACCACCCGCTCCTGGAGCGCCTCCGCTTCCTGTCGATCTCGGCCAACAACCTCGACGAGTTCTTCATGGTCCGCGTCGCCGGCCTGATCGATCAGGTCCGGGCGGGGATCACGGTCCCGTCGCAGGACGGCCTGTCGCCGTCGGAGCAGCTGGTCCGGATCGGCGCCGAGGTGTCGCGCCTCGCCGCCGACCAGCAGGCCCGCTGGCGGGACCTGCGCGAGGAGCTGCACGCGGCCGACATCGACATCGTCGAGCCCGCCGCCCTCTCGGCCGAGCAGGCGGCGTGGCTCGAGGAGTACTTCCTCAACCACGTCTTCCCGGTCCTGACGCCGCTGGCGATCGATCCGGCCCACCCGTTCCCGTTCATCCCGAATCTCGGCACGACGATCGCGCTGATGCTGGTGCGGCCGAAGGACGGCCGTCTGCTGCGCGCGCTCATCCGCCTGCCCGGCGTCATCGACCGCTTCGTGCGCCTGCCGGTGAGCGACAGCGAGACCGCGGCGCGGCTGATGCCGATCGAGCAGGTGATCGGGATGTTCACCGGTCGGCTCTTCCCGGGCTACCTCGTGAAGGGCAGCGGCGCGTTCCGCGTGGTCCGCGACTCCGACCTGGAGATCGAGGAGGAGGCGGAAGACCTCGTCCTGCATTTCGAGACCGCGCTGAAGCAGCGCCGCCGCGGCGTCGTGATCCGCCTCGAGGTCGAGTCCGGCATGTCGGAGGATCTGCGCAGCTTCGTCGCCGACGAGCTCGAGATCGCCGCGGACGCGATCTTCCTCGTGGAGGGCATGCTCGCCCTGAACGAGCTGTCCCAGGTCGTCGGCATCGACAGGCCCGACCTGAAGTTCAAGCCCTACAACCCGCGCTTCCCCGAGCGCATCCGCGAGAGTGGCGGCGACGTCTTCGCGGCGATCCGCCAGAAGGACTTCATCGTCCATCACCCCTACGAATCCTTCGACTCGGTGGTCCAGTTCCTGGCCCAGGCCGCCCGAGACCCGAACGTCGTCGCGATCAAGCAGACGCTCTACCGGACCTCGTCGAACTCGCCGATCGTCGCGGCCCTCGCCGAGGCCGCCGAGCTGGGCAAGTCCGTCACCGCGCTCGTGGAGCTGAAGGCGCGGTTCGACGAGGAGGCCAACATCCGCTGGGCGCGCAACCTGGAGAAGGCGGGCGCGCAGGTCGTGTTCGGCTTCGTCGAGCTGAAGACGCACGCCAAGCTGTCGCTGGTGGTACGACGCGAGGGCGACAGGCTCGTCACCTACTGCCACGTCGGCACCGGCAACTATCACCCGATCACGGCCCGCATCTACACCGACCTCTCCTTCTTCACCGCCGACCCGGCGATCGCCCGGGACGTGTCGCGCATCTTCAACTTCATCACCGGCTACGCCGAGCCGGCGGAGCTGGAGCGGATGGCGGTCTCGCCGCTGACGGCGAAGAACAAGCTGCTCGAGCACATCGAGGCGGAGGTGGCCCATGCCAGGGCCGGGCGCCCGGCCGCGATCTGGATCAAGTGCAACTCCCTGGTCGACGGCCAGATCATCGACGCCCTCTACGACGCCTCGGAAGCCGGCGTTCAGATCGACTGCGTGGTCCGCGGCATCTGCTGCCTGCGGCCGGGCATTCCCGGCCTGTCGGAAACGATCCGGGTGAAGTCGATCGTCGGCCGCTTCCTGGAGCACGGGCGCATCTACGCTTTCGGCAACGGCGTGGGGCTGCCGCACCCCAAGGCCACGGTCTACATCTCGTCCGCCGACCTGATGAGCCGGAACCTCGACCGTCGCGTCGAGGCGCTGCTGCCGATCACGAATCCGACGGTGCATCAGCAGGTGCTCGACCAGATCATGCTGGCCAACCTGCTGGACAACCGCCAGAGCTGGCGGCTCCTCGCCTCGGGCGGGTGTGAACGGATCCAGCCCGCCGAGGGCGAGGAGCCGTTCAACGCCCACAAGTATTTCATGACCAATCCCAGCCTCTCGGGACGCGGCAAGGCCTCGAAGAAGTCGAGCCCGCGGGCGCTGAGCCGCCGTGCGCAACGCAGCTGAGTTTCGCCGCGCGGCGTCGCTGGGGTAAACCTCCCGCACGGCGCGTCGGCAGGCGCGCCGGGCTGATGAAGGACTCGGACGTTTGGGCAGCCCTCTTGCCAATCTCACCCTCGCACACGACGCGGAGGCGATCGACAGCGCCGCGCAACAGCCGGTGGCGATCATCGACATCGGCTCGAACTCGGTCCGCCTCGTCGCGTATGACGGGCTGACCCGGGCGCCGACGCCGCTCTACAACGAGAAAGTGCTCTGTGGCCTGGGGCGCAACGTCCTGACGACGGGCCGACTGAACGAGGAGGCGGTGGCCCGTGCGCTCGCTGCCCTGGCGCGGTTCCGGGTGCTGTGCCAGACGATGCGCGTCCGGCAGGTCTTCGTGCTCGCCACCGCGGCGGCGCGGGACGCCGAGAACGGTCCCGACTTTCTCCGCGCCGCCGAGGCGGCCTGCGGCCAGGAGATCCAGCTCCTCTCCGGACGGCGCGAGGCGGAGCTCTCGGCGCTCGGCGTGGTCTCGGGCTTCCACGCACCGAACGGGGTCGTCGGCGACATGGGCGGCGGCTCCCTCGAACTCGTGGACGTCCGCGGGGCGGTCGTCGGCCAGGGCGTGACCATGCCCCTCGGCGGTCTCGCGCTCCAGGACCTGTCGGGCGGCTCGGTCAAGAAGGCCGCCAAGATCGTCCGCGAGTACATGCGCAAGGCGGCCCCGCAGCTCGAGACGCTGCGCGGCCGGACCTTCTACGCCGTCGGCGGCACGTGGCGCGCGATCGCGCGGCTCCACCAGGCGGCCCGCGGCTACCCCGTGCACGTGATGCACGGCTACACGGTCGAGCCCACCGACGAACTCAGCTTCCTCCAAGTCGTCGAGCAGACCGACGTTGCGCTGCTGCAGGACGTCGACGCGATCTCGGAAGCGCGGCGCCCGCTGCTGGCCTACGGAGCCGTCGTGCTGGAGGAGATCATCCGGGTCGGACGCCCGCGCGAGGTGGCGATCTCGGCATCGGGCGTGCGGGAGGGCCTGCTGTTCGAGCAGCTCGATCGGGACACCCGGCTGATCGACCCGCTGCTGGCCTCGGCGTCGGAGTTCAACGTCCTGCGCGCGCGCTCGCCCCGCCACGGGGAGGAGTTGATCGCCTGGACGGACCGATTCGTTGCGACTCTGGACGGCCACGAGACCGCCGACGAGCGCCGGCTGCGCCACGCGGGCTGCCTGCTGTCGGATGTCGGCTGGCGGGCACATCCGGACTATCGCGGGGAGCAGAGCATCGCGGTGATCCAGAACGCCGCCTTCGTCGGCGTGGATCATCCGGGCCGCGCCTATCTCGCCCTGGCAGTGTCCCTGAGGCACACGGGCCTGGCGCCCGAGAAGGCGAACGCGATGCTCCGGAGCGTGGCCGGTCCGCGCCTGTTCGAGCGCGCCCGCCTCCTGGGCGCCTTGCTCCGGATCGCCTTCCCGATCTCGGCCGGCATGGACGGCGCGCTCGGTCGTGCCCCGCTCACCGTCGAGGATGGCCGCGTGGTGCTGCGCCTCCCGCGCGACTGGGAGGCTCTGACCGGGGACCGCCTGTTGAACCGTGTTCGCGGCCTCGGGCGCATCATCGGCCTGGACGGGCGTGTCGAGGTCACGGACGGCGCCGCCTGATCCGCGCGGCTCAGGTCCGTACCGGACGACGCACCACGTCGCCGGCGCCGCGGACCGAGCACCCGCCGATGCGGCGACGGCCTCGCGCGACGCCGAGGCCATCCTCGCCCTCCGGGACCGGTATGCCGCGCGTGGAAGCCCGCACGCGGCCCGCCTGACGCGACCTGCGGTGGCACGCGACCGCCGCGACTCATCGCGTGAACGCTGCCGCGCGGCCCAGAATACCTCGATCGATCGATAGATCCGCGATAACATTCGTTTAATTGAGAAACCTAAATTTTTTATTTGTCATTCCATTCCCTGCTTTCAATTCAACATTAAAACGACATTTCATCGTATGTATCGCCAATACATACTATCCAATAGTTTCACTACCCAGGGTGATCGGCCACGCACTTCGCTCTATGATGCGCGCGACGCCCCGAACGACCTCGCATTGTGGACTGTCCGCGCGATGAGATGGCTTGGCTATTTCTCAATCAAAGTCGTCATGTGCACGACAATATTCTCGATGGCGTTGATGTTATTGGGATACGCTGGAAATGCTCTGGTCGAGGCGCGGCTCCAGGCGCAACAGGCCGACGTCGCGGTCACATTGACCCGCGCCAGCCGCCAGCTGCTCAAGACGATCCTGCCGACGCGCCTCGAGAGGGGGGCGGCCCTCGCCCTGAGCGGAGACGCCGCCGCCGACCCGGACAGCCTGAAGGCCTACGCGACGAATCGGGATGCCGTGATCGCGAATTTCAGGAGCCTTCAGGATCTCCTGAAAGACCGCGATCTGCCCGCCGTGACGGTGACGATAGCGAGGCTGATCGCCGCCCAGGACGCGGTGAACCGGCTCCGCCCCCGCATCGATGAAGCCCTGCGCGTACCGAAGCCGAAGCGGGACCCTGCGCTGCTGCCCGCCGTTCTGACGGCCTTCCAGGAACTCGTCGACGCGCTGACGGCGACTACGGACGCCGTGGATTCGGCCATTCCGCGCGCCGACGCGATCCTGCAGCGCTACCTCGTCCTCAAGCGGTCGGCCTGGGCGACCCGCGTCGCGATCGGCAACGTCGCATTGCGGGTGCATACCTCGCTGGCTGCCGGGACATCGTGGTCGCTGCCGGAGACCGTGGCCGCGGCCCAGGAGCGGGCCCGGGTGCAGTCGGCATGGTCGAGCACCAGCGAGGCCGCGGCGCAGGGCTCGGACGCCGTGCGGGCCGCGTTCGAGAGGGCCAAGCGCAGCAATTTCGAGGGCGAGGCGGCGGAGGCGGCGCGCGCGATCTTCGACGCGCTGAGCCAGCAGCGGGCGTCCCCCTACACGTTCCAGGACCTCCGGAAACGGAACACCGTCGAGCAGATGACGATCGTGGATCTCGCCGATGCCGCCCTCGCCGAGATGGTGTCGCGGGCCGAGAACCTCGCCGCGGCGGCGGACCGCGTTCTCCTGCACAGTGCCGCGGCGCTGCTGGCGGTCCTGCTGCTCGTCGGTCTGGGTCTCGTGGCCCTGTTCAGGGGTGTGCTGCGCCCGCTCCGGATCATCGCCACCGCGATGCGGACGCTGACGGCGGGCGGGACCGCCGTCGACCTCCCGGTGCACACCTACCGGAACGAGTTCGCGCCGATCATGGTGGCCGTCCAGGCATTCCGGGACAACCTGATCCGCACGCGGGCCCTCGAAGGCGAGGCCGAGCGGGCGCGGCTGGACGCCGACGACCAGCGCCGGGACAGCCTGCGCCAGATGGCACAGCGCTTCGAACAGGCGGTCGGAGGCATGATCGGTCAGGTCGCGGCCTCGGCCTCCGCCTTGCAGGTCACGGCGCAGACGATGACCGCGACGGCTACCCAGACGGCCGGGCAGTCGACGACGGTCGCGGCCGCCGCCGAGCGGGCGTCCAGCAACGTCAACACCGTGGCGGCGGCCGCCGAGGAACTGGGCACGTCCGTGGAGGAGATCGGCCGGCAGGCCGACGGCTCGGCCGATCTCGCGCAGAAGGCGGCGGCCGAGGCCGACCGGACCGCCGCGCGCGTCCAGGATCTGAGCAGCGCCGTGAACAAGATCGGCACGATCGTGGGGCTGATCTCGACGATCGCCGAGCAGACCAACCTGCTGGCGCTGAACGCCACCATCGAGGCGGCGCGCGCGGGCGCCGCCGGCCGCGGCTTCGCCGTGGTGGCATCGGAGGTGAAGGCCCTGGCCGAGCAGACCGCCAAGGCCACCGACGAGATCGCCGGTCAGATCGCGCAGGTCCAGGCCTCGACCGGTCAGGCGGTGGAGGCCATCGCGGCGATCACCGCGCGGATCCGCGAGATCAACGGCGTGGCGACCTCGATCGCGGCGGCCGTCGAGGAACAGGGTGCGGCGACCCGGGAGATCGTGCGGAACGTCGGGCAGGCGGCTGTCGGCACCGGCGAAGTGACCAGCAACATCACCGGCGTCGCCCAGGCGGCCGAGAGCACGGGTCTGGCAGCCGGCCACGTCCTCGACGCGGCCTCTTCGCTCTCGGATCAGTCCGACCACCTGACCGCGGAGGTCGGACGGTTCCTGGCGAGCGTTCGCGTCTCCTACGCGATCTCCGCCGCGCAGGTCGCGCTGGTGCGGAGCAGCTTCGCGACGGTGCAGTCAATGGGCGATGCCGCGGCGGACATCTTCTACGGCCGGCTGTTCGACACCGCGCCGCAAGTCCGGTCGCTCTTCCCGGACGACATGAGCGCGCAGAAGCGGAAGCTGGTCGCCATGCTGGCGCTGGCGGTGTCCAATCTCGACAAGCCGGAGGCCCTGGTCGCGACCGTGCGCGATCTGGGCGACCGGCACGCCGGCTACGGCGCGCTGCAGGCCCATTACGAGGCCGTCGGCGCGGCGCTGCTCTGGACCCTGGAGCAGGGGCTCGGCCCGGACTTCACACCGGAGGTCCGGGACGCCTGGGCCGAGACCTACCGGGTCATCGCCGGCCTCATGACGATGGCCGGGACCGCGAAGGCCGCGTGAACCGGCCGGAGGTCAGGCGACGCGATCGGAGAAGATCGCCTTCTTGACCACGGCGTGGACGCCCCAGTTGCCGTCGACGACCTGCGTGATCCCGAAATCGACCGCCACCGACATCAGCGAGATGGCCTCATCCTCGGTGAGGCCCTTCGCGTGCATCAGGAACTGGCGCATCTTCCGGAACGCGTCGCGCATGGCGAGGTCGATGGAGGATTTCTGGAAGATCGCGCTCTGGGCGTCCGGGCCGAGGTCGCGCAGGTAGTTCGGGTAACTGAAGCCGGACAGGACCCAGTCGTCCCGGGTCTCGATCATCGGGAAATCGAGGGCTTCCAGCGGCGTCCCGGGCAGGTCGGCCTTCTTGTGGAGGATGAACTGGAAGGTGCCGGTGAGCGAGCACTCGATCGCGGTGCCGCACAACTCGGAATCGCCCTGGCTGGCATGGGGATCGCCCACTGAGAACAGGGCGCCCGGCACTGCCACCGGGTAGTAGAGCGTCGCGCCCTTGCCGATCCGCCAGTTGTCGATGTTGCCGCCGGTATAGCTCGGCGGGATCGTGTTGACCCGGTCGGCCTCGGCGGGCGCGACGCCCATCGTGCCGAAATGCGGCCGGATCGGGACGCGGATCCCTTTCAGGACCTCGAAGGTCTTCTGCGTCTTCGTGTGGTCCACCGGCAGGCCGGGATAGTCGATGGTCGGATGGGAGACGCCGAACGGGTCGGTCACGCCCGGCCAGCGGAAGCTGTAGACCGCCCGGGCCCAGTCGCGCTCGCCGGTGGCGTCGACCTCGTAGATGGTCACGACCTCGCGGGGTTTATCGCCGGTGATCAGGTCGTTGTAGTGGTATCCCCACCACGCCGCCGCGTTGCTGCCGAAGGCCAATCCCTTGTACTTGGGGTTGGCGGAGGGCCGGGGGGCGACGTCGAGGATGCGCACCTCCAGGACGTCGCCGGGTTCGGCGCCGCGGATCGCCACCGGACCGGTGCAGATGTGCACGCCGAGGCCGCCGCCGGGGCCGACCTTGGCGTCCATGGCGCCGGCCCCGCGGGGCGAGACACCCATCTTGTCCTTGGTCCAGAGATAGACGCTCTCGGCGCCCGGATCGCCCTGGATCATGCGCTCGGCATCGTCGCTCGCCTGATGGGTGAGCGTCTCGATCGTGACGAAGTCGCCGGAACCGATCTCGACCTTGGGCTTGAGGCTGCGGCTGAAGAAGCCCCAGTGGACGGTCTCGGCATTCGCCGGCAGGTGGTAATGCGCCGTGGCGGCGATCTTGGCGCCGCTCGCCTGCGCCAGGGCCGGGCTCACGAGCGACGGGCCGCCGGCCGCCAGGGCCGCGGCGGCGGCGCCGGTCGCCGCGAAGCCGCTCTTCAGGAAGGCGCGCCGCTCCGGCTCCAGATCCCGCCGGAACCGGCGGCGGTGCTCCTCGAAGGCGTGGCAGGTTGGATCGTCGCCCGCGCACATCGCGTCATCTCCCGGTGGTTTCGTGGCCCCGGGACCGGCAAGCAAATCGACGGCCACGCTCGCGGCCGCCGACGGGCGCTCCTCACTCCGAGATCATGCCGACGCCGCTCTCCTCGGCTCTCGGAGCGGCCTCGTCCGCCTGGGCCTCGACCACGGCCGCGGCCGTGACGTTGACGATGCCGCGGGCCGTCACCGACGGCGTCAGGATGTGGGCGGGCTTGGCCGGGCCGATCAGGAGCGGGCCGACCGGCAGCGCGTCCGCCAGCACCTTCGCGAACTGGAAGGCGATGTTGGCGGCGTCGAGATTCGGGAAGACCAGGACGTTGGCCGCGCCCTTGAGCCGCGAGCCGGGCAGCACGCGCTCGCGCACCATCTCGTTCAGGGCCGAATCCGCCTGCATCTCGCCGTCGACCTGCAACTCGGGATCCCGCTTGTGCAGGAGCGCGAGGGCGTCGCGCATCTTCATCGCAGACGGCGAATCCGACTGGCCGAAATCCGAGTGGCTGAGCAGCGCGATCTTCGGCGTCATCCCGAACCGGCTGACGTGGCTGGCGCAGGCCTGCGCCACGTCGGCGATCTCCTCGGCCGTGGGGTTCTGGCGGACATGGGTGTCGGCCAGGAAGTAGGCGCCGTTATGGGTCACCACGAGGCTCATCGCGGCGCACTGCTCCACGCCCGGGGCGAGCCCGATCACGTCGCGGATGATGCGCAGCCGCGTCTCGAACCGGCCCTCGAGGCCGCAGATCAGCGCGTCGGCCTCGCCGCGGCGGACCGCGATGGCGCCGATCACGGTGTTGTTGGTACGGACCAGAGTCCGGGCCGCGTCCGGCGTGATGCCGCGGCGCCCGGCCACCTCCAGGTAGGTCTGGACGTAGGCGCGGTAGCGGGGATCGTCCTCGGGATCGATCAGCTCGAAGTCGCGGCCGTGCACCATCGACAGGCCGAAGCGCTTCAGGCGAGTCTCGACCACCCGCGGACGGCCGACCAGGATCGGCAGGGCGACCTTGTCCTCGACGATCGCCTGGACGGCGCGGAGCACGCGCTCGTCCTCGCCCTCGGCGTAGATCACGCGCTTGGGCTCGGCCTTCGCCTTCGAGAACAGCGGCTTCATGATCAGGCCGGACCGGTGCACGAACCGGTCGAGGCTCTCGACATAGGCGTCGAGGTCCGGGAGCGGCCGGCCGGCGACGCCCGAATCCATCGCGGCCTTGGCGACAGCGGGGGCGATGCGCAGGATCAGGCGCGGGTCGAACGGGCTCGGGATCAGGGATTTCGGCCCGAACGGGCGGGCCTCGCCGCCGTAGGCCCGGGCGACCACGTCGGAGGTCGTCTCGTGGGCCAGACCCGCGATCGCCTTCACGGCGGCCTTCTTCATCTCCTCGTTGATCTTGTGCGCGCCGACGTCGAGGGCCCCGCGGAAGATGTAGGGGAAGCACAGGACATTGTTGACCTGGTTCGGGAAGTCCGACCGCCCGGTGCAGATCATCGCGTCCGGCCGCTCCTTCTCGGCCAGATCCGGCATGATCTCCGGATAGGGATTGGCGAGCGCCATGATCAGCGGCTTCTCGGCCATCTCCTTCAGGTACTCGGGCTTGAGCACGCCGCCGGCCGACAGGCCGATGAACACGTCCGCGCCCGGGATCACCTCGGCCAGCGTCCGCTTGTCGGTCTCCTGGGCGTAGACGTCCTTCCACCGGTCCATCAGCTCGGCCCGGCCCTTGTAGACGACGCCCTTGATGTCGGTGACCGTGATGTTCTCGCGGGTGGCGCCGAGGGAGACGAGCAGGTTGAGGCAGGCGAGCGCCGCCGCGCCGGCGCCGGACGTGACGATCCGGACGTCGGACAGGTTCTTGCCGGCGAGTTCCAGGCCGTTGAGGACGGCGGCCGCGACGATGATCGCGGTGCCGTGCTGATCGTCGTGGAAGACCGGGATGTTCATCCGGGCCCGGCACTGCTCCTCGACCTCGAAGCACTCGGGCGCCTTGATGTCCTCCAGGTTGATGCCGCCGAAGGTCGGCTCGAGGGCGCAGACCACGTCGACGAGCTTGGACACGTCCTTCTGGTCGACCTCGATGTCGAAGACGTCGATGCCGGCGAACTTCTTGAACAGGACGGCCTTGCCCTCCATCACGGGCTTCGAGGCCAGCGGGCCGATATCGCCGAGGCCCAGCACCGCCGTGCCGTTGGAGAGCACCGCCACGAGGTTCTGGCGGACCGTGAGTTCGGCAGCCTGCTGCGGGTCGTCGTGGATCGCCATGCAGGCTGCGGCGACCCCGGGCGAGTAGGCCAGCGCGAGGTCGCGCTGGTTGCCGAGGGGCTTGGTCGCCTGGATCTCCAGCTTCCCGGGCTTGGGCAGGCGGTGGTAGACGAGCGCCCCGGCCTTGAGGTCCTCGGACATGTTATCGGCCATCGCCCACGCTCCCGCTCACCTTTTTCACCGAGGACGACACGGTCGCGCATCGCGCGGGCCCGCGTCATGACCGGTCTGTTGCACCGGCTGCGCAGGGGGCGCAACCCGCACAACGAGACCCGGATCCACCTCGCCACGCTGGCGAGGACCCACGGCTTCTCCATAGGCGCCTATTCGTACGGCCGTCCAAAAGTCCGCTTCCCGGAGAGCGGGCGGCGGCTGACGATCGGCCGCTATTGTTCCATCGCCGACAAGGTCGAGATCCTGCTCGGCGGCGATCACCGCCTCGACTGGGCGTCGACCTACCCGTTCGCGGCGATGCGCGGGCACTTCCCGGACGCCGCGGCGCCGGAGGATTACCACGCCTCGCGGGGCGACGTGGTGATCGGCAACGATGTCTGGCTCGGGTCCGGCTGCATGATCCTGTCGGGCGTCACCGTCGGGCACGGGGCCGTGGTGGCGGCCCGAGCCGTGGTGACCCGCGACGTGCCGGCCTACGCCGTCGTGGCGGGCAACCCGGCGCGGGTGGTGCGCCGCCGCTTCGACGCGGAGACCGTCGAGGCGCTCGTGGCGGCGGCGTGGTGGGACCTGCCGCACGATGCGGTGACGCGGCTGGTGCCGCTGCTCCAGAGCGGTCGGATCGCGGAACTGCTCACGGCGTTGCGCGCGGGCGCGGATTCCCGTACCGGCGGGGCCCAACGCGAAGACCATCCGAGATCCGGACGATGACCGACACGCCTCCCGACCGCCTCGCCTCGAACCCGAACAGCCCGTTCTACGACGAGAAGGTGCTGGAGCGCGGGGTCGGCGTCCGATTCAAGGGCGTCGAGAAGACGAACGTCGAGGAGTACTGCGTGAGCGAGGGCTGGGTCCGGCTCTCGGCCGGCAAGACCCTCGACCGGGCCGGCAACCCGATGACGGTGAAGCTGAAGGGCACCGTGGAGCCCTACTTCCGCGACCCGGTCGCGGAGGCCTGATCGGCCACCCGCGCGAGCGCGGACTCGAAGTTGCGGACGGCCTCGCGGACGAGCCTCCCGATCTGATCCGGAGAGCGCGGCCCGTCGACGACGAGGCTCGCGAGGATGTCGGAGCGGCGAGCGCGCTGCTTGGCGGTGCGCCCGTGATTCGAGACGCGCAGGTGCCAGGGGCAGCCCGGCCGCCTCAGGTACAGGCTGTCGCCGCGCTCGTTCCGGGCGACGATCGCGAAGTCGTCCGCCTCCAGCATCCGCGCCGCCAGACCGAGCGCCGCGAGCGGCGGAAGCGGGCCGACGGCGGTCACGGCCCGGCCGGCTCGATCGTGCCGAGGCGGCGCCGCCCGAGCGCCCGCGCCTTGAGCGCCAGGGCCGGCCGCTCGACCGCGTACCAGGACAGGGCCGCGACCGGCACCGCGAGGGCGAGGGCCGGGACCAGCAGCGCGATCCCGGAGGCGGACGGCCACAGGGCGTGCAGGCTCTGCTGGACCGGCCAGCCGTAGAGATAGATCCCGTAGGAGAGATCGGACGACGGGTCGAACACGCCGCGCGCCAGGGGGCCGAGGGCGAGCCAGACCACGCCGTAAGCCTCGGCGAGGAACAGCAGGGCGGGGTAGGCCGGCGTCCGCGCGAGGACGAAGGCGCCGAAGACCAGGCAGGCGAGGGCCGCTGCCGAGACCCGCAGGCGATCGCGCCACAGGTAGAGACACGCGCCGGCCGCGAAGATCAGCGGCAGGCGCAGCGCCGTCTCGGTGCCCTTGGGCAGGTCCGCCCCCCGGGATCCGCAGGCGATCGTCAGGGCGAGTGCCAGCCCCAGCACGATCAGGGGGGCCGACCACCGTCGCCGGAGCAGCCCGCACGGGGCGGCGACGAGGACGCCGAGGTAGCACAGCACCTCGTATTTCAGCGTCCAGACCGTGCCGAGGGGCGCGCGGTAGGGGTTGGATTCGAAGACGCCGGGGAGGGCGGCGTTGCTCTTGAAGGTCGTCAGCGTGCCGCGGATGAACGACCACAGGGCGGGATCGCGCCAGTACTCGGAGACGGGCAGACGGGTCAGCGCCGCGCCGAGCCCGAGCGCGACGACGAGCGTCGCCGCCACGAGGCCGGGCAGGATCCGCAAGGTCCGTGCGAGGGCGTAGTCTTGGATACCGCGCCGGTCGCAGCTCATCGTGACGAGGAAGCCCGACACGGCGAAGAAGCCGTTCACCGCGTGCTCGCCCAACGTGTAGCCGGTGAGCCAGGCGAGGGGCTCGTCGCCGGCGGCGCCGGTCGCGACGCTGAACGCGTGGGACACCACGACGGCCAGGGCCAGCATCAGCCGCAGGCCGGTGAAGCCGTTGGGCCCGCGCTCCAGCGCGGCCGCGATCGTCGGCGCGCTCATCCCGCCAGACCCTCGCGGGCCAGCGCGGTGCGGCCCCGGAGGAAGGCGAGGGCACCCGCGGCCGAGCCGCCGTAGCGCTCGAGTCCGGCCCGCCGCAGCACGAGCGCCGACAGCAGCGCCTTCGGCAGATTGGCGGCCAGGGCGGCGAGGCTCGGGTCCGGCAGACCGTACTTCCGGCTGACATAGGCGCGCGACCATGCCTGATGCCAGCGCGCGCGAAACACCCGTCCCGGCTCGGGCGCCGACGACCGTCCGCGACCGTGGAGCGCCTCGGCGCGGTGGACGTGGATCAGGGCGCGGCCGCTCTCGGCCACGCGCCGGCACAGGTCGTCGTCCTCGTAGAACAGGAAGATGTTCTCGTCGAACCCGCCGAGGTCGAGGAACAGGGCGCGCGGCATCATCAGGCAGGCCCCGGAGAGGAACGGCGCGCAGGCGTCGCCCTGCGGCAGCGCGCGCCGGCCGGCGGGATTGGTCAGGTAGGGCGCGAGCAGGGAGCGCGCCTGGAAGAAGAAGCGCCCGTCGGGTTCGACGAGGCGCGGGGCGAGCAGACCGGCATCCGGCCAGGCGCGGGCCGCGTCCAAGAGAGCGTCCACGGTGCCCGGCCGCAGCACGACGTCGGGGTTGACGACGAGGACGTGCTCCGCCGTCTCGGCCGCGCGGACGCCCCGGTTGTTGGCGCGCCCGTAGCCCTCGTTGCGGGCGTTGCGGATCACCTGCGCGCCGGCCGCCTCCGCGACCGACGCGGAGGCGTCCCGGCTGGCATTGTCCACGACGATCGCCGGCACGTGCTCGCCGGCGAGCGCCGCGAGGCAGGCCGGCAGCACGTCGGCGCTGTCGTGGGCGACGACGATCGCGACGAGGCTCGCCACCGCGCGGCGGGACTATCGGCGCCTCAGGCCTTCTTCTCGGGCAGGTTGAGGCGGATGTGCAGCTCGCGCAGCTGCTTGGGGGTCGCCTCGGAAGGTGCGCCCATCATCAGGTCCTCGGCGCGCTGGTTCATCGGGAACAGCACGACCTCGCGGATGTTCGGCTCGTTGCACAGGAGCATGACGATGCGGTCCACGCCCGGCGCGATGCCGCCGTGCGGCGGGGCGCCCATGCGCAGGGCGTTCAGCATGCCGCCGAATTTCTGCTCCAGCACCTCGTGGCCGTAGCCCGCGATGGCGAAGGCCTTCTCCATCACGTCCGGACGGTGGTTGCGGATCGCGCCCGAGGACAGCTCCACGCCGTTGCAGACGATGTCGTACTGGAACGCCTTGATCCCGAGGATCCGCTTGGTGTTCGCGCCGGTCTCGTCCTCGCTCGCGAGGGCGTCGAGGTCGAGCGCGAGGAACTCCTCGCGGTCGATGTTCGGCATCGAGAACGGGTTGTGGGAGAAGTCGATCCGCTTCTCCTCCTCGCTCCACTCGTACATCGGGAAGTCGGTGATCCAGCAGAACGCGTACTGGTCCTTGTCGCAGAGGCCGAGCTCGTCGCCGATGCGGACCCGCGCCTTGCCGGCGAGCCCGGCCGCCCTCGACTCGGGGCCGGCGGCGAAGAACACCGCGTCGCCCGCCTTCGCGCCGGAGCGCCCGGCGATCAGGGCCTGGACCTCGGCGGGGATGAACTTGGCGATCGGCCCCTTGCCGGTGAGCTGGCCGTTCTCCTCCTCGAACACGACGTAGCCGAGGCCGGGCGCACCCTCGGAGCGGGCCCAGTCGTTGAGCTTGTCGAAGAACGAGCGCGGCTGGCTGGCCGCCCCGGTCGCCGGGATCGCCCGGACGACGCCGCCGGAGGCGACGACGCCCTTGAACGCCTTGAAGGCCACGTCCTCGCGGGCGAACAGGTCGGAGACGTCGGCGATGACCAGCGGATTGCGCAGGTCGGGCTTGTCGACGCCGTACTTCAGCATCGAATCCGCGTAGGTGATCCGCGGGAACGCCTTGGTCACGCGCTTGCCCTCGGCGAACTCCTCGAACACGCCGCGCAGGACCGGCTCGACCGCCTGGAACACGTCCTCCTGGGTGACGAAGCTCATCTCGATGTCGAGCTGGTAGAACTCGCCCGGCGAGCGGTCGGCGCGGGCATCCTCGTCGCGGAAGCAGGGCGCGATCTGGAAGTAGCGGTCGAAGCCCGCGATCATCGTCAGCTGCTTGAACTGCTGCGGCGCCTGCGGGAGCGCGTAGAACTTGCCAGGATGGACCCGCGACGGCACGAGGTAGTCGCGGGCGCCCTCCGGCGAGGAGGCCGTCAGGATCGGGGTCTGGAACTCGAAGAAGCCGCCGTCGCGCATCCGGCGTCGGAGCGAGTCGATGATCGCGCCGCGCTTCATGATGTTGGCGTGGAGCTTCTCCCGGCGCAGATCGAGGAAGCGGTACCGGAGCCGCGTCTCCTCCGGGTACTCGAGGTCGCCGAAGACCGGCAGCGGCAGCTCGCCCGCCGGGCCCAGCACCTCGAGGTCGTCGATGTAGACCTCGACCGCGCCGGTGGGCAGCTCGGCATTCTCGGTGCCGGCCGGACGGGTGCGCACGCGACCGTCGATCCGCACGACCCATTCCGAGCGCACGGCCTCGGCGGCCTTGAAGGCCGGGGAATCGGAATCGATCACGCACTGCGTCAGCCCGTAATGGTCCCGCAGATCCACGAACAGCACGCCCCCGTGGTCGCGGATGCGGTGGCACCAGCCGGAGAGGCGGACGCTCTGCCCGACGTCGGACGGGCGGAGCGCCCCGCAGGTGTGGGAACGGTAACGGTGCATGACGGGCTTCTTCTGTGGGAAGGCCGGCACCATTCACGCGAGGCCCCCCAAGTCAAGCGCGGGGGGCGCAGAACGGCGCCGAAAGCCGCGCGCGGCGCGCCCGCCGGCCTACCGTGGGGAGCGCCCAATTCCCATATGATGTCCATGAACGACAACGTCTTTCTCGATCTGGAGCGGCCCGCGAAGGCGGTGCCCGGGCGCGAGCCGGCCGGGTGGCGGACGCTGCCCCTGGAGGGCCGTTTCGACCTCGTCTACGAGGACGCGGCCGGGGCCTGGAGCAGCCGGTCCATCGACGCCCGCGAACTCAGGCTCGGGCCGGGGCGGACGCTGCTCGGCGGCATCGACGCCCGGCGCGGCGGCTATCGCGGGTTCCGGGTCGACCGGATCCGCCGCCTCGTCGACGGGGCCACCGGCGAGCGGGTCGAGACCGGCATCCTCGACCGCCTGCTCGGCCGCGCCGAGGCGCAGCGCCGGGCCGACGCGCTGCGGATCCGCCGGCAGGCACGGGCGCGCCGGAAAGCGGCGGCCGCGGCCGTGGCGTGATCGGCGAGCCGGCGTGGTGCCCGCGTGAAAGGTGAAAGCGTGAAAGATGGGGACCTGCGAAGCCGCGTCTCCCCATGGCGGCCGCGGTTGCGTATAGCCGGTGCATGGACCTGATCACCACCACTGACGCGCTGCGCCAGATCTGCACACGCCTCGCCGAGCAGCCCTTCGTGACCGTCGACACGGAGTTCATGCGCGAGACGACGTATTATCCGAAGCTGTGCCTGATCCAGATGGCGGCACCGGACGGGACCGGCGTGCTGGTCGATCCGCTGGCGCCGGGGATCGATCTCGAGCCGTTCATCGCCCTCATGGCCGACGAGCGCACCGTCAAGGTCTTCCACTCCGCCCGCCAGGACCTGGAGATCATCTGGCTGATCGGCGGGATCCTGCCGCACCCGTTCTTCGACACGCAGGTCGCCGCCATGGTCTGCGGGTACGGCGATTCCGTCTCCTACGAGCAGCTCGTCAACGACGTCGCCAAGGCCAAGATCGACAAGTCGTCCCGCTTCACCGACTGGTCGCGCAGGCCGCTCTCGGAGGCGCAGCTGACCTACGCGCTCTCCGACGTCACCCACTTGGTGAAGATCTACGAGGTCCTCGTCGCCGAGCTGCTGCGGACCGACCGCGGCGCCTGGCTCGACGAGGAGATGGCGGTGCTGACCTCGCCCGAGACCTACCGCGCCGACCCCGCCCAGGCGTGGCGCCGGCTGTCCGGCCGGATGCGCAAGCCGCGGGAGATCGCCGTGCTCATGGAGGTGGCGGCCTGGCGCGAGACCGAGGCGCAGACGCGCAACGTCCCGCGCGGGCGCGTCCTGAAGGATGAGGCGGTCATCGACATCGCGTCGGCGGCGCCGCGGAGTGCCGAGGCGCTCGGTCGCCTGCGGACGATCCCGGCAGGGTTCGAGCGGTCCCGGACGGGGGCCGACATCGTCGCCGCCGTGGAGCGGGGTCTTGCCCGCGACACCAGCGGCGTCCGGATGCCCGAGCGCGTGCGGCGGAGCGGCGGCAACGGCGCGATCGTCGAGCTCCTGAAGGTCCTGCTGAAGGCGATCTGCGAGGCCGAGGGCGTCGCGCCCAAGATCATCGCCACGGTCGACGATCTGGAAGCGATCGCCGACGACGACGACGCCGAGGTCCCGGCGCTGCAGGGCTGGCGTCGGGGCCTGTTCGGCGACAAGGCGCTGGCCCTGAAGCAGGGGCGGCTGGCGCTCTCGGTCGAGTCCGGCCGGATCGTGGTACGCCCCCTCGAGGCCGAACCAGCGACCGTCGGCGCCGGCGCGACCGCATGACGCCGCGGCGACGCTGACAGAACAAACGCCGCGGCCGGGCGTGACTCGCCGCAGGTCCGGGACTAAATGGCAATTGGATTGCCGCTTAATCCCGCCCTTGCGTCCCGCGTATGTTCGAGCCGAACGAGATCCTCAAGACGCTGACCGGGCGCGGTCTCGTATCGGCTGAAGGATGCGAGTCGGTACGCGTCCGTTACCGAATCGTCGTCGAGAGGCGCGAGGGCGGAGTCGTCGCCTACGGCAACCTCTACGGCAGCTACGCCGGCCTCCGGCCGGTCTGGCTCGAGCCGGACGCCCAGCTCCGGCTGTCCAACGGCCGGCGCCTCAACATCTCGGTGACCGATCTGATCGGCGACGTCGCCGAGTTCGAGAGCACCGGCCCCGTCGGCGCCTTCTGACGCCGGCACGCGCTCGTTCACCAGATCACGGGCGGCACCCGGCACCGAGCCGCGAGACGCATCCTGATCCCGGACCGGGACGATTCGGCAATTTGTCGCGCGCGAACCCCGGTTGCGGACGAGGGATCCTTGAAAACGTCGGATGCGGCGACTGGGCGCATAGGGTGGCTTTGGGAGAATTCGGCACCGGATAGCCGCCGAAGCGTCTCGCAGTGCGGTCAGAGTGCAGGCGGCGGCGCCGCGTACGCCCTGGCTTGTTGCTGCCCGTCCGCGCGGACGGCGCATGCTAAACCCCAGCAAAGCTCTCTCGTTTGCAAGGTCTGCATGGGAAACGCACACGTGCCCGTGAGATGGGATCGAGAGAACCCGCAGCCGTTTGTGCGTCGCAACATTTCTTTTCGCATATGCATGACATCGACCCGGTCCGTGTCACGGGCAAAGAAGCTTTCACCGTGCTCCCACAGGCGTCGAACAGCGAGTTGACGGCGCTCAAAAATCTCTTAAGGTCCGGGCAAGCCTCGGTTTCGAGGGAGCCGCCTCAGGGATGGCGGTTCCTGGCTAGGGGATCTGTAGATCTCCTCGAAGTCCACTATGCCCGCTACCGAGGCGTCCATCCCTGTCGCAAACAGTCAGGTCGGAGTCCGAGCGACGCCACTCTCTTCGCGCGCCGTGAGAACTCTCAAGACTTGTCGGAGGAACCCATGAGAGCGGTACATCTCCTTGCGCTCGGCGCAGGTGTCGCGGCCGTCGCCGCGCCGGCGCTGGCCAATGAAAGCGTCATGAAGGGCATCGCCAACCCGGCGGAACAGGTTCTTCAGACGGTGGACTACGCGAACACGCGTTATTCGAAGCTCGACCAGATCAACGCCAAGAACGTCAAGGACCTGCAGGTCGCCTGGACGTTCTCGACCGGCGTGCTGCGCGGCCACGAGGGCTCGCCGCTCGTCGTCGGCAACGTCATGTACGTGCACACGCCGTTCCCGAACATCGTCTACGCCCTGGACCTCGACCACGAGGCGAAGATCCTCTGGAAGTACGAGCCGAAGCAGGATCCGTCCGTGATCCCGGTCATGTGCTGTGACACGGTCAACCGCGGTCTGGCCTACGCCGACGGCGCCATCCTCCTGCACCAGGCCGACACCACCCTCGTGTCGCTCGACGCCAAGACCGGCAAGGTCAACTGGTCGGTCGTGAACGGCGACCCGAAGAAGGGCGAGACCAACACCGCGACGGTTCTGCCGGTCAAGGACAAGGTCATCGTCGGCATCTCGGGCGGCGAGTTCGGCGTGCAGTGCCACGTCACCGCCTACGACCTGAAGACCGGCAAGAAGGTGTGGCGCGGCTACTCCGAGGGCCCGGACGATCAGCTGATCGTCGACCCGGAGAAGACCACCTCGCTCGGCAAGCCGATCGGCAAGGACTCCTCGCTGAAGACCTGGGAAGGCGATCAGTGGAAGACCGGCGGCGGCTGCACCTGGGGCTGGTTCTCGTACGACCCGAAGCTCGACCTCGTTTACTACGGCTCGGGCAACCCCTCGACCTGGAACCCCAAGCAGCGTCCGGGCGACAACAAGTGGTCCATGACCATCTGGGCGCGTAACCCGGACACCGGCATGGCCAAGTGGGTCTACCAGATGACCCCCCACGACGAGTGGGACTACGACGGCATCAACGAGATGATCCTCACGGATCAGAAGATCGACGGCAAGGAGCAGCCGCTCCTGACCCACTTCGACCGTAACGGCTTCGGCTACACGCTGAACCGCGCCGACGGCACCCTGCTCGTCGCCGAGAAGTACGACCCGGCCGTCAACTGGGCGACCAAGGTCGACATGGACAAGGGGTCCAAGAACTACGGCCGTCCGCTGGTCGTGTCGAAGTACTCGACCGAGCAGAACGGTGAGGACACCAACTCCAAGGGCATCTGCCCGGCGGCCCTCGGGTCGAAGGATCAGCAGCCCGCGGCCTTCTCGCCGAAGACCAACCTGTTCTACGTGCCCACCAACCACGTCTGCATGGACTACGAGCCGTTCCGGGTGACCTACACCCCGGGCCAGCCCTACGTCGGTGCGACCCTCTCGATGTACCCGGCCCCGAACTCGCACGGCGGCATGGGCAACTTCATCGCGTGGGACGGCGTCAACGGCAAGATCAAGTGGTCCAACCCCGAGCAGTTCTCGGTGTGGTCCGGTGCTCTGGCGACCGCTGGCGACGTCGTGTTCTACGGCACGCTTGAGGGCTACCTGAAGGCTGTCGACGACAAGACCGGCAAGGAGCTGTTCAAGTTCAAGACCCCGTCGGGCATCATCGGCAACGTGATGACCTACCAGCACAAGGGCAAGCAGTACGTGGGCGTCCTCTCGGGCGTCGGCGGCTGGGCCGGCATCGGCCTCGCGGCCGGCCTGACCGACCCGAACGCCGGCCTCGGCGCGGTGGGTGGCTACGCGGCTCTGTCGCAGTACACCAACCTCGGCGGTCAGCTGACGGTCTTCGCCCTGCCGAACTAATCGGCCGCAGGGTCCACCTGTAGAAATCGGTGCCGGCGCGGGTTCCCGCGCCGGCATCCTTGTGATTAGACTTTCTCGCAAGAGGCTGCGGCTCGGAGGGAGACGAAGGGCCTCGATCCAGGGAGACACATGCGTTGCTCAACCTCAGCAAGATTGTAACGCGGCCGGTTATCGCCGCCCTCGCCCTAGCGACCGTCTCGACGGTTGCCGTACATGCTGAGGATGCCAAGCCCGCCGACCCCAAGCTGGCCAATTCGCTGAACGCGAACGACAGGACCGCCGAGCAGGATCCCAAGCTGCTGAAGCAGGACGCTGCCGTGAAGGTCGAAGACGGCAAATACATGGACGCCGAAGGTCACCCGACGTTCCACGTGACCCAGGACGGCAAGATGCTCGACTGGTACACCTACTCGGGCTACCGCCGCTATCACGCCGAGTGCCACGTCTGCCACGGCCCGGACGGCATGGGCTCGACCTACGCGCCGGCGCTCAAGGATTCGCTGAAGCACCTCTCCTACGAGGAGTTCATCGGCATCCTGGCGGGCGGCAAGCAGGACGTGAACGCCGCCGAGCAGAAGGTCATGCCGGCCTTCGGCGACAACAAGAACGTCATGTGCTACTCGGACGATCTCTACGTCTACCTCAAGGCGCGCGCCGCCGGAGCGATCGGGCGTATCCGTCCCTCGGAGCACGAGGATAAGCCCGAAGCGGCCAAGAAGGCCGAGAAGGAATGCATGGGCTTTTGATGGCGCCGTTCGCCCGGATCCTCGCTCTCTGCGCTCTGTCTTTGGTGACGGCGCAGGGGGCCCGCGCCCAGCACCTTCCGGACACGGTCACCACGGACGTGCTGCGCGTCTGCGGGGATCCGGGCAACATGCCGTTCTCCGAACGCAAGGAGGACGGCTTCGAGAACAAGATCGCGGCGATCATCGCCGACGAACTGAAGATCAAGGTCCGCTACTATTGGCTGACCCAGGGTCCCGGTTTCGTGCGCAACACGCTCGGAACCGGCCTCTGCGACGTCATCATGGGCCAGGCTTTCGGCAGCGACCTCGTTCAGACCACCAATCCGTACTATCGCTCCGCCTACACGCTGGTCACCCGCGCGGGTGAGTTCGACGGCGTGACGGCCCTCGACGACCCGCGCCTGAAGGGCAAGAGCATCGGCGTGATCGCCGGGACGCCGCCGGTGAACCGGATGGGCGAGCTCGGACTGGTCTCGAGCATGAAGGCCTACGCGCCCTATCAGCTCGATCCGTCGCGCAAGTACCAGACGGTCGCCGCGGAGATCGTCGCGGCCCTGGCCGCCAAGGAGATCGACGCGGCCGTGCTCTGGGGACCCGCCGCGGGCTGGCTCGCCAAGCAGTCCGGGACGCCGATGAGCGTCGTGCCGCTGCTGAAGGAGCCGGAGCGGCCGCCGATGGCGTACCGGATCGCCATGGGTGTCCGGCTCGGCGAGAATGACTGGAAGCGGTCGCTGAACACGATCCTGCGCAAGCGCAAGGCCGACATCGACAAGGTCCTGCGCGAGTACGACGTGCCGCTCCTCGACGAGGAAGAGAACAAGCTCGTCACCCCCGGCGAGCGCTGAGGCGCGCCGGGATTGGACCGGCCCGCCGTCAGGCGCGCGCGATGCCGGTCCGGTCGAGCTTCGCCAACGCGTCCACCACGCGCTCGCCGCCGATCACGAGGTCGGGCGCGATCTCGGCCAGCGGAACCAGCACGAAGGCCCGCTCGCGCACGTAGCGGTGCGGCAGGACGAGGCGCGCGTCGTCGATGCTGGCGCCCTCGTAGGCGAGGACGTCGATGTCGATCACCCGCGGACCCCAGCGCTCCTCGCGGATCCGGCCGAGGTCGTGCTCCACCCGCAGGCAGGCGTCGAGCAGGCCGTGCGGGTCGAGGTCCGTCTCCACCGCCACGGCGCCGTTGAGGAACCACGGCTGGTCGGTCTTGCCCCAGGGCGGCGTCCGATAGTCGCTCGAGCGCGCGACGACGGCGATGCCCGGGGTCGCCGCGAGGCCGGCGACCGCGCGATCGAGCATCAGGGCCATGTCGCCGACGTTGCTGCCGATGCCCAGATACGCCCTCATCGGCCGGCTCCGCGGCGGCGCGTGATCGCGACGCCGACGCTGTCCAGGATGGCGGGCACGGGCGCGCTCGGCTTGTCGACCTGCACGGTGATCGCCTCGACGCGCGCGAAGCGCGCGAGGATCTCCGCGGCGACCGTCTCGGCCAGGGCCTCGATCAGGTTGAACCGTCGCTCGGTGGCGATCGCGACGGTCACCGCCGTCAGATCGGCGTAGCTGACCGTGCCGGCGACGTCGTCGGACCGGCCCGCCGGGCCGAGGTCGAGCTCCGCTTCGAGCGAGATGTAGAAGCGCTGGCCCAGCACCGCCTCTTCGGCCAGCACGCCGTGCCGGCCGAACACGGCGATCCGGGAGACGCGGATCAGGTCGCCCGCCATGCTCAGCGCGCCTCCGGCCGCATCACGGCGTCGACGACGCGCATCGCGTCGATATGGGCCGCCACGTCGTGCACGCGCACGATATCGGCCCCGAGGGTGGCCGCGACGGCGTGGGCCGCGAGGGAGCCGTGCAGGCGGTCGGCCGGACGGGTCTCGCGGTCGTGCAGGCGTCCGAGGAGCGACTTGCGCGAGACGCCGACCAGCACCGGGAATCCGAGGGCGCGGAGCTCGGGCAGCCGCCGCAGCGCCTCGAGATGCTGGTTCCAGGTCTTGCCGAACCCGACCCCCGGGTCGAGCACGATCTCGGAATCCGCGAGGCCCGCCCGGCGGGCGATCGCGAGGGACCGCTCGAAGAAAGCCAGCATGTCCGCGAGGATGTCGAGATCCGGCTCGATCGTCTCGCGGTTGTGCATGATGATGACCGGCGCACCGTGTGCGGCCGCCACGGCGGCGATGTCGGGCTCGCGCTGGAGGCCCCAGACGTCGTTCACGATCCGCGCGCCGGCCTCGAGCGCGACGCGCGCCGTGGAGGCCTTGTAGGTGTCGATCGAGATCGGCACAGGCAGCCGCGGCGCCACCGCCCGGATGACCGGCACGACGCGCGCCTGCTCCTCCTCGGCGGAGACCGGGACGTGACCGGGCCGCGTCGATTCCCCGCCGATGTCGAGGATGGCGGCCCCCTCGGCGACCAGCCGCTCGGCCTGGGTCACCGCCGCGGCCTCCCCGGCGAACAGGCCGCCGTCCGAGAAGGAATCGGGCGTGACGTTGAGGATGCCCATGACCAGCGTGCGGCCGCCGAGGGCGGGCAGCAGGTCGGACAGGCGGGAAGAGGCGGTCACAGGCGGGTCCCGTTCACGAACGCGGTTCGGGAGCCGGTGTGCGCGAATCGGGAGGCCGGCGCAACGCCGGCCTCGCCGTGAAACTCAGCCGTGATAGCAGCGGATCTCGGCCTCGGCCTGGGCCCGGCGCAGTTCCGCGACCTTGTCGTCGAAGATCTTGGTCGACTTGAACTCGTTCGCCCGGTTGCCGATGCCCTGCCGCATCGAGAGCACCGTGCTCGCCTGGACGTACTTGTCGTACGGCAGGATCGCGGCGAGTTGATCCAGCGAGCACGAGCATTTCTGCAGGCTCTCGCGGGTCTGGCCGTTGGCGGCCATGCAGCCGAACACGTAATCGACCCGCGCGTCGGTCGGGTAGTCGTTCTCCTCGGCGGCCCAGCCGGCCAGTCCCGACAGCGTCAGGGCGAGGGCGGCCAGGGCGCCCCGTTCAGCCAGCCTTCTGATCATAGCTCAGCTTCTCCTCAAGCAGTTCGCCGCCATCCGCGCTCTTCGACGACGCCTCGATCGAGACGATCTCGCCCGGGACGGAGGGCGCGGTCACGAAGGTATAGGTCATGTCGTCCATGCCGCGCATGCGCTGCGCCATCGCGTCGCCGGCGAACGGCTTCGTCACGACCCGCCAGCCGTCGACCTCGCGGCCGCCGAAATCCACCTTGGTCGGCGTCACGGTCGCCTTCTCGCGCAGACCCTTGCGGATCGCGAGCTTGAGATAGCGCGGATTGGCTTCCAGCACCTTCGCGAGAGCCCGGAGGTGGTTCTCCAGGAACAGCGAGACCACCGGGTTGCCCGCCATGTCCTCGAACGGGCCGGCCGGCATCCGGTTCAGGCCAGAGAACATCACGACGCCGATATCGCGGCCCTCGGCGCTCTTCCCGGGCTCGACCTTCAGCTGGATCGTGTCCTCCAGGGGCGCCCCGAACGGCCCCTTCGAGATCCCCGAGCGGCGCAGGTAGTCGTAGGTCAGCGTCGAGCCCGCCGCGGTGTTCTTCATGTGCGGCTGGTCGAACAGCAGGTCCGCAGCGGAGGGCGGGGCGGCGGCGTTCGCCGGGGTGACGGTGGCGGGCTTCGGCGCGTCCTCGGCGAGGGCCGGCAGCGTGGCCAGAGCCAGCGCGACCGTGGTCGCGGCGAGGCCCCTCACGACAAGTCTTCTCACGAGTTCACTTCCTCCTTGAACGGCGACCGGACGTTGCTGCCGATCGTCCGGTAGACGTAGTCGGGCGGGTTCTCGGCCGACTCCTCGGTGGCCAGCGCCCGCACCTTGGCGTGGAGCGGCGAGAGCGAGCAGGCCGGATCCGTGGCGGCCGCGTCGCCGGCGAGCGCGAGCGCCTGGCAGCGGCAGCCGCCCCAGTCCTTCTCGCGCCGGTCGCAGGAGCGGCAGGGCTCCTTCATCCAGTCGGTGCCGCGATAGGCCGTGAAGGCCGGCGAGTCGCGCCAGATCTCGCCGAGCGAGCGGTCGTTGACGTTCCAGAACTCCAGCCCCGGGATCGTCTCGGCCGCGTGGCAGGGCAGGACCTTGCCCTGGGGCGTGACGTTCATCAGCTTGCGGCCCCAGCCGCCCGCGCAGGCCTTCGGGTACTTGGCGTAGTAGTCGGGCACGACGAGGTCGATGACGAGTTGGCCCTTCAGGCGCTCCCGGGCCGCCTCGACGATCCGGATCGATTCGTCGACCTGCGCCTTGTCGGGCATCAGGGCGGCGCGGTTCACGTAGGCCCAGCCGTAATACTGCGTGTGCGCCACCTCGAGCCGCTTGGCGCCCATCTTCACCGCGAGATCGATGAAGCCCGCCACCTCGTGGATGTTGCCGCGGTGGATCACCGAATTCAGCGTGAGGGGGAGGCCGAGTTCGACCACCTTGGCGGCGAACGCGAATTTCTGCGGCTGGGCATTCTTCAGGCCGCCGATCTTCTCGGCGTTCTGCGCGTCGACGCCCTGCACCGAGAGCTGCACGTGGTCGAGCCCGACGTCGTAGAGGTCCTGCAGCTTGGCGAGCGCACCGCCGACGCCGGAGGTGATCAGGTTCGAGTACAGGCCGAGATCGGCGCAGGTCTTGGTGATCTCGACGATGTCGTTGCGCGCCGTCGGCTCGCCGCCGGACAGGTGCACGTGCAGGACGCCGAGCGCCGCGGCCTCCCCGAGCACGCGCTGCCACGTCTGCGTGTCGAGCTCGCCCGACCGGCGGTCGAGCTCCAGCGGGTTCGAGCAGTACGGGCAGCGCAGCGGGCAGCGGTGGGTCAGCTCGGCGAGCAGACCGACCGGGGCCGGCGCATCGGGGCGGTTCGGCGTCAGCGCGTTCATCGCTCGAGAACCCGTTTCTCCGCGAGGCCGTCGAGCATCACCAGGATGTCGGTCTCGATAGCGCGGGGATCGGCCGCGTAGGTCTTGCCCAGCTCGTCCGCGATGTCGGCCACGCTGCGCGCGCCGTCGACGAGCTTCAGGACCGCCACGGCATTGTCGTCGAGGTCGAATGTGCGCTCGGGGGCGAGCAGGACCCACTTGCCGCGGGTCTCGTCGTTGCGCAGCCGGACGCCGCGCGGCAGCCGCGGGCGATCGCCGGCCGCCATCTTCCCGCCGGCCGCACCCGGCACGGCCCGCGACGCCTCGGCCACCAGACCCTCGCCGGGCTGCCACGCGTCGGGCGGGACCATGCCGGGGGCCACGTAGGCGAAGTACAGGGCGTCGAGCTGCGTCCACAGCACGGTGCACTTGAATGTCAGCGCCGCCATCGCCTGCCGCTGCAGCTCCGGCGTCGTGGCGTGCTGCTTGACGTAGTCCAGGGCGAAGTCCGCGTCCCGCGGCGCCTGGGTCAGGCGCTTGTCGAAGTAGGCCAGCGTGTCCTTGGTGATGAAGTCGTAGTTCTTGAGCATCCCGGCGACGCGCTCGGAGATGATGGTCGGCGAGAACATCTCGGTCAACGACGAGGCGATCGCCTCCAGGAGCGTCCGCTCGGAGACGAAGTGGACGTAGGCCTCGACCGAGAACTTCGTGGCCGAGAGGATACCGCGGGTCGACAGCACGTAGTCGCGATCGAAGCCCACGCCCTCGGCCAGCTTGAGCCAGCGCTCGATGCCGCCGTCGCCCTCGTGGTCGCCGTCGTGGTCGACGATCCGCTGGCGCCAGATCCGCCGCAGCGACGCGTCAGTCATCCGCGCCAGCACGGCGGCGTCCTTCACCGGGATCATCGCCTGGTAGTAGTAGCGGTTCAGCGCCCAGGCCCGGACCTGGTCCTTGGACAGCTTGCCGTCGTGCAGCAGCCGGTGGAACGGGTGCAGGTTGTGGTAGCGGCGCGCGCCGATGTCGCGCAGGGCCGCCTCCAGTTCCTCGGGACTCAGGAGACGCTGGCTGTCGGCGGCATCGGGGGTCGGGAAAATGGCGTTCATGGCTTGTCCGGCGTCCGTCCTGAGGTCGCGTTTCCTGTGTTCCGATCCCGCCCTCGTGCGCGGGGCGACTGTCCGGGCTCAGCCACGATATAGTGCCGCCCCCCCGGGCGCCCAACCATCGCCGGCTACCGTCGGTCGCGCATATGGCCGCGGCGCGGGAATCGGCAGGCCGCTGACGCTCGGTCCTAGAGCACCAGGCTCAGCCCGTCATGCGCCACGGTCCAACCGGCCGCCTCGACATCGGCCCGCTCCGCAGAGCCCTCGACCAGGACCGGGTTCGTGTTGTTGATGTGCACGAAGACGCGGCGCCCGATCTCGACCGAAGCCAGGGCGTCGATCGAACCGTTCCCGCCGCGCATCGGCACGTGGCCCATGCGCCAGCCGGTCTTGGTGCCGACGCCGGCCCGGATCATGTCGTCGTCGTGCAGGACGGTGCCGTCGAACAGGAGCGCGTCGACGCCCGCGATCCGCGCGCGCACACCGTCCGTCACGCGGGCACATCCGGGGATGTAGGCGAGGCGCCGGCCGCCGGCCTCGATCAGCGCGCCGACCGTGGTCTCGGTCTCGGCGCCGATCTCCATGGTCTCGTCCTCCAGCCACAGCGGCACCTTGCCGGGCACCGGGAAGAGGGTGACCGCCAGGCCGGGGAGGGGCTCGAAGCGCTGGTCCATGCCGATCGGTCGGCGGGCGACGACGCCCTCGGCCATCACGTCGAAGACGCGGTTGGCGTTGACCGAATCGAGGATCCCGCGCGTGCCGTAGAGGGTGTAGGGCTGACCCTCGCGCAGCGTCAGCAGACCCGCGACGTGGTCGACGTCGCCGTTGGTCAGGAGCACGGCGCGGATCGGCGAGTGGCGCAGGCCCTCGCGCGGATGCATCTGCGGGTTGTCGAAGAGCTGTTGCCGGATATCCGGCGAGGCGTTGATCAGCAGCCAGTCCGACCCGTCCGCGGAGACCGCGATGCTCGACTGGGTCCGGGGCCGCACCCGGTCCGGTTCGGACCGCGCCAGCGTGCAGATGGGGCAGCGGCAATTCCACTGGGGAAGGCCGCCGCCGGCCGCCGAACCGAGGATCACGACGCGCATGGTGCGGCTCCCGAGATCCCCGGCCCGTGAAACTCAGTTGAAGGTGTCGATTTCTGCCGACTCGTAGCTCGTCACTTCCATGCCGACGCAGATCTCGGACACGATCGGGGCAGCCCACTTCATGGTGTTTCTCCTCAGGCGATATCTTCACCGAGTGTCACGCGGTTCCTAAGAGGACCCTAAGACACTGATGGCGCTCTCATTTCCGGCGCCGGAGAGGTATCGACGATTCACGCGCGGGCTTCAAGCACTAAGTTGCCGGATCCTCCCAAATTTTTCGTGACAGACTTCCTAAACGCCCGGAAACCATCACGAAACACGCGGAGCTGCGACTAAAGTACAGGGGCCTACTGGCGGAAGTCGGGGCCGCGCAGTTCGAGCATGAATCCTTTACCCCGCACGGTGACGAGCCCCGGGCCCCCGTAGCGGACGAAATCGGCCATCTTGGAGCGCAGGTAGCCGATATAGACGTCGACCACGTTGAGGGAGAGCCCGCCCTGGCTCGCCCAGAGCCGGTCGAAGATGTCGGCGCGGGAGACCGGCTTGCCGATATTCTCCATCAGCATGGCGAGGAGGTCGGCCTCGCGGGGCGTGAGGCGGGCGCTGGCCTCGCCGCAGCTCGCCTGGCGGGTCTCGAGGTCGAGCATCAGCTTGCCGGCGGTGATGCGCGAGCGCGGCGCCTCCGCCTGCTCGCGCCGCATCAGGTGGGTCCGCAGGCGGGCGACCAGCTCGTCGAACTCGAACGGCTTGATGATGTAGTCGTCGGCGCCGAGCGCGAGGCCCTCGGCCCGGTCGCGGATCTCGTCGCGGGCCGAGAGGAACAGGATCGCGCCCGGGAATCCGCCCTCGCGCAGGGACCGGCAGACGTCGTGGCCCGAACCGTCCGGGAGGTTGATGTCGAGCAACACGGCGCCGGGGGCCGGATCGTGGGCGGCCTTGAGGGCCTCGTCGACGCAGGCCGCGGTCCCGACCTCGAACCCCTCGGCCTCGAGCCCTCGGGCGAGGAGGCCGCGGATGTCGATATCGTCCTCGACGATCAGGATCCGCGTCATGCGGCCGGCTCCTTCACCTGCGCGCCCACGTCGGCGTCGACGGCAGCACCGCCGACCGGGCCCGTTTCCCATGCCGGATCGCAGGCCGGGATGTCCAGGGTGACCCGGGCCCCGCGCCCGTCCGGCCCGGGCCCGAGCCGGATCGCGCCGCCGTGCTGCTCCACGATCCACCGCGCCAGGGCGAGCCCGATGCCGAACCCGGTCTCGTCCGGTCCGGCGCCCGACCCGCGCTTGAAGCGCTCGAACAGCGCGTCCTCGGACGCGCCGAAGCCGGGACCGTCGTCGGTGACGGTGATCCGCCCGACCGGCCCGGGACCTGCCGCCAGGGCGACCTCGACCCGGGTGAGGCCGGCGGCGTGGCGGAGCGCGTTGTCGACGAGGCTCTCGACCGTCTGGCGCATCCACTCGCGGTCGGCGAGGCTCTCGACGTCCCGGGTGCCGGGATCGAGGGTGAGGCCGACCCGGCGGCGCGCCGCCTCGGAGCTCATGTTGTCGACCGCCTCGGCGAGGACCTGGGCGAGCCCGAGACGGCGCTTGTCGAAGGCGATCTCGCCGGTTTCCGAGCGGGCGACGCGCAGGAGGTCCTCGACGCGCAGCTTGAGGCGCTGCGCCCGCTTCTTGATCGTCGCGAAGACCGGACCCGGATCGGCGCCGCGGGTGGCGCCGCGCAGGGCGAGGTCGCACTCGCCCAGGATGACCGTCAGCGGCGTCCGCAGCTCGTGGCTGACATCGGCGAAGAAGCGGCGGCGGGACTGATCGACGGCTTCCAGGCGGGCGTTGGCGGCGCGCAGATCGGCGGTGCGCGCCGCCACCGTGTCCTCCAGCGCCGCCCGGTCGGCCGCGACCCGCGATTCCCGGCGGGCGAGGCGGGCGGCCATGCGGTTGACGTTGGTCATGAGCAGGCCGAGCTCGTCCCGCGTGGCGACGGAGAGGCGCGTGTCGAGGGCGCCGTGGCCGATGGCGCTCGCGGCGCGGCGAACCTCCTCGATGCGGGCCAGGGTCGGCCGGGTGACGCCGCGGTACAGGATCGCCAGCAGCACCAGGGCCGCCGCCACCGCGGCGGCCGCGGCCACCCGCAGGCGCTCCGACAGCGCCCGGGCCTGCTCGGAGCCGAGCGCCATGCTGCGCCGCTCGGCCTCGATCAGGAAGGAGAGCGGCTGGCCGGTCATGGCGCCGAAGCCGTTGAGCGCGCCCTTGATCGCGTCCTGGCGCCGCTCCGGATCGGTCTGGCGGCTGATCAGCGACACCTGCCGGTCCAGCACCGCGCGGGCCGCGCGCAGCTGCGCCATGGGGCGGGTCCGCGCGGCGTACTGCATCCGGTCGGCCGGGTCGTCGCTCGGCGGGAAACTCTTGGCGAGCGCCTCGTCCACGGTGGTCAGGGCGCGGTCGGCGTTGTCGCGGGCGATCGCCATCGCCTCGGGCTGGCCGTCGGGATTGCCGACCGTCTCCACCGCCGCGAGACCGAACTGCGTGAGGCGGCCGGACAGCTCGGCGAGCAGTTCCAGGCGCCGCTGGGCCTCGAGGGTCCGGTCGACGGTGCGCTCCGCCGCCCCGATCGCCACCAAGGCGGCCGCGGCGGCCAGCACCACCACGATGGCGGTGCCGCCGAGCAGCAGCGCGAAGCGGACCTTCAGCGAGCGCATCGTCCCCGTCCCGCCCTCAATCCCGCCGCGCGGGCGGGCCCGAGCATGGCACCGCCTGGGCGCCGAACCAAGGTGCCGTCACAGGTCCTTCGGCAGGCTTCCCTTCGCGGCGCAGCGCCACCGCTCCACGTGCCATTCCGGATGCGCGGCCTGCCAAGTGGCGAGCGCGCTCTGCGAATTGCGCAGGCACACGAAGGGGCTCGACTTCTCGAAGGACATCTCGATCCGGTCCTCGCGGCAGGTCGAGGGCTGGGCGACGAGACAGATCGACAGCAGCAGCAGCATGGGCGCCTCCCCGGGCTGCCGGCCTCGTGCGGGCCGGCTTGGCGGGGAGCATAGGACGCGTCCACGCCCCTTGCCCAGGCGGCGTCAGGCCGCGACCCAGATCTCACCCTTGGCGATCGTCGCGAGGTCGCCGGAATAGCGGCGCAGCGGCTTGCCGAGGAGGTCGGCGTGCTCGGCGCTCAGGCCGCGCAGGGCCTTGGCCAGCAGCCGCAGGAACACGAGGTCGTGCGCTCCGGTCTCCACGAAGGTGGGCGACATCCGGCCGTGGCTGCCGACGAGGAGCGTCCCGCGGCGCATGCCGAGGCCGGGATGGTCGCCGACCGCGAGCGCCGCCAGGGTGCCGGCGATCATGCGCGAGCCCGCGAAGGCGCCCGCGCGGCCGGCCACGATCGTCCCGCGCCGCATCCGGTCGCCGAGATGCGCCCCGGCGCTGCCCCGGATGATCAGCGTCGCGCCGTCGAGCCCTGCCTTGGCGGCGTAGACGGCGCCGCCGGCATAGTCGCCCGCATCGCCCTCGACGGTGATCGTGCCGCCGGTGGCGCCCGAGGCCGCGTAGGGCCCGGCATTGCCGGTGACGATCACGCTGCCGCCCGCCATGCCGGCGCCGAGGCGCTGGCCGACATCGCCGGTGACCCGGATCGTGCCCTCCGACAGGGAGGCGCCGACCCGGTCGAGGCGCTCGTGGCCGCCCTCGATGGTCAGGGTGTCGGAACCGTCGAGCGCGACCGCGAAGCAGTCGCCGAGGCGCACGCCGGTCCGGGTCGTGCCGATCTCGAGGCGCTCGGCCTCGCCCTGGGACAGGCGGCTGAGCGCCAGCGGGTCGATGTTCAGGAAGTCCAGCCGCTCGGGCGGGGCCGCGCGCAGGGTGAGGGTGCTCACGGCTCAGCCCTCCGGCTTGGCGTCGTCGCGCGCGATCAGGTCGCGCAGGTGGTAGTGGTGGCGGCCGAGATTGCCGCCGTAATTGCCGGCCGTGACGGCGATCAGCCCGTGCTTGCCGCCGATCTCGGTGGCGGCGTGCAGGCCGGCGCGCATCGAGTCGGACACGCCCTGCGAGGTGAGGGCGTCGATCACGATCTCCAAGACCACGCCGCACTCGGCCGGGAGCGCCGAGCCGGCGCGGCCCTTCAGCGTCGGGCAGTAGGCGTCGTTGGTCGAGGCCATCATGCCCTTGGTCCGGCCGCCGACCTTGGAGCCGGAGCGGACGATGCCGCCCGGGAACGGCAGGATCGCGCCCGGGATCGCCTTGGCGGCCTCGACGGCGATCTCGGCGACCTTGAGCGTCTCGGCGTGGTTCCGCCCGAGGAACAGCAGGTTGCCGCCGCCGACCGCGCCGTCGACGGCCCGGACCGAGTCCTCGCAGAGGAACTCGCCGTCCATCACCGGGATGCGCCAGTAGCGCCGGGCCTTGCCGCTGGCGTCGGGCAGGCGCTTGGCCACCGCGAAGCCGTCACCGAAGTAGCGGATCGCGCCACCGAGCTTGATCCTGGTCGGCCCGTCGACGCCCGCGTAGCAGGCGGTGCCCGGGCAGGTGAGGATGCACTGGCCGACGCGCTTGATCAGCTGGTCCTTGAGGCCGTTCGGCTCGAAACCGAACAGCAGGATGCGCACGCCCGGCCGCCCGTCCGGAGTCTCCTCGGGCGACAGCTCGGCGTCGATGCCGGCCTCGGCGCCGCAGCCGATCACCGAGGTGGCGAAGCCGGTCATCGTGGTCGCGGCGATCATCGCCCACTTGGCGGTGTCGTTCGTGACGATGATGGCCGTGCCGGCCACGTCGAACGCCTCCGCGAAGGTGTCGACGACCGGGATGCCGTTGAGGGTGAGGTCAGACATCGTACTTCCCGCGGCTCGCCCCGCTGATCACGCCCGGCATGGAACCGCCTCGAAGTTCTCCCGGCCCTCGCCGAAGGCCGCGTCGGGCACGGCGAAGCTGTCGAGGCCCTCGCCGAACCGCTCCGTGAGGTAGGTGTCGGCGCGCTTCGCCATGGCCTTGTCGGACTCGACGGTCAGCGACAGCGTGCGGCCGGCGCGCCACTCCACGACCTCGCCGTCCTCGACGATCGGCACGCCGTCCTTGAGGACGAGCTTGGCGGCGGTGAACATCGCGGTGCGATTCGCGTCGTCGCGGTAGACGGCAACGTCGGCCCGGGCACCGGCCCGCAGGTGGCCGCGGTCGGCGAGGCCGAGGAGCTTCGCCGGTCCGGACCGGGTCAGCTGCGCGATCTCGGAGAGCGTGTACTCGCGCTCCAGTCCCGCAAGGCTCGAGCGCTCCCCGACGACGCTCGGCAGCGTCGCGATCTCGCGGTCGCGCTCCGTCTTGTCCATCAGCAGGTGGATGATGCGGGGATACTGGGTGAACGGGCCGCCGTTCGGGTGGTCGGTGGTCAGGATCGTCCGCTCCGGGTCGGTGGAGAGCAGCATGATCTCCAGGCCGATCGCCCATTGCAGCGAGCTGGTCGGGCCCCGGGGCCGGTACAGGAACGGCACCACGCCGCCGCCCTCGGCGTCGCCCGCGTTCAGCACCCACTTCTTCGGCTTGGCGCCCTTCCGGCCGGCGAACTGGCGGAGGATGTCGAGGGACACCGTCACGGTCTGGCCGAACACGACCTGCCCGATATCGAGGGTGGCGTTCGGGTTGTCGGTGATCGCCTGCGCGATCCGCTCGGCGGCCGAGCGGAAGCCGCCGGTGCCGGGATTGGCCGGGTCGACCGCGCCGTAGGCGTAGAACTGCGCGTGGGCGAAGTGGATGCGCCGACCCTCCGCCGCGTCCAGCGTCGCCATGAAGCTGTCGTCGGCCCCGGGCAGGCCGAGGTTGTTGCAGTGGACGTGCAGCGGGTGCGGGACGCCGATCTCCTCGACCGCGTCGAGGAGCGAGCCCATGATCTGCCGGGTCGAGAGCCCGTAGCAGGGGATCTCGTCGTCGAGGGAGAGGCGCAGGGCCCCGTCCTTGAAGGCCGAGGCGCCGCCCGCGTTGATGCACTTGACCCCGAGGCCGCGCGACTGGGCGACCGACAGGGCGACGAGGTCGCGCACGGCGTTGCCGCCCTGACCCTCGCGCAGGAGCTGCAGGAGCTGGTCGTCGTTGCCCATCACGGTCAGGGCGCCGCGGTCGAGCAGCGGGATGTCGGCGAGCTCGAGCTGCGTGCCCAGCGCGTGGGTCGGCGGCATCGCCGGCTCGACGGCCGTGGTGTAGCCCATCCGCGCGTAGGTCGAGCCGATCCAGGCCGCCGCCCCGCCCGCGTGGGCGAAGGGATGGCCGTCGGGCGCCGCCTCGCTGACGTAGAGGTCGGGCAGGAGCAGCCGCGAGGTGATCACGTTGCCGCCGGCGATGTGCGAGTGCACCTCGACGCCGCCGGCCATCACCACGCAGCCCGCGGCGTCGATCACGGCGTCGGGCTCGCGGCCCGGCGGATCGATCACGCGGCCGTCCTCGATCCAGACGTCGCCCACGGAATCGCGGGACGCGGTCGGATCGACGACGCGCCCGCCCCGGATCACGCTCAGCATGCGGGTTCACTCCTCGACGCGGCCGGGCCCGTGACCAGGCGCTCCTTCAGGGCGCCCAGCACCGACGCGGCCGACGGCAGATCCGACGGCGCCGAGGCCGGCCAGAAGGTCAGCGCGGCGCGCTGCTCGTTCCACAACACGCCGCCGTGGTCGCGGCCGGGCTGGCCGACCGCGATCACCACCTCGGCGGCCCCGGCCTCACCGTCCGCGACCAGCGCGACGGAGGGGACGTTCGACAGCCAGTCCGGGCGCGACACCGGGACGGCGCCGAGCCAGAGAACGGCGTCGACCTCGCCGGCGGCGACCTGCCGGGCGGCGTCGAAGCGCCAGGGATCGTGCTCGGGCACGCGGCGCCCGAAGCCGCTGCGCGGCGCTTGCCCGGTCAGCCAGGCCGAGACCGGCACCACCGCCCGGTCCTGGCCGGTGCCGCCGACCGCGAGGGTGAAGCAGCGGGTCGTCTCGCTGAGCTCCATGGCGAGGCCCTGGAGCATCTCGATGCCGACCTCGCCCAGTTCGGCGGCATCGTAGAGGAGGATTCCGTACTGCGCGGCGGCGAGCCGGGCGGCGATCTGGCCGGGGAGATCATCGCCGGCGAGGTGGCCGCGGGCGTGGGCGCGCAGCACGCCGACCGCCTCGGTCAGCCCGCCCTCGGCCGGCCAGGACAGGGACGCGGTGGCGTTGGCGCCGACGGCCAGCAGGGTGCGGTCCGCCCCGGCGGCGCGACCGCGGCCGGGCTTGCCGTCGACGAGGCGCTTCAGGAGCGGCGCCTGCCAGGGGGCGGCGCCCACAACCAGCACCACGTCGGCGCGCCCGACGGCCTCGGCGGGCGTCGAGGTCAGCGCCCCGACCCGGCTCAGCGCTCCGAGGTCCGCGTAGGTGCCGGCCGAGCCGGCGGTGTCGACGGAGGCGCCGATGCGCCCCGCGAGATCGTAGGCCGCGCGGATCGCGGCCACGTCGGCGCTGAGGCCGGCGATCACCGGCGCGCGCGCACTGGCGAGGAGGGATGCGGCCGCCTCGATGGCGGTGCCCGCGTCCGTCGCGCCACCCTTCACCCAGGCTGCCATGCTCCCTCTCGCAACGTTCTTGCTTGGTTTCGGAGCGGGCGACGGCCGTAAGACCGGACGAAGCGGGTGCCCCTCGAGCCCGAGGGTTCCCCACCGAATCGGAATGGCTCATCCGCCCGGCATGTCCGGGCAGGCGGCAAACTCGGCGCGCCGTCGCGGGCCTAGGTTTGCCTTCATCCGCGCACCGCGGCAAGGGGGTCCGGCGGCGATGCGCGTCGGGAAGTGAATCGCGGGTATCGCTTCATCGCCGCGCGGTCTCCGCGATCGATCAGTCCTGCGCCGTCGGCGGGCACGATCCGCGCGCGTCCACGTTGCCCGGGTCCGGGCCGCGTGTGAAAAGCGCGCCGCGCAGGGGCCGGACCTGCGGGATTCGAGGCGGGATTCGAGGGAAGAGCGTTGGGCGAGGTCCCCGAACGGAACGAGGCGACGGCGGACGGTGCCGTGCGGGTCGAGGCGCCGGCGCGGCTGCATTTCGGCTTCCTGGACCTGCATGGCGGGCTCGGCCGGCGCTTCGGCAGCATCGGGCTGGCCATCGACGCGCCGTCCCTGATCCTGACCGCCCGCCGGGCGGCCCGGCCCACCGTCACGGGCTCGGAGGCCGACCGGGTGCGCGGCTACGTCGAGGCCGCCGCCGCCCATCTCGGGCGCGGCGGGGACGTCGCCATCGATGTCGAGCGGGTGATCCCGGCCCATGCCGGGTTCGGCTCGGGCACGCAGCTCGCCCTCGCGGTGGCGGCCGCGATGGCCCGCCTGAACGGCGAGCCGTTCGCGGCGGAGGCCTTCGCGGCGACCCTGGACCGGGGCAACCGGTCCGGCGTCGGCCTCTGCGCCTTCACCGAGGGCGGGCTCATCGTCGACGGCGGCCGCGGCGCGGATGGCGGGCCGCCGCCGGTCATCGCGCGCCTGCCCTATCCCGAGGCATGGCGAATCGTCCTGATCCTCGATCCGAGCATGGCCGGCGTGCACGGGACGCGCGAGGTCGAGGCCTTCCGCGACCTGCCGCGGTTCCCCGAGGCGCAGGCCGCCGAGATCTGCCGGATCGCGCTGATGCAGGTGCTGCCCGCCGTCGCCCTGGCGGAGCCGCAGGGCTTCGGCGCCGGCATCACCCGGATCCAGACGCTGATCGGCGACCACTTCGCGCCCCATCAGGGCGGCCGCTACGCCAGTTCCGCGGTGGCGGAGGCGCTCGCCGCCGTCGCCGCGCGGGGCATCGCGGGCTACGGCCAGTCCTCCTGGGGGCCGACCGGCTTCGCGCTGGTCCCGTCCGAGGCCGAGGCCCGCGCCCTGGTGGCCGGCCTCGACCGGGGCGGCCCCCTCCGGTTCGTCATCGCCCGGGGCCGCAACGGTGGCGCTTCGGTAACCGGTCCGGCGTGAGCCGGCCGCCCCGGGCTTGACCCGGGCCGCCGCTCCGGTTTTGACGGAGGGAAGGCGCCTCTCTCGCGCGCCGCACGAGGATTCCATGGCCCGCTCGATCCTCCACATGCTGACGCCGCTCCGGCACATGAGCCCGTTCGACGTGAACATGGCCGTGGATGCCGGGTTCGAGACGGTGGTGACCTACACGGAGGTCAGCCTCGCCGACGTCGTCTCGCTGACTCAGGATTCGATCTTCTCGCGGTCGCCGGCCGACGGGACGCGGACGGGCATCTTCATCGGCGGCAAGAACGCCGAGGACGCCCTCGACATGGTCGATCGCGCCAAGAAGGCCTTCGTGCCGCCCTTCGTGAACCACGTCTTCGCCGACCCGGCGGGCTCGTTCACCACCGGCGCCGCCATGGTGGCGCAGGTCTCCCGCGCCCTGCGGCAGAAGTTCAACACCGACCTCACCGGCAAGCGCATCGTGATCTTCGGCGGCGCCGGCGTCGTCGCCTACGTGGCCGCGGTGATCGGTGCCCTGCAGGGCGCCACCACCGTCCTGGTCGGCCACGACGGCGAGGAGCGCGTCTCGAAGATCGCCTTCACGATGAAGTGGCGCTTCGGCATCGAGGTCGGCGCCGTCGACGGCACGACGCCCGACGATCGGCGCGCCGCCATCCGCGACGCCGACGTCATCCTCTCGGCCGGCCCGGCGGGCATCCCGATCCTCACCGCGGAGGATCTGGAATCCGCGCCGAAGCTGCTCGTGGCGTCCGACGTCAACGCCGTGCCGCCCGCCGGCATCGCGGGGATCGACGTCAACGCGGTGGACGTCGCGCTGCCGACGGGCAAGGGGGTCGGCATCGGCGCGCTGGCCGTCGGCGACGTGAAGTACAAGACGCAGCGGCGCCTGTTCGACCGGATGCTCGCCTCCGACACGCCGCTGTGCCTCGACTTCCGCGACGCCTACGCGCTCGCCGTGGAGATCGCCGGCTAGGCCGCTCCCGGACCGGATGCCGATGGCGGACGCGGTCCTGATCGCCGCGCAGGCCGGGCGCTCCCTGGCCGAGGCGGCGCGGCGCGCGGGGCTCCGGCCCTACGTCGCCGACCTGTTCGGCGATTCCGACACCCGCGTGCTGGCCGAGGCCTACCGGCAACTGCCGGGCCGCTTCGGCACCCGCCCCGCCGCCGACGCCACCCTGGCGGCGCTCGACGACCTCGCGGCGCGGGCCGGGAAGCCGGTCGGCCTGATCCTCGGCAGCGGCTTCGAGGACGCGCCCGACCTGATCGCGCGCCTCTCCGCGCGGCACCGGCTCATCGGCGCCTCGGCCGGGACCGTCGCCGCCCTGAAGGAGCCCCTGGCCTTCGCGGCCCTGTGCGCGCGCCTCGGCGTGCCGCATCCGGCCGTGACGGCCGCGCCGCCGGCTGACCCCGCGGGCTGGCTTGTCAAGCGGATCGGGGGCTCCGGCGGCAGCCACATCCGGCCGGCCAGCCGGTCGCCCGCGCCGGCCGGCCACTATCTGCAGGCGCGCGTGCCGGGGCGGCCGCACGCCCTGAACGTCCTCGCCGACGGCCGCGCGATCCGCGTCCTCGCGGTCACCGAGCAGTGGTGCGCGCCGTCGCCGATCCGCCCGTTCCGCTACGCCGGGGCGCTCGCCCGCGGCGCCGGGGAAGACTCGGCGCTCCCTGCCGACCTCGTGCAGGCCGTCGCCGCCGGGATCGAGCGGATCGTCGCCGCGACCGGCCTGCGCGGCCTCGCCAGCGCCGACCTGCTGGTCGACGGGACCGACTGGTGGCTCACCGAGATCAACCCGAGGCCCGGCGCGACCCTCGACGTCCTCGACCGGCGCGGGACGCCGCTGCTCGCGGCCCACGTCGCGGCCTGCCTCGGCACGATGCCGGAGCCCGGACCGCATCCGGCGGGTGCGGCGGCCGCGCAGATCTGTTACGCGGACCGGGAGCTTGCGCCTGTGCCGGACCTCGATTGGCCGGACTGCGTGCGCGACCGCCCGTGCCCCGGCTCGGCGGTCCGCCGCGACGCGCCGCTCTGCACGGTGCTGGCCGAAGGCGCGGACCGGGCGGAGGTGCTCGCCCTGTTGGAAACGCGGACGGCACACCTGCGGGCCGTCTGCGCGGCGAAGAAAACACACCCCGAGGAAGCCCCGTCATGAGTGCCAGCCCGACCTATCCCAGCATCAACGCGCTCGCCGGCCCGCTGGTCGAGCGGCTCGTGGCCGACGCCGCGACGCTGCGGCTCTCCGTGTCGCAGGCCGCCGGCGGCGCCCGCATGGTCGATGCCGGCGCGCAGGCGCGGGGCTCGATCGAGGCCGGGCGGCGCATCGCCGAGATCTGCCTCGGCGGCCTCGGCACCGTCACCATCGCGCCGAGCGGGCCGATCGCGTCCTGGCCGTACTCGGTGACGGTCCATTCCGCCGACCCGGTGCTCGCCTGCCTCGGCAGCCAGTACGCGGGCTGGAGCCTCGCGGACGAGACCGGGGATTCCGGCTTCTTCGCCCTCGGCTCCGGCCCGGGCCGCGCGGTGGCGGCCGTCGAGGAGCTGTACCAGGAACTCGGCTTCCGCGATTCCGCCACCAAGACCGCCCTCGTGCTGGAAGCGGCCGGCGGCCCGCCCGAGAGCGTCGTCGCCAAGGTCGCGGAGGCCTCCGGCCTCAAGCCCGAGGACCTGACCTTCATCTTCGCGCCGACCCAGAGCCTCGCCGGCTCCACGCAGGTCGTGGCCCGCGTCCTGGAGGTCGCCCTCCACAAGGCCCACACGGTCGGCTTCGACCTGCACGCCATCGTGGACGGGATCGGCTCGGCGCCGCTGTCGCCGCCGCACCCGGACTTCATCAAGGCGATGGGCCGCACCAACGACGCGATCATCTACGGCGGCCGGGTCCAGCTCTTCGTGGACGCCGACGATTCCGACGCCAGGCAGCTCGCCGAGCAGCTGCCCTCCACGACCTCGAGCGACCACGGCGCGCCCTTCGCCGACATCTTCGCGCGGGTGAACGGCGACTTCTACAAGATCGACGGCGCCCTGTTCTCGCCGGCCGAGGCGATCGTCACGTCGGCGCGCTCCGGCGCCACCTACCGCGGCGGCCGCCTGGAGCCGACGCTGGTCGACGCGTCCTTCGCCTGAGGGCACGCGGGGCGCCGCTCCCGCGCGGGCGGGCCCCACTCCGATCCACCGAGCGACAGAACCTCGGGCCGCCCCGGAGGCGGGCGGCCCCGTGACGATCAGGACCCCCATGCGCATCGGGCTCGCGGCCGATAACGGCACCTGGCACAAGAACCGCCTGCTCGCGGCCCTGCGCGCGAGCGGCGTGGAGCCGGTGCTGTTCTCCCTCGCCGACGTGGCCGTCGTCACGGGCGGCGGCGAGCCGCTGCGCGTGCCGGGCTTCCCCGACGCGCTGCCGGACGGCGTGCTGATGCGGACCATCGCGGGCGGCACCTTCGAGGCGACGACGATGCGGCTCGGCGTGCTGCACGCCCTGGTCGCCGCAGGAGTCACCGTCTGGAACGCGCCGACCGCGATCGAGCGCTCGGTCGACAAGGCGGCGACCTCGCTGCTCATCGACCGGGCCGGCCTACCGACCCCGGCAACCTGGGTGTTCTCGAAGCGCGAGGCGGCCGCGGCCCTGGTCGCCACCGAGGCGCGCCCGGGCGCGCCGCTGGTCCTGAAGCCGCTGTTCGGCTCGCAGGGGGAGGGGCTCGCCCTGATCGAGCGCCCGGAGGACCTGCCCGACGAGGAGGCCGTGGCCCGGGTCTACTACCTCCAGCGCTACGTGCCGCGCCGGGACGGCCTGTGGCGCGACTACCGGGTGTTCGTCTGCGACGGCCGGGCGATCGCCGGGATGATCCGCGAGGGCGACGGCTGGATCACCAATGTCCACCGGGGTGGCCGCCCGCTGCCCTGGGCGATGCCGCGCGCCGCCGCCGAGCTGGCCGAGGCCGCCGCCGCCGCGGTCGGCGTCGACTATTCCGGCGTCGACCTCGTCGAGGACGGGGAGGGCGGCTTCTCGGTCCTCGAGGTGAATTCGATGCCGGCCTGGTCGGGGCTCCAGACCGTGTGCGAGACCGACATCGCCGCCGCGGTGGTGCGCGGCTTCCTCGCCGCGGCCCGCGGCGCCAGCCGTCCCCGGCTCGTGGTGGCATGAGCGGGGGCGGCCTCGACGCGGCGCTGATCGGCACGCTCTACCGGGCGGCCTGCCTCGCGGAACTCGACGCCCTCAAGCCCGGCAACGTCCACGCCTACGCGCCCGGCCACCGCATGGTGCTGGCGGATTTCGTGACGAGCGCCGACGTCTCGGCGCCGCCCCTGGCCCGGGCGGGCGCGGGCGTCGGGGCGCGGGTCCGCGACAGCGTCGCCGCCACCATGGCGGCGGTGGGCCAGAACACCAATCTCGGCATCCTGCTGCTCTGCGCGCCGCTCGCGGTCTCGGCCGAGGGGGGCCAAACCGTCGCGGCGGTGCTCGATTCCCTGGACGGCGCGGATTCGGAAGCGGTCTTCGCGGGTATCCGCCGCGCCAATCCGGGCGGCCTCGGCGCGGCCGGCCGGCACGACGTCGCCGACGCGGCGCCCGGCTCCCTGCGCGACGCCATGGCGGAGGCCGCCGATCGGGACCGGATCGCCCGCGCCTACGTGACGGGTTTCGCGGACGTGCCGGCGATCGGACTCGCGGCCCTGCACGAGGCCCGCGCCGCCGGGCTCGACCCGACCTGGTGCACGACCGCGATCCACCTGGCCTTCCTCCGCGCCGTCCCGGACAGCCACGTCGCCCGCAAGCACGGCGCGGCGGCGGCCGAGCGCGTCCGCCGGGAAGCCGAGGCGGCGCTCGCCGGGCTCGACCTCGCCGCGCGGCCGGTCGATGCGCTGCTGGCCCTCGACGCGTCGCTGAAGGCCCGGGCGATCAATCCGGGCACGAGCGCGGATTTCACGGTCGCGACCCTGTTCTGGGACGCCCTCGCGGGCGCCGGCGGCCGGCTGGCCTGAACCGCGCGCACGATCCGGTGTCCACGGCCTCGGACGGATAGAAATTCCTTCGTGTCAGGGCCTTGCGCGGGTTGTGAGCCGCAGGGCCCCGCTGTAGGGTCCGCCGCGCTGTCCGGCCCAACCGGCTCGGCCGGCATGGTCGGGCGCCGATAACAAGGATGGCTTCCCGGCCGCGGCTTCGCCCGGCGCGCGGCTCTATTTCGGAATCCAGGGAGAGACACCGAATGGCGAAGATCACCAAGGTTCAGGTCGGCGAGGCCCTCGTCGGCGACGGCAACGAGGTCGCCCACATCGACCTCATCATCGGACCGCGCGGTTCGCCGGCCGAGACGGCTTTCTGCAACGGCCTCGTGAACAACAAGCACGGCTTCACCAGCCTGCTCGCGGTCATCGCGCCGAACCTGCCGTGCAAGCCGAACACCCTGATGTTCAACAAGGTCACCATCAACGACGCCCGTCAGGCCGTCCAGATGTTCGGCCCGGCCCAGCACGGCGTTGCCAAGGCCGTGCAGGACGCGGTGGCCGAGGGCATCATCCCGGCGGACGAGGCCGACGACCTGTACATCCTGGTCGGCGTGTTCATCCACTGGGAGGCGGCCGACGACGCCAAGATCCAGAAGTACAACTACGAGGCCACCAAGCTGTCGATCCAGCGCGCCGTGAACGGCGAGCCGAAGGCCTCGACGGTCACCGAGCAGCGCAACTCCGCGCAGCACCCCTTCGCCGCCAACGCTTAGATCGGGGACGGTCCTGGGCAGAGCGAGCCTCCGCCCGCACCGCGGGGCCTGCTCCAGCGACTGGCTTCGATCTTCCTTGGCCGATAATTGAGCCCCTGAACGGGACGGCGCGAGCCGTCCCGTTTTCTGTTTGTCGTCCGCCGCACGAGCCACCGCGGCGACGGAGTGTCGGCCTTCGGCGCGCGGGACCCGTTTCGGTCGGCACGCGCGGCCGCGTCCGCGCCGGCAGAGCCGCGCGGTGAGGTCATACCTTGATCCGCCGAAGGGCTCGCGACCCTGCGCGATCACTGGAGGCACGGCGGCCCCCTGGTCCTCGCCGCGGCTCCCGACACGTCCGATCACGCGGCGATTCACGCCGGGATCCTCGCCTTCGTCGAGACCGGCGCGGACGATACCGATCAGGACAGCATCCCGCCCCTGATCGACCACAGCCTGGACTTCACTCTCCCGTTCCAGGCGACCGAGCGCGTCCGGCAATCCTCGAATCGCCACCGTGCGGGCGCGTCTCGCGGCCCAGGCGTCGCGTCGCGGCATCGGACCGGGCCGCGCCCGCGGGCGACCGCGGCAGGCCGGCGCCAAAAGAAAAGGGGCCGCCTCGCGGCGACCCCCTTCCTCCGTGACGCGAGTGGCGCGGACTTAGAAGTCCATGCCGCCCATGCCGCCGCCCGGCATCGCCGGAGCGGGGCTGTCCTTCTTCGGCGCGTCGGCGACCATCGCCTCGGTGGTCACCAGCAGGCCGGCGACCGAGGCCGCGTCCTGCAGGGCGGTGCGCACCACCTTGGCCGGATCGACGATGCCGGCCTGGATCATGTCGACATACTCTTCGGTCTGGGCGTTGAAGCCGAAGGTCTCCGAGGAGGTGTTGTCGGTGATCTTGCCGACCACGATCGAGCCTTCCACGCCCGCGTTCTGGGCGATCTGGCGGAGCGGGGCCTCAAGGGCCTTCAGGACGATCTTGATACCGGCCTGCACGTCCGGGATCTCGGACTTCAGCTCGGAGACCGCCTTCTTGGCGCGGAGCAGCGCGGTGCCGCCGCCCGGGACGATGCCTTCCTCGACCGCCGCGCGGGTGGCGTTGAGGGCGTCGTCGACGCGATCCTTCTTCTCCTTCACCTCGACCTCGGTCGCGCCGCCGACGCGGATCACCGCGACGCCGCCCGCGAGCTTGGCCAGACGCTCCTGCAGCTTCTCACGGTCGTAGTCCGAGGTGGTCTCCTCGATCTGCGCCTTGATCTGCGAGATGCGGCCCTCGATGTCGGACTTCTCGCCGACGCCGTCGATGATCGTGGTGTTCTCCTTCTCGATGCGCACGCGCTTGGCGCGGCCGAGCATGGGGAGCGTCACGTTCTCGAGCTTGATGCCGAGGTCCTCGGCGATCATCTGGCCCTTGGTCAGGATCGCGATGTCCTCGAGCATCGCCTTGCGGCGGTCACCGAAGCCCGGCGCCTTGACGGCCGCGACCTTCAGGCCGCCGCGGAGCTTGTTGACGACGAGCGTGGCCAGAGCCTCGCCCTCGATGTCCTCGGCGATGATCAGGAGCGGCTTGCCGGTCTGAACAACCGCCTCGAGCACCGGCAGCATGGCCTGGAGCGACGAGAGCTTCTTCTCGTGGATGAGGATGTAGGGGTCCTCGAGCTCGGCGACCATCTTCTCCGCGTTCGTGATGAAGTACGGGGAGAGGTAGCCGCGGTCGAACTGCATGCCCTCGACGACGTCCAGCTCGGTCTCGGCGGTCTTCGCCTCCTCGACCGTGATGACGCCCTCGTTGCCCACCTTCTGCATGGCGTGGGCGATCATCTCGCCGATCTCCTTGTCGCCGTTGGCGGAGATCGTGCCGACCTGGGCGACCTCGTCGGAGGTCGAGACCTTCTTGGCGCGCGCGATGATGTCCTTCACGGCGGCCTGGGTGGCGAGGTCGATGCCGCGCTTCAGGTCCATCGGGTTGATGCCGGCCGCGACGTACTTGGCGCCCTCGCGGACGATGGCCTGGGCCAGCACGGTCGCGGTGGTGGTGCCGTCACCCGCGATGTCGTTGGTCTTCGAGGCCACTTCGCGCACCATCTGGGCGCCCATGTTCTCGAACTTGTCGGCGAGCTCGATCTCCTTGGCGACCGTCACACCGTCCTTGGTGATGCGCGGGGCGCCGAAGCTCTTCTCGATCACGACGTTGCGGCCCTTCGGGCCCAGCGTCACCTTCACCGCGTCGGCGAGGATGTCGACGCCGCGCAGCATCTTATCGCGGGCGTCGGCGGAGAAACGAACGTCTTTCGCTGCCATTGTGTGCCTCTTAGCTAATGGTTGAACCCCGAGTCCGGGACGGCCTCAAAGGGCGGTGACGGGTGATCCGATTAGAGGGCGACGACGCCCATGATGTCGGATTCCTTCATGATCAGGAGGTCCTGACCGTCGATCTTGACCTCGGTGCCGGACCACTTGCCGAACAGGACGCGGTCGCCGGCCTTGACGTCGAGCGCGTTGACGCGACCGGCCTCGTCGCGGGCGCCGGGGCCGACGGCGACGACCTCGCCCTCCTGCGGCTTCTCCTTGGCGGTGTCCGGGATGATGATGCCGCCCTTGGTCTTCTCTTCGCTCTCGATGCGACGGACGACCACGCGGTCGTGCAGCGGACGGAACTTCATGAGCTGCCCTCTTGCTTCAGGTCTTGAGTTGGCGTTGATGCGGCCGGCGGGACCGCCGCGAACTCGACTGTTAGCACTCTGTCTCGGCGAGTGCCAAAGACGGCCGCGAGATAGGCGCGGGCGGGTTCCGAGTCAAGGCTGTCGCACCCCCGCGCGACGGCGCGATGACGCGCCGGCGGCACCGATCCCCTCATGGACGACTCGCTCTCATGCTGAGCCTGCACGGACCCGAAGGCCCGGTGGCGCTGCGACCCGGCAGCCCGATCGCGCGCGACACCGTGTGGCTCGACCTGAACGACCCCACGCCGGAGGAGGCCGCGGCGGTCGAGGCCGCGACCGGCCTGCGCGTGCCGTCGCGGGCGGCGCTCTCGGAAGTCGAGACGTCGAGCCGCCTGCGCCGGGTGAAGGGCGGGCTCTCGCTCTCGACGCCGATGATCACCTTCGAGCAGAGCGCGTCGCAGCTGAAGCCACTGGGCTTCCTGCTGACCAAGGATCACCTCGTCACGATCCGCTTCCACGAGTTGCGCGCCTTCGAGGGCTCCGCGAAGCGCATCGCGGACGGCGACGGCAGCACGACGCCGAGCGAGATCTTCCTCGTCGTCCTGGAGGAGCTGGTCGACAGCCTCGCCGACGCCCTGGAGGATATGGGATCCGAACTCGACACGCTCTCGACCCGCATCTTCGACTTCGACGTCCGCGGTGCCGAGCGGCGGCGCCTCGAGAGCCCGCCGCCCCGGCGCCGCGACCTCGCCCTCCGCCGGATCCTGCGCGGCATCAGCAACCGCGGGAAGGTTCTGGGAAAGATCCGGTCGAGCCTGCTCGGCCTCGAACGGATCATCCCGTTCGTCGCCGCGGCCTGCGACAGTCTCGGCCTGCCGGAGGATTCGCGCTTCGAGACGATCAAGCGGGACATCGAGTCCCTCGACGAGTTCGAGACGCGGCTCGCCGAGAACGTGCAGTTCCTGCTCGACGCCGCCCTCGGCCTCATCACGATCGAGCAGAACAACGTCTTCCGGGTCCTCACCGTCGTCTCGGTGGTCGGCGTCCCGCCGACGCTCATCGCGTCGATCTACGGGATGAACTTCAAGCACATGCCCGAGCTGGACTGGGCGCTCGGGTACCCCTACGCGCTCGGCCTGATCCTCCTCAGCGCCGTGGCACCGATCGTATACTTCCGCATGCGCGGCTGGTTCTGATATTCATAAGCAAAACACAGCATTCATGTCTCCATAGATCGGATAAAATGCAAATATCTGCGCGGATCCGAAATCGGCCACACAGCAGCGGCGACGTTACAAGCATTCGACCCGTGTCACCCGGATTTTAATCTGGATGAATGTCGCGATAAAGGGTTCATTAACGCTACGAGGCTAGACATGGCGCGGGAGAACGCGAGCAGCACCATGTTCAATCGCACTGTTTTCAACGAAGCCCAGGCCAAGATCGATGCCCTGGACCGCTCGCTCGCGATCATCGAGTTCTCGATGGACGGTACCGTCCTGCACGCGAACCAGAACTTCCTGCGGCTGATGAAGTACGGCCTCGGCGACGTCCAGAACCGCCATCACCGCATCTTCGTGGAGAGGGGCTTCGCCGAATCCGCGGAGTACGCGGCGTTCTGGAACAAGCTGAAGGACGGGCACTACGTCACGGGCGAGTTCCTGCGCCTCGACAAGGAGGGCGAACCAGTCTGGCTGGAGGCGACGTACAATCCCGTCCTGGACGCGCGCGGCAAGCCGATCAAGGTCGTCAAGTTCGCCGCGGACATCTCGGCGAAGAAGAAGGAGATCAACCGGCTCCTGACGATGATCGACAACGTTCCGGTGGCGGTCATGACCGCGGATCTGAAGGACAATTTCAAGATCGACTACATGAACGCCACGTCGCGCAAGACGCTCGGCACGATCGACCAGCACCTGCCGGTCAAGGTCGACGACATGCTCGGCCGCTCCTTCGACATCTTCCACAAGAACCCGAGCCACCAGCGCACCATGCTGGGGGACGCGAGCCGGCTGCCGCACAGCACCAAGATCAGGGTCGGGCCCGAGACCCTCAACCTGCGGGTCACGGCCGTGACCGACGAGAGGGGGCAGTATCTCGGCCCGATGCTGACCTGGGCCGTGGTCACCGCGCAGGTGAATATGGAGACCGAGGTCAAGCAGGTCGTCGAGGCCGTCGGTTCGGCCATCCAGGAGATGCAGAGCTCGGCCGAGGGGCTGATGCAGTCGGCCGAATCCGCCCGGCACAAGGCCTCCTCGGTCGCGTCGAACTCCGAGCAGATGAACGGGGCGATCCAGGAAATCTCGGGCCAGGTCGGGCGAGTCTCGGAGCGCGCGCAGCAGATCGCCGCCCAGGCCGGAACCACCGACGCGACCATGCGCCAGCTGGCCGAGAACGCCCGCAAGGTCGACGCGGTGGTGGGCATGATCAAGTCGATTGCCGACCAGACCAACCTGCTGGCGCTGAACGCCACGATCGAGGCGGCCCGGGCCGGCGCCGCCGGCCGCGGCTTCGCGGTCGTCGCCTCCGAGGTCAAGGCGCTCGCCGAGCAGACTGCCAAGGCGACCGGCGAGATCACCCAGCAAGTCTCGGCGATCCAGAGCGCGACCGGCGACGCGGTCGGCGCCATCGAGATGATCACCGCGGCGGTGGACGAACTGTCCAACCTCACCCTGGCGATGGCGAGCGCCGTCGAGGAGCAGGCGGTCTCGACCCACGAGATGGCGGGCAATATCGGCGGCGTGTCCGAGGCCGCCAACGCCACCGGTCAGCTCGCCCAGACCGTCCAGGGCATCGCCGACAGCCTCGCCGCCCACTCGACGAGCCTGTCGGAGAGCGTCATCCGCTTCATGAAGTCGGCCTGATCGCGCGCCTCAATCCCGGGCGAGCTGCGCCCGGCCGATGGCGAAGACCCGCCCGTCCCCGAGGAGATGGGCGGTGAAGCCGTCGGGGAACAGGCTCTCGATCGCCCGGTCGCGGACGTTCAGGCCGCCCGCGTAGGCACCGAAGGCCGGCATGACGAGGCGGGCGCCGTCCGTGACGAAGCAGCGGCGGCGCACCGCCCGCCCGCGCATCGCCACCTTCCCGCAGGGATGGAGATGGCCGGCGATCTCGCCGGGGACGGGCTCCGGGCTCGGCTCGTGGCGCAGGACGAGGCTGCCGAGCGTCAGCGCGTCGGCGTAGCGGCCGCCGACGCCCTCGTTCACGGCCGCGTCGTGGTTTCCGGCGATCCAGACCCAGTCCCGCCCCTCCTGCAGGGCCGCCACGAGGGCGCGGTCGCCCGGCTCCATGCGCTCAGGCCCGCGGGCATCGTGGAACGAATCGCCCAGCGCGACCACGCGGGCGGGATCGTGGCGCACCACCGCCTCGTGCAGGCAGGCGAGCGTCTCGCGGGTGTCGTAGGGCGGCAGGAACTGGCCGGAGCGGGCCGCGTAGGACGAGCCCTTCTCCAGGTGAAGGTCGGACACGATCAGCGTCCGGTGCTCCGGCAGCCAGAGGCCGCCGCAGAGGTCGAGCACCAGGGTCTCGCCCGCGAGTTGAAGGGTGGGGTGCTTGGGAGTCTTCTCGAGTCTCAGGCCGGCCGCCAAGATCGCATCCTCGGTGTCGTCGGGGGAGGGCGGATCGGCGGTCAGGACAGAGCCTCTTGGAGAAGCTCCGCCTCGGCCTCGGCCAGGATCTCGTCGGCGCCCTCGCCGTAGACCCGCTCGCGCCCGATCTCGAGCATCACGGACACGGAGAGCGGCGAGACCCGGTCGAGAGACCTGTGGATGATTCGCCCCTGGATGCGCTCTAGCATCATGCCGAGGCGCCTCACGTCGAGGAGTCCGGTTGCCGCATCCTGCCGCGCCGCCCGGAGCAGCAGGTGGTCGGGCTGGTGCTTGCGCAGCACGTCGTAGATCAGGTCGGTCGAGATCGTGACCGCGCGGCCGGATTTCTTCAGGCCCGGATGGTGGCGCTCGATCAGCCCGGCGATCACCGCGCATTGGCGGAAGGTGCGCTTCATCATCGCCGACTCGTCGAGCCACGCCTCAAGGTCGTCGCCCAGCATGTCGACCGCGAACAGGTCGCCGATGAAGTCCGGATCGATCGCGGCGCGCTCCGAGACGTCGCGGGTCGACCAGATGGCGATGCCGTAATCGTTGGCCGCGAAGCCGAGCGGCCGCAGGCCGGCGCGCTCCAGGCGCCGGGTCAGCAGCATGCCCAGCGTCTGGTGGGCGAGGCGACCCTCGAACGGGAAGGCGGTCAGGTAGTAGCGCTTGCCCCGCGGGAAGGTCTCGACGAGGAGGTCGCGCTCGCCCGGCAGGACCGAGCGGCGGCGCTGCTGCAGCAGGTACGCGCCGATCTGCTCGGGCAGGCGGTCCCACGCGAACGGGTCGGCGATCAGCGCCCGGACCCGGGCCGCCAGGAAGGTCGAGAGCGGGAACTTCGCGCCCGCGTAGGACGGGATCGCGGGGTCGGTGCCGGCCGGCGCGCGGGTGACGAGGCACTCGTCCTCGGCGAGCCCCTCGAAGCGCAGGGTCTCGCCCGCGAACAGGAAGGTGTCGCCCACCGTCAGCGTCTCGGCGAACTCGTCCTCGATCTCGCCGAGCACCCGCCCGGTCTTGGGCAGCACCGTGCCGGGCTTGCCGCGCAGGGTCCGGCCGAGGCGGACTTTCACCCGGGCCGCCTCCACGATCGTGCCGACGTTCATCCGGTAGGCCTGGGCGGTGCGGGCGTCGCGCACCCGCCAGAGCCCGTCCGGTCCGCGCAGGATCTTGGCGAAGCGCTCGTAGGCGCGCAGCGCGTAGCCGCCGGTGGCGACGTAGTCGACGACCTGCTCGAACGATTCCCACGCGAGACCGGCGTAGGGCGCGGCCGAGACGATCTCGTCGTACAGGTCGACCGGGTCGAAGGCGTCGGCGCAGGCCATGCCGAGGACGTGCTGGGCGAGGACGTCGAGGGCGCCCTGGCGGGCGTCGGGCGTGTCCTGCGCGGCCTCCTCGACGGCGTCCAGCGCCGCCTGGCACTCCAGCATCTCGAACCGGTTGCCCGGAACGAGGTAGGCCTTCGAGGGCTCGTCCATGCGGTGGTTGGCCCGGCCGATCCGCTGCATGATCCGGCTCGCCCCCTTCGGCGCGCCGACATTGACCACGAGGTCGACGTCGCCCCAGTCGATGCCGAGGTCGAGGGTAGCGGTGCAGACGATCGCCCGGAGCTGGCCCGCCGCCATGGCGGCCTCGACCCGGCGGCGCTGCTGGGCGTCGAGCGAGCCGTGGTGGATCGCGATCGGCAGGGCGTCGTCGTTGAGTCGCCACAGCTCCTGGAACGTGTACTCGGCCTGGAGGCGGGTGTTCACGAAGACCAGCGTGGTCCGGTGCTCGCGGATGAGGTCGTAGATCGCCGGCATCGAGTGCCACGCGGTGTGGCCGGAGATCGGCAGCGCCCGGCCGAGGTCGAGCATGCGCAGGTCCGCCTTCGCCCCGCCCGCCACGGTGACGAGGTCGGCCATGGGGTGCGCGACGGCCCCCCCGTCCCGTGCGGGAGAGGGTTGAGGTGAGGGAGGAGACGCGTCGGATTCGGCCGCGCCGTCCCCGCTCGCGGAGGGGTGAGACGGGAGCGGCCCCTGTGGCACCAGGTACTTCCGCAGCTCGTCCGGCTCCCGCACCGTGGCCGACAGCCCGATCGCCGCGAGGCCGGGGCTCAGCCTGTGCAGCCGCGCCAGCGCCAGGGACAGCAGGTCGCCGCGCTTCGACGTCACCAGCGCGTGCAGCTCGTCGAGCACCACGCAGCGCAGTCCGGCAAAAAACTCAGCCGCCTCGCGGTGGGCGATCAGCAGGGCCAGCTGCTCGGGCGTGGTCAGAAGGATGTCCGGCGGCCGGCTGATCTGGCGGGTGCGCTTGTGCGCCGGCGTGTCGCCGGTACGGGTCTCGACGCGCACCGGCAGCGCCATCTCGGCGATGGGCGCATCGAGGTTGCGGGCGATGTCCACCGCCAGTGCCTTCAGGGGTGACACGTAGAGGGTGTGGAGGCCCGCCGCCTTCCGCTGGGGGCCGCGCTCGGCGAGGGCGACGAGGCTCGGCAGGAACCCCGCGAGCGTCTTGCCGGCACCCGTCGGCGCCACCAGCAAGGCCGAGCGGCCGGCCCCGGCGATCCGCAGGAGGTCGAGCTGGTGCGGCCGCGGCGCCCAGCCCCGCCCCGCGAACCAGGCGCGGAACCGCTCCGGCAGGATCTCGGCCGAATCGCTCAGGCGAGCGCCATCAGGAAGCGGTCGATCAGCTCCAGCGCCCGCTCGCTCATCGGGCTCGGGTAGCGGGCGAAGACGTGGCAGCCGCCGGGATAGATCGCCGTGTGACCGCCATTCCCCGCCGCCGCCCAGCGCGCCGACATGTACAGCGTGTCGTCGAGGAGCGGATCGGCGGTGCCGATGGTGAACAGGGCCGGCGGGAGGCCCTTCAGGTCGGCGTAGATCGGCGACACGTCCGGCCGGCGCCTGTCGATGCCCTCGCGGACGTAGCCGTCGGCGAACTTGGTCAGGTCGCGGGTGTTCACGACCAGCCGCTCCTCGCCCCAGTTCCGCACCGACGGGGTCAGGCCCAGATCGAAGAAGCCGGCGTTGAGGTTGGCGCCCCGGAAGGCCCGCGGCAGGTTGTGCTTGTCGCGCAGCCGCAGCAGCACCATCACGGCGAGGTGCGCGCCGACCGACTCGCCGCCGATGGTCAGCGCGTGGATGCCGAACTCGGTCTTCCCCGGACCGGCCAGCCACAGGGCCGCGGCCTCGCAGTCGAGCAGGGCCGCCGGATAGGGATGCTCGGGGGCGAGGCGGTACTCGACCGACAGGGCGACGAAGCCGCAGGTATCGGCGATCCGCTCGAGCCACGGGTCCTGCTCGTCGGCCGAGCCCCACACCCAGCCGCCGCGGTGGATGTGCAGGTAGGCGCCGCGCAGCTTCGTGCCGGGCTTGGGCCGGACCACGCGGAGCTTGAGCGGGCCGCCGGGCCCGTCGATCGTCAGCCACTCCGCCCGGGCGCTGTGCGGCATCGCGGGCGCAGCCTTGGTGCCCAGGCGGCGCCGCTCGCGCACCTCGGCGATCGGCAGCGACCAGGGGTCAGGCAGCGCGGCGTGGGCCGCGACGATCTCGGCGTTGAGCCGGAGCGTCTCGGGATCGATCGTCGCCGGGTCGAACAGGGCGTGGTCGATCATCGTGCGTATGGTCCCGTCGGCACTCTGAGCCTCTCACACCGATCCCGTTCCCGGGAGTTCTCCCTTTGGCCGAGGCCGCACCGCGAGAGTCCCGCGGCGTCGTCCACCCCGTCCGGCATCTTGGCGCGCGCGACGCCGCTTGCCATCTGCACGGCGCGCGAGAAACCCGCCAACGCCTGATCCGCGCTCGGGTTTCGATGCGGTGTGGTGCGCCGGCCACGGTTCCGCCCGCTTCGTCGCCGATCCGAGGCCCCTGACGCTTCACGAGGACGCAATGCTCGTCGATCACGACCGGCGCCGGCAAGGCTATCAGCAGGGCGCCCCGCCGAACGCCCCCTACGGCGCGGACAGCTACCGGTCGCGCTCCTCCGCGCTGCGGCGGTTCCTCGGCGGCTCGCCCGCCGGCGTGTTCCTGCGCCTCCTGTTCCTGTCCGTGCTGGTCGGTGCCTTCATGTCGATGCTCGGCCTGACGCCGGGCCGGCTGTTCTGGCACGTCTACGATTCGGCGCGGGCGCTGGTCGAGGTCGGGCTGGCCTCGCTCCACGATTTCGGCGGCTGGATCGTCGCCGGGGCGATCGTGGTCGTGCCGCTCTGGCTGATCGCGCGCCTCTTCGCCGTTTCCCGCTGACGGGGTCCGGGGCCGATTCGGCACGGTCGCGCCCCGACGATCCAGCGCGCCGCGGGTTCGGGCAGATCGGCCGCCCGCCGCCGCAACCCGCCGATGCGATCGGCGCGCTTTTCGCGGGCGGCGCGTCTCCCTAGCGTGCGGCATGATGCACACCGTCGCCAGCCCGGCCCGCCCGACGAACCGCCGCGTCCTGGCCCTGGCGCTGCCCATGACGATCGCCAACGTCACGACGCCGATGCTCGGCTTCGTCGGCGCGGCGGTGATCGGGCGGCTCGGCGACGCGGCGCTGCTCGGCGCCATCGCCCTCGGCGCCGTGATCTTCGACGCGATCTTCTGGTCGTTCGGGGCGCTCCGCATGGCGACCGCCGGCCTGACCGCGCAGGCGGTCGGCGGGCGGAACGCGGCCGAGGTCGACCGCATCCTGGCGCGCGCGCTGGCGGCGGGCGCCCTGATCGGGCTCGTCCTGATAGTCCTGCAGGGCCCCCTCGCGCAGCTCGCCTTCGCGATCAGCGGGGCGAGCGCGGCGGTGATCGCCGGTCTCGCGACCTACTTCCACATCCGCATCCTGTCCGCACCCTTCGTGCTGGCAAGCTACGGCGTGCTCGGCTCGATCCTGGGGCGCGGGCGCACCGATCTCGGCCTGCTGCTGCAGATCGCCATCAACCTGACCAACGTCGCGCTGACGCTCACGCTTGTCCTGGCCTTCGGACTAAGCCTCGCCGGCGCGGCGCTGGCGACCCTCGGCGCCGAGGCGCTCGGGCTCGGCCTCGGGCTGATCCTCCTGGCGCGGCTCGGCTCCCGGCCCTTCCGGATGCCGCTGCGCGACCTGCGCGACGCCGCGGCGCTTCGCCGGACGCTCAGCGTCAACGGCGACGTCATTCTGCGGACGCTGGCGCTGATCACCGGCATCGTCCTGTTCTCGGCGCTGGGCGCCCGGCAGGGCGACGTGGTGCTCGCCGCGAACTCGGTCCTGTGGAATCTCTTCCTGATCGGCGGCTTCTTTCTCGACGGCTTCGCCACGGCCGCCGAGACCCTGTGCGGGCAAGCCGTCGGCGCCCGGGACCGGGAGGCGTTCGACGCGGCCGCCGCCCTGAGCCTGCGCTGGTGCCTCGGCTTCGGCCTCGCGGTCAGCGTGCTGTCGCTGGCGGGCGGCCCGGCCTTCATCGATGCCGTGACCACGAACGGCCCGGTCCGCGAGGCGGCCCGCTCCTACCTCGTCCTCGCCGCCCTGGCGCCGCTCGCCGCCGCGGCGCCCTTCGCGTATGACGGGATCTATATCGGCGCGACCTGGACGCGGGCGATGCGCAACCTGATGGTGTGCGCGCTCGCCGCCTACTGCGCGGTCCTGGCGCTCGTCGAGAGCCTGGGCTTCGGCAATACCGGGCTGTGGCTGGCCTTCGTGAGCTTCCTGGGCGCCCGGGGGCTGGGACAGGCCATCGCGTTCCCGCGCCTCGCCCGGGACGCGTTTCGCAGGCCGACCCCGGCCGCCCTCGAACCGGCGATCTAGCGGCAGCCGCGCCCCGCCGGGAACGGCGCTAGCGCGGATCCTTCCAGGTGGTGGGCTGGGCCGGCGGCGCGGCGCGGGCCACCGAGCCCGTGGTGCGCGGCACGGCCGCCTCCGCCCGGCGCGGGTAGGACCGGCGCGGCGCCGCGTAGCCGTAGCGGCGCCCCCGGCGGACGTGGCGGCGCCCGCGCTCCGACGAGTTCCCCACGAAGCCGCCGACCACGGCCCCCGCGACCGCGCCGATCGGCCCGCCGACCAGCGCCCCCGCGACCGCGCCGGAGCCGACGCCGAGGGTGGTACGGCTCTGCGCCCGGGCCACCTCGGGTGCCGCCAACGTCCCGAGCAAGGCGAGAGTGACCAAGACTTTGCGCATCGTAGAGATTCCGGACCCCGAGAATTGGTTTCTTTCGGCCTTTAAGCGGCGGAACATGACCAAACCGCGGCTTCGATCTGCGAAGAGACGGCGCGGTATCAAACCGCGCGGGGACTCACCGGCCCCGACCTTTAGGGTGTGGCGCGGCCGGGTTCGTGCTTTAGGGTGCGGCGCAACGACGGGAGGCCGCGCGACGGCCCAGGAGGGAGAAGCCGATGGCCACGACCACCGATCTGCGCCTGCGCCGGAGCGTGCTGTACATGCCCGGCTCGAACCAGCGGGCGCTCGATAAGGCCAAGACCCTGCCGGTGGACAGCATCATCCTCGACCTCGAGGATGCCGTCGGGCCGGAGGAGAAGGAGATCGCCCGCGAGCAGGTCTGCGCCGCCGTGAAGAGCGGCGCTTACGGCGGCCGCGAGCTGGTCATCCGGGTCAACGCACCGCAGACCCCGTGGGGCGAGGCGGATCTCCACGCCGCGATCGAGGCGAAGCCCGACGCGATCCTGATGCCGAAGGTCTCGTCGCCCGCCGTGCTGGAGAGCATCGCCGACCGGCTCGAATCCCTCGACGCGCCGGACGGGATCGCGATCTGGGCGATGATCGAGACCCCGGCCTCGATCCTCAACATCCAGGAGATCGCCCGGGCCAAGCGCGACCCGCGCAACCGCCTGACCTGCCTCGTCCTCGGCACCAACGACCTCGCCAAGGACACCTGGGCCAAGATCGTCCCCGGCCGCGTTCCGATGCTGCCCTGGATGATGATGGCGCTGGCCGCCGCCCGGGCCGAAGGTCTCGCGATCCTCGACGGCGTCTACAACGACATCGCCGACACCGAGGGCTGCCGCGACGAGTGCCGCCAGGCCCGCGACCTCGGCTTCGACGGCAAGACCCTGATCCACCCGACGCAGCTGGAGCCGGCCAACACGTCCTTCGCGCCCACTGAGGAGGAGGTGCGCCGGGCCAAGCTGGTGATCGAGGCGTTCGAGCGCCCGGAATACGCCAAGCGGGGCGCGATCAAGCTGGAGGGCCGGCTCTACGAGCGGCAGCATCTCGGCGTGAACCGCCGGGCGGTCACCTGGGCCGAGGCCATCAGGGCGAAGGGATTCTGAGCGCGGTTCCGTCCGATGTCGGCGCGTCCGTCCTCGCGTGCGGAGCGAAGCGATCCGGGGCAGCGCCACGCCCAGGTCTGTCGCGCTCCCTGTGCCCTTCGCTACGCGCGCGATGACGGGACAGCAGGTCCCGTATCGGCGGTCGTGTAGCGCGTCCGCTGGGTGCGCCCGTCGCGGGCCGTGACGGCGACGAGGCCCGCCTCATCGAGGCCCGAGAGGGCGCGCAGCACGAGGGCGTGCTCAACCCCGAAGGTGCGGGCGAAGGCGCGGCTGTCGCCCGGCAGGCCGAGATCCAGCGCCGCCAGGAGGCCCGCCGCCAGCGGATCGAGATCGGGCCGGGCCGCCGACACCCGGTCGAGGGCGGCGACGAACGCCGCCTCGTCGGGCTCCGCGCTCACGCGGCCGCGCGCGCCTGCAGGGTGACCAGCACCGACTTGGACGTCGGCGTGTCGCTCTTCTCGCCGTAGGTAGAGAGCGGCACGAGCACGTTCAGCTCCGGATAGTAGCCGGCCAGCGCGCCCCGCGGCATGTCGAAGGGCACGAGGCGGAAATCCTCCGCCCGGCGGGTGATGCCGTCGTCGTGCGTGCCGACGACGTCGACCCGGTCGCCGAGCCGGTCGCGGATCTCCGCGAGATCGTCGGGATGGGCGAAGATCACGCGGCGCTCGCCGTAGACGCCCCGGTAGCGGTCATCCAGGCCGTAGATCGTCGTGTTGTACTGGTCGTGGCTGCGGAAGGTCTGCAGAACGAACGTGTCGCGGGTCTTCCGGGCACCCTGATGCTCGGTCTCGGCCGGCAGAGCGTCGGCCGAGAAGGTGGCCCGGCCGGTGGCCGTCTCGAAAACCCGCTCGGCGGCGAGGTTGCGCAGCATGAAGCCGCGCGGCTTGCGCACCCGGGTGTTGTAGCCGGTGAAGCCCGGGATCGTGGCGGCGATCGCCTCGCGGATCCGGTCGTAATCGGCGGCGAACCCGGCCCAGTCGATGGCGGCGGAGCCGACGGTGGCCTGCGCCATGCCGGCGATGATGGCGATCTCGGAGCGCAGCTCCTTCGAGGCCGGCTTGTTGATGCCGCCCGACCCGTGGACCATGCTCATCGAATCCTCGACGGTCACGATCTGGATCTTGCCCGCGGCGCCCCGGTCGATCTCGGTGCGGCCGAGACAGGGCAGCAGGTAGCCGACCGCGCCGGGCACCAGGTGGGCGTGGTTGAGCTTGGTGGCGATGTGCACGGTGAGCCGGCACGAGGCCAGCGCCTGCGCCACGACCGGCGTGTCGGGCGTCGCCCGCAGGAAATTGCCGCCGAGCCCGATGAAAGCCTTCGCCGTGCCGTCCCGCATGGCGCGGATCGCCGCCAGGACGTTGTGGCCGTGCCGGCGCGGCATGGCGAGGCCGAAATGCTGCTCCAGGGAATCCAGGAAGGCGGCGGACGGGCGCTCGTTGATGCCGACCGTGCGGTCGCCCTGCACGTTCGAGTGCCCGCGCACCGGGCACAGGCCCGCGCCCGGCCGGCCGATATGGCCGCGCAGGAACAGCAGGTTGGCGATCTCCCGGATCGTCGCCACCGAGTGGCGGTGCTGGGTCACGCCCATCGCCCAGGTCGCGATGACCCGCTGGGCGCCGAGGTAGACGTCCGCCATGGCGGCGATCTCGTCCGCGGTCAGGCCCGACTGGTCGAGGATCGCGTCCCAGGACGTCGCCTCGACGGCCGCGCGGTAGGCTTCGAGCCCGGCGGTGTGGTGCTCGAGGAAGGCGCGGTCGAGGAGCGAGGGCCGGCCGGCCGCCAGGGCCTCGGCGTCGCGGGCGAACACGACCTTGGCGATGCCCCGGAAGGCCGCCATGTCGCCGCCCGAGCGCGGCTGCAGGTAGTGGCTGGCGATGGGACGGCTGGCGCCGCGGAGCATCTCGACGGTGTTCTGCGGGTCCGCGAACCGCTCCAGGCCGCGCTCGCGGACCGGGTTCAGCACCACCACCTTGGCGCCGCGCTCGGCGGCCCGGCGCAGGTCGCCGAGCATGCGCGGATGGTTGGTGCCGGGATTCTGGCCGACGCAGAAGATCGCGTCCGCCTTCTCGAAATCCTCCAGCAGGACCGTGCCCTTGCCGATGCCGATCGCGTCGATCAGCGCGACGCCGCTGGCCTCGTGGCACATGTTCGAGCAGTCGGGGAAGTTGTTGGTCCCGTAGGCGCGGGCGAAGAGCTGGTACAGGTACGCCGCCTCGTTGGAGGCGCGGCCCGAGGTGTAGAACTCGGCCTGGTCCGGATGGTCGAGCCCGCGCAGGGTCGCGCCGATCTCCGCGAAGGCCTCGTCCCAGCTCACCGGCAGGTAGCGGTCGCTCGCCGCGTCGTAGCGCATCGGGTGCGTCAGGCGACCCTGGCCCTCCAGGGCGTAGTCGCTCCAAGTGCGCAGCTCGGTCAGGGTGTGCTTGGCGAAGAAGGACGGCTTCGTGCGCTTGTCGGTCGCCTCCCAGGAGACCGCCTTCACGCCGTTCTCGCAGAACTCGAAGGACGAGCCGTGCTCCGGGTCGCCCCAGGCGCAGCCGGGGCAGTCGAAGCCGTCGGGCTGGTTCGCCTTCAGCAGCGCGCGGGCGCCGGTGAGGGGGGCGCGGCTGCCGAGCAGGTGCTTGCCGCAGCTCTTCAGAGCACCCCAGCCGCCGGCGGCGGAGGAGCGCTTGGTGGACCCTTCAGACTGGGCCATGAACCGTCCTGGATTGGCTGACGCGATAGGTCTCGCAACCGCGAGATAAGCGCCTCTCCGGCTCCCTCACAATGGCGTGCCGGCGCAGGCCCCTCATGCGCGGGGCACAGGCTAAGCTCCCGCTGTGCAAAGCCTTTCTAAACTGCGGCCGCAAAAAATTTGTCGTGCGCGGCGCCGCGGCCGGCCCGCCCGCGCGCCGGCTCAGTCCCCGCGGGCGAGAGCGGCGGCGTCGCGCCCGACGATCTGCCGGAGCGAGGCGATGCCGGCGTCGCTCATGCGCCGCAGGAGCCCGTCCTTGATGCGTCCGACGAGACCCGGCCCCTCGTAGACCAGCGCCGAGTAGAGCTGCACGAGGCTCGCCCCGGCCCGGATCTTGGTCCAGGCCGCCTCGGCCGAATCCACGCCACCGACCCCGATGAGCGGCAGCGCGTCCCCGACGCGCAGGTGCGTCTGGGCGAGCATCCGCGTCGCCGGGCCGAAGAGCGGCCGCCCCGAGAGGCCGCCGGTCTCCCGGGCGAGACCCTGCTCGCGCAGGCTCGCCGGGCGGGCCACCGTGGTGTTGGACACGACGAGGGCCTGGACCCCGCGCCGCTGCGCCGTCGCACAGACCGCGTCGAGGGCGTCCAGCGCCATGTCGGGGGCGATCTTGAGGAGGATCGCCGCGCCGGCGCCGGCCGCGTCCCGGGCCTCGATCGTCCGGGCGAGCAGCTCGTCGAGGAAGGCCTCACCCTGGAGGTCGCGCAGGCCCGGCGTATTGGGCGAGGAGACGTTGACCGTGACGAAGTCGACCAGCGGCGCCAGGGCGGCGGTGCAGGCGGCGTAGTCGGCGAGGCGGTCGGCCGATTCCTTGTTCGCGCCGATGTTGACGCCGACGATGCCGGGTCGCCCCCTGCGGGCGCGCAGACGGTCGGCCACCGCCTCGAGCCCCTCGCTGTTGAGACCGAAGCGGTTGATCACGGCGCGGTCGGCGGCGAGGCGGAACACCCGCGGCCGCGGGTTGCCGGGCTGGGGTCGCGGCACGACCCCGCCCACCTCGACGAAACCGAAGCCGAGGCCGAGCAGCGCGTCGGGCACGCGCGCGCCCTTGTCGAAGCCGGCCGCGAGGCCGATCGGGTTCGGGAATCGTCGGCCGAGCAGGTCGACGGCGAGGCGCGGGTCGTCCGCCGCGCGCGGGCCCGCGGGCAGGAGCGCCAGGGCGGCGAGTGTCAGGTCGTGCGCGCGCTCCGCGTCGAGGCGGTGCAGCAGCGGGCGGACGAGGGGGAAGGCGGCCGCGATCATGCCGGCAGGATCCCGGCCGGGACGGCGTGCCGCCCGTCGGCGCCCAGCGGCATTTCGTCCACCGCGATGACGGCCGAGAGCGGCAGCGGGCCGTAGAGGTGCGGGAACAGGTCGCCGCCGCGAGAGGGTTCGTAGCGCAGGCCGTCGCCGAGGGCGTCGGCCTCGACAGCCACGAGGAGCAGGTCGTCCTGCCCGGCGAAGTGCCGGGCCGCCGTCTCGGCGACCTGGGCGGCCGTCGAGAAGTGGATGAAGCCGTCCTGATGATCGATCGGCGCGCCCGTGAACCGTCCCGCGGCCTCGGCCTCGCGCCACAGGGCGCGCGGACAGATCTTGTAGATGAGCGGCATCGAAACTCCCCGGAAACGACGCTGCGATAGAGGCGCCGGGCCGCGGCGGCAACCGCTCCGCGCCCCGCCGGATTCGAGGAGCGATTGCAATCTGCCGCCCGTAGTTCTACTTTCCTACGACTAGGCTGGACGTCACACAGCCGTGTCCGGATCGGCAGAGCGGGTCCGGAAAGTAAATTGTCAAGTATCTCCGCGCGTACCCGGCGGGTGTCGAACGGACCCGGCGGGAGAACCGTCTCCGTGCCTCCGAGGCAGCCGGATCCCGGCTGGTGAGACGGGGGTGCCGGCCCGCTCAGGGTGAGCTTCCGAGCCCGCTATGCTGTCGCACGAGCAGATCTGGAACGCCATCGACCGGCTCGCCGAGCGCCACGGCTACTCGGCCTCGGGCCTCGCCCGCCGCGCCGGCCTCGACGCGACCAGCTTCAACCGGTCGAAGCGCGTCGGCGCCGACGGCCGCAAGCGCTGGCCGTCGACCGAGTCCGTGTCGAAGGTCCTGGCCGCCACCGGGTCGAGCCTCGACGAGTTCCTACGGCTCATCGAGGCCCGCGAGATTCCGGCCCGCACGATGGTCCCGCTGATCGGTCTGACCCAGGCCGGCGCCGGCCGCCTGTTCACCGACGAGGGCATGCCCACCGGCGGCGCCGGCTGGGAGGAGATCGAGTTTCCGGATCTCGGCGAGGAGCGCGCCTTCGCACTGGAGATCCAGGGCGATTCCATGCTGCCGCTGTTCCGGGACGGCGACGTCCTGATCGTGTCGCCCACGGCCAGCGTCCGCAAGGGCGACCGCGTGGTGGTCCGCCTGCACGGTGGCGAGGTTCTGGCCAAGGAGCTGCGGCGGCGCACCGCCCGGACCGTGGAGCTGGCCTCCCTGAACCCCGAGCACGAGGACCGGATCCTCAACCTCGGGGAGGTGGCCTGGATGGCCCGGGTGATGTGGGTGCGCCAGTAGGCGCCGCCCGGGCGAGTCGACACGCGGATCCGCGCTTGGCCGTGAGGCCGTTCATCGCTATCGCTGGCGCGTCGCGGACCTTCCGCATCCGCTGAGCGCGAAAGCAGCATGGCGCAGCCCGGGACGGATCACAGCGCGGCCGCAGACAAGCCGCTCGCGGACGAGGCCCGCTCGCTCCTCGACGCGCTGCCGACGCCCAGCCTCCTGCTCGATCCGCAGGGCCGTGTCCGCCACGCCAATCCCGCCCTCGAACATCTCGCCGGCTACCCGGCGGAGCGGCTCGTCGCGCAGGGACTCGACCTGATCCTGGCCCAGCGCACGGCGCCCCTCGATCCCGCCGGCGGCGAACCTCAGGAGTTCCTGGCCGTCCGCGCGGACGGGACGAGCTTCTGGGCCCACCTGGAGACGGCGTCCCTGCCCGGGACTCCTTTCCGCATCGGCCAGATCCGCGACGAGACCGCCCGGCGCGAGGCCGAGGGCGCGCTCGCGCTCTCCCGCCAGCGCGAGGCCCTGGGGCTCCTGACCAACAGCGTCGCCCACGAGTTCAACAACTTCCTGCAGATCCTGATCGGCTACATCGACGGCCTCAAGCGCCGGCTCGGCGACCGGCAGGAGCCGTTCGTGCAGCGGGCGATCGCCCGCTCGGCCGACGCCACCGAGCGCGCGGCGATCCTGACCCGGCACCTCCTCGCCTACTCGCGCCGCATCGCGCCGGACGTCCGGTCGGTCGACCTCGACGCCATCGTCGCGGATCTGGCCGCGCGCCTCGAACCCGACCTGCCGCCCGGCATCCGCCTCGCCGTGGCGGCGACGCCGGGCCTGCCTCGGGCGATCAGCAATCCGACGCAGATCGAGTTCGCCCTGCGGCATCTCGTCGCCAACGCCTGCGAGGCCATGCCGTCGGGCGGGACCCTGAGCCTCTCGACCTTCCGGGTGGACCCCGGCGACCGCTCCCTGCAGCAGCCGGGTCACGGCAGCGTCGGGATCGCGGTCGGCGATACCGGGCAGGGCATGTCGCCCGAGATGCTCGCCCGGGCGCTGGCGCCGTTCCAGACCAGCCACGAGGCGGGGCGCGGCGCGGGCCTGGCGATCGTCCACGGCCTCATGAAGCGGCAGAACGGGACCATCACCCTCGACAGCCGGAGCGGGGAGGGAACACAGGTCCGCCTGTCCTTCCCGGCCGCACCCGAGCGCACGCTCCACTAGTGCCACGCCGGCCGGAACGGCAGCACTGGCGAGCGGAACCCGACCTGCGGGTTCGGCGTGCTCCCTTGCCGCGCGGCGCGCTGATCCGGTGGAAAACGCGGTCCGGGCGACAGCGATCAGGACTAAAACCGCTGCCCGACCGTTCCCATATCGTCGCTGGCGCTCCGCGCCGTCCGGTTCTCGTCCTCTGAGGCGTGTACATGTTTACTGAGATTTCGCGCCGCCGGCGTGTGGCCGCCCTCCTGGCGCTGGCCGCTGCGCTGACCGTCGCGGCGCCCGTCGCGGAAGCCCGTCCGGGCGGCGGCGGGTCCTTCGGATCCCGCGGTTCGCGCACCTACACGGCGCCCTCCGCCACGCCGACCGCTCCGGGCGGTGGCATGACGATGCAGCGCTCGCAGACCGCGCCGTCTCCCGGCATGGGCAGTCCCGGGATGCAGGCTCCGGCCGCGCCGGGTCGCCGGTTCGGCGGCGGCTTCTTCGCGGGCCTGCTGGGCGCCGGCCTGATCGGCGCGCTGCTCGGCGGCGGCTTCTTCGGCGGCCTCGGCGGTCTCGCGTCGATGATCGGCCTGCTGTTCCAGGTCGGGCTCGTCGTTCTGGTGGTGATGCTGGCCCTGCGCTTCTTCCGCCGCCGGAACGAGCCGGCCGGTGCCGGTGCGCCCTACGCCCGCTCGTCGCTCGACGATCAGCCGGGCGCCCGCGGCCCGATGGGCGGCGTTCCGGGCGGCCCGGCTCCCGGCGGCATGTTCGGTGGTGGGCAGCGCCCGCCGCAGACACGCCCGGTGCAGATCGGCCCGGCCGATTACCAGGCCTTCGAGCGCCTGCTCGGCGACATCCAGGACGCCTACTCGCGCGAGGATCGGGTGACCCTGGGCAACCTGTCGACGCCCGAGATGGTCGGCTACTTCGACGAGGAGCTGCGCGGCAACGCGTCCCGCGGCGTGGTGAACAAGATCTCGGACGTGAAGCTGCTGCAGGGCGACCTCGCGGAGGCCTGGGGCGAGGACCGCACCGACTACGCGACCGTGGCGATGCGCTACGCCCTCAAGGACGTGATGGTCGAGCGGGCAAGTGGCCGCGTCGTCTCCACGGACTCGTCCGAGGCGACGGAGCTCTGGACGTTCCTGCGCCAGCCCGGCCGCGGCTGGGTGCTCTCGGCGATCCAGCAAACCCGCTGATCGCGACGGCGCTCCGGCCTCGAGGGCCGGAGCCGCGACGCTCCCTCAGGCCGGCGTCCCCACCGGGGCGCCGGCCTTTCTGTGCGCGTCCCACCGGTTCGCGAGGTCGACGAACCCGGCCACAGGGATCTCCTCGGCCCGCGCGGTCTCGGACAGGCCGGCGGCGGCCAGCAGGGCGCCGGCCTCGGGCGTCAGCGCCTTGAGGCTCTGGCGCAGCATCTTCCGGCGCTGGCCGAACGCGGCCCGTGTGACCGCCTCCAGCGCGCCGGCGCGGCAGGGCAGGGGCCGGGCGCGCGGAACCAACCGGACCACGCTCGACGTGACCTTCGGCGGCGGCACGAAGGCCGTGGGGCTGACGTCGAACAGGATCTCGGCCTCCGTCCGCCAGCCGCACAGGACCCCGAGCCGGCCGTAATCGGCCCGCTCCTCCGGGCCGGCGACGATCCGCTCGGCGACCTCCCGCTGGAACATCAGCACGGCCTGATCCCACCAGGGCGGCCAAGCCTCGCCGTCCAGCCAGCCGGTGAGCAGGGCGGTGCCGACATTGTAGGGCAGGTTGGCGACGATCCGCGCCGGGGCATCGCCCACCAGCGGCCGCGGGTCGAAGGCGAGGGCGTCGGCGTCGACCACCTCGAGGCGTCCCGGATAGTGGGCGGCGATCTCGGCGAGCGCCGGAAGTGCCCGCGGATCGCGCTCGATCGCCACCACGCGGGCGGCGCCCTCGGCGAGGAGCGCGCGCGTGAGGCCGCCGGGTCCCGGGCCGACCTCCACCACCGTCACCCCCGCGAGGGGACCGGCCGCCCGGGCGATCCGCCCGGTCAGGTTGAGGTCGTAGAGGAAGTTCTGGCCGAGCGCCTTCCTCGGCTCCAGGCCGTGTCGGGCGACGACCTCGCGCAGCGGCGGAAGCCCGTCCCCGGCGCTCATGCTGCCTCCGTCACAGCTCGTCCTCGGGATCGAAATGCCGCGCGCCCGCGGGCCGGGGCCGGCCGGCATAGACGCTGAACGGGATGATCTCGGCACCGCCGGGCGCCTCGCCCTGCGCCGCGTTGGCGGCCAGCCGGTCGGCGAGGCGCAGGGCCGCCACGAGGCTGTCGGGCCGGGCGATGCCCTGGCCGGCGATGTCGAAGGCCGTGCCGTGGTCCGGCGAGGTCCGCACGAAGGGCAGGCCGAGGGTGACGTTCACGCCGTCGTCGAACGCGATCGTCTTGATCGGGATCAGGGCCTGATCGTGCGTCGGCGCGAGGGCGACGTCGTAGGTCTCCCGGGCGCGGGCGTGAAACAGGGTATCGGCGGGGAGCGGCCCGCGGATGTCGATGCCCCGCGCCCGCAGGCGCGCCACCGCGGGGGCGAGGACGTCGCGGTCCTCGTGACCGATGGTCCCGGCCTCGCCCGCGTGCGGGTTGAGGCCGGCGAGGACGAGGCGCGGCTCCGGGAGACCGAACCGCTCCCGCAGGTCCCGGGCGACGATCGCGGCGGTCTCCTCGACGAGCTCCTGGGTGAGCAGGTCCGGCACATCCTTCAGCGGCACGTGGATCGTCACCGGCACCACCGAGAGACCGGCGCTCCAGATCATCATCACCGGCCGGGGCGGCGTCACGCCGGGCGGCACCGCGAGGGCGGCCAGGAACTCGGTGTGCCCGGGATGGGCGAAGCCCGTCCGGGTCAGCACGAACTTGGCGATCGGGTTGGTCACCACCGCGCTCGCGCGCCCGGTCTTCACGAACGCCACCGCCGCGGTGATCGACTCGATGGTCGCGCCGGCATTGACGACATCCGGCACCCCCGGCTCGGCGGCGACGCGGGCGCCGCTCGGCAGGGGCACTACGGGAAGTGCGCGCGGGAACACCTCGGCGGCGGTCTCGGGATCGACCTCCGCCACGGGAACGGGGCGGTCGAGGCGGTGGGCGAGGCGCTCGACGAAGTCGGGATCGGCCACCAGGAAGAACGGCGGCAGCGGCTCCGCGCCGCTCCGCCCGAGCCACGCGCTGAGCGCCAGCTCCGGACCGATGCCGGCGGGGTCTCCGAGGGTGAGGGCGAGGGGCGGCATGGGCGCTCTATAGCGCCCGCGCGGCGCGGGCGCATCCTCGGCAAGTGGGGACGATGGCCGCGGTCGGGTCCGGCGCGGTGCCGGTCCCGGTGCCTCACCGGATCGAGGCGATGCCGTCCGCTGTGGTGGCCGTGCCGACGTTCTGGCGCAGGTCGGCCTCGCCCAGGGTCTTCAGCTCGACCCGCAGCAGCACGGTCTGGTTGCGCTCGCGGACGCCCGTCGCGGTGGCGATCGGCGAGTTGATGTAGTTCAGCGAGACGGTGGTGCACTCGTCCTGATAGCCGCCGCCGAAGCTCGCGCCCGACAGGTAGAAGCGGCCCGGGTTCTGGTAGATCGGCACCGTCCCGATCGGGTTCGCCAGGTAGGAGCTCAGCGCGTCCGTGTAGGTGTTGCGCACGTCGAGATAGTGGGTCAGGTCGACGAGCAGCGAGCCCGACACGAACCAGTTCGGCGTGATGTTGTAGGTCGCGGTGGCGGTGATGCCCTCGCGGTAGTGGCTGTAGCCCAGCAGCGGCTGGGCCTCGTAGTACGAGTAGAAGGCCGAGAGGGTCAGCGGCAGGAACGGCGCGAAACGCGCCGTCGCGCCGGTCTCGAAGCGCGCCACGTGGAAGTCGGACTGGTTGAACCGGGCCCGGCTGATGAACGTGATGTTCTGGTTCGGCGAGACCTGGAAGCGGCCGACGAAGTCCGAGCGCTGCGTCTCGAGCCCGGAATCGAGGCCGGTATTGGCGATGTCGCCGCGGCGGAACGAGTTGACGCCCGCGAGCTGGATGGACTCGCCGAACAGCACGTTCGCGTACCAGCCCGACGGGGTCACGACGGAGTACTGACCGCCGAGATTGGTGCGCACGCCGCCCTCGACCCGGTCGTAGCCCGAGAACTTGTCCCACTCGAACAGCGAGGTGTCGTCGAAGACGAGGCTCTGCGCGTCCTCGTTGGGCAGGCGGCCGATCCGGGTCTCCGACGGGCGCGCGATGATCTGGCCGATCGGCTCCAGGGTGTGGACGCCGAGCGCGCCGAAATTGGCGACGAACGGGTAGCGGTAGTCGAGGCCGATCGCCGGCATGACGCGCCCGGCAAAGCCCTGGTCGACGTGCGCGACCTGCGGGACGAGGTCGTTCTGGTAGCCCGAGAAGCTCGTGCTGTTGAAGAACGCGTCCGTGCGCAGATACGCGAAGGGCGTGAATTTCTGGCCCAGATCGTCGATGAAGCTGCGGCGCCAGGACAGCTCCGCGGAGGCGCGGGTGTTGGTGCCGGCGAGCCCGTCGATGGCGCAGAGGCCGCGCTGGAAGACCGTGCAGGTCTGGTAGAGCGGGAAGCTGACGCCGTTGACGCTCGGCGAGAACAGGTAGCTCGAGGTCCGCGGCAGGCCCTGGTACTGCGTGGTCTCGCGGGTCAGGCTGGTGATGTTCGCCTGGAAGCGCACCTCGCCGCCGATCTCCGATGGGCCGTTGATCCGCTTGTCGTAGTCGATCACCGGCGCGACGATCGGCTGCTGCTTCTGCCAGTCGAAGCTCGACAGGCCCTTGAAGTAGTAGCCCCGCGCCTCGAACCACGAGCGGTCGCCCTGGCCGATCAGGAACGCGGTGGAGGTCGCCTCGCGGAAATAGTCCGTGGTGATGTTCTGGTTGCGGATCCGGTAATTGTCGAGGAACCACTTGTCGGTGACGCCGACGAGGTCCCAGCCCGTGCGCCACCGCGGGTTGATGTAGAACCGGCCCTGCGACTCGACCGAGCCGCGGAAGTCGCGCTCGCCGGCGCCGAGTGGGCTCGGCAGGAAGGCGGAGGGCGTCGTCTGCGAGATGCCCGACAGGCGGATGTTGTAGAAGCCGTTGTCGATCCGCTGGCGGAACTCGCCCTGCGCGAGCAGGCCCTGCCGGCTCAGCAGGGTCGGCGTCAGCGTCAGGTCGTAGTTCGGGGCGAGGTTGATGAAGTACGGGAGCGACACGCCGTTGCCGAGCGCGGTCGTCGTGACGAAGCGCGGCGTCAAGAAGCCGGTCTTGCGCTTCACCGTCGGATCCGGCGCCTCGAAATACGGCAGGTAGGCCACCGGGATGCCGGCGATCTCGAGCGTCGACTCGTCGAAGTAGACCGTGTGGGTCTCGTTGTCGTGGATGATCTTCTTCGCCTTGATCTGCCACAGCGGCGGCGTCTCAGGGTTGTCCTTGCACGGCTCGCAGGCCGTGTAGCTGCCCGACTCGAAGCTGGTCTGCTCGCCGTTCAGGCGCTCGGCCCGCGGCGCGGAGAACCGGGTGCGCACGGTCTCGAACTTGCGCTGCACCGTCTGCTGCCCGCGGAAGGCGTCGACGAAGCCGGTCTTGAAGTCGTCGGTCAGTTCCATGCGCGCGCCGGTCACGACGCCGCCGTCGGCCTCGGTCAGGCGGACGTTGCCCTCGGCGAAGACCCGGCCGGAATTCCGGTCGTAGCGCACGCGGTCGGCCTGGAGGGTCCGCGGGCCGTAATGCAGCTCGGCGTTGCCCCGCGCCGTCACGGTGCCGTTGTCGTTGTCGTAGATCAGCTCGTCGGCCTCGACGAGGAGCTTGTCGCCCGGCTTGCCGGCCGCGACGGCGGGCAGGCCCTGGGCATGGGCGGTCAGGCCACCGGCCAGCGGCGCGGCGAGCGCCAGCGCGACCCGGAAACCAGCCTTCCGCAGGATGTCGGCGACCTTACGCAACGCGCGTCCCAACCCCTGTGACGTCTGCCGCCACCAACCCCAACACCCGTCTCCCGTGCCGCGAAGGATCGCGGAAGTCAGCCGTCTTCCTGGTACAGAAGCGTGAGCGTACCGAGAAGACTGCCTACCACGGCCGGGAACCAGGCCGCCACCGGTGCGGCGACGAGTCCGGATGCTCCGAGCCCCTCCATGACCTGTCGGACCACGTAGAGGGCGAAGCCGGCCGCGACGCCACCGAGGACGAGTTTGCCGACCCCACCAAAGCGGAAGAACCGTAAGGAAACGGTTGCGGCAACGATGACCATGGCGACGAACAGCACCGGCCGCGCCCACAGGACATCGTACTGGAGACGGTAGCGCGTGGCGTCCAAACCGGCCCGCTCGGTCCGCGCGATCGTTGTGGGAAGTTGCCAGAAAGGCACAGATTCCGGGGGGGTGAACCGCTGCCGCACCTGCCCGGGGTCGAGGTTCGAGGCGATCAGGTACGTGTCGAACGACTCAGGCGGCGCGTCCGGTGTGAGAACGCGCACATCGGAGAGCTCCCAGTAACCGTCGTGGAGCGTCGCGCGGGCCGCGACGAGCTGCTCGGCGAACTTGCCGGCGTCGTCGAAGGTGAAGACCGACACCCCCGCCAGGGTGGTCGTGCCCTCGATGGCGGTCTCGGCGCGGAGGATCGCCTCGCCGTCGAGGCCCTTCTGGCGGATCCAGAGGTCCTTGCCCGAACTCGCCTTGGTCGATTTGGCGAAGATCTTCGCCTCGATCTCGGTGGAGCGCTGCTTCAGCATCGCCGAGACCGGGTTGTAGACGCCGACCGCCAGCGCGCCGAGGGCGAGGGCCACGAAGAAGCCGGGCTGCAGGAACTGCCAGGCCGAGATCCCGGCCGCGCGGGCGACCACCAGCTCCAGCTTGCGCGAGAGCTGGAGCAGGGCCGCCATGGAGCCGAACAGGACCGCGAAGGGCAGGACGCCCTCCGCCACCGCGGGGGTGCGGTAGAGCGAGAGCTGCGCCATCAGGCCGGCGGACGCGCCCTGGGCCTCGCCGGCGCGGCGGAGCAGCTCGACGAAGTCCAGGGTGTAGACCAGCGCGAACACGGTGACGAAGACGCCGAGCACCGTGCGGAGGAACCGGGCGGCGAAGTACCGCCCGAGGGTGGGGCCGATCAGCATCATCGGAGTCAGGCCGCCGGCGCGAGGCGCGGCCCGCGGAACCGGCCGCGGACGAATCGGGCCAGGGCGGCGTTGAACGCGCGCACGCGCGAACCGTAGAAGATCAGGAGGCTCGACAGGAGGATCGCGAGCAGCGGCACGCCGTAGACCGCCAGGACCGCCGCGGGGCTGCGCGCGGCGGCGCTGACCGCCGCGAAGCCGCCGATGCGCAGCGCCACGACGGCGACGATCGCGCCCGCGACGGCGACGCCGCGCCCCTGCCGGGTCGTGCGGGGATCGCCCAGAGCCGCGAAGGCGATGAAGACCAGGGCCAGCGGGTAGAGGCAGGCGGACAGCCGGTCGTGCAGCTCGGCCCGGAACCGGCCCTTCTGCAGCTTGTAGTAGCCCTCCGTCGTGTCGGGGAACAGGAGCTGGGCCGTCGAGCGCTCGCGGGGCTTGTAGATCGTGTCGGAATCCGGGGGCGCGAAGGCCGCGAGGTCGATCGTGTAGCGCTCGAAGGTCAGGATCGAGGAATCGCGCGAGTCCTTCTGCTGCTGGTGGACGCTGCCGTTCTCCAGGATCAGGTAGCTCTGGCCGTCCACGTCGACCGCGTTGCCGCGTTCGGCGAGGTAGACCTTGGTCTTCCCGGCCTCGCGCCGGTCCTGGATGAACAGTCCTTTGAGGGTGCCGCCCGCACCGCGCTCGCGGAAGTGGAAGGTGATGCCGTTGTCGAGCTGGGTGAACTGCCCTTCCTTGACGACGTTCGCGATGAAGTCGCCGCGCACCCGAGTGATCACGTCGCGCAGCTCCTGGAAGCTCGCCGGCATCACCACCACGACCAGGAATCCCACCAGGAAGCTGACGAACAGCGCCAGGGTGAGGAAGGGCCGCAGCAGCGAGCGCGGTGGCATCCCCGCCGCCGACATGACGATCAGCTCGGAATCGCCGTTCAATTTGTTGAGCGCGTAGACGGTGCCGATGAACAGCGCGACGGGGGCGATGACCACGACGAGGGTCGGCAGCGACAGGCCGGTCACGAAGAGGAAGACCAGCAGCGTCTGGCCCTTGGCGGTCACGAGGTCGAGCTCGCGCAGGGCCTGCGTCAGCCAGATGGTGCCCGTCAGCCCGATCAGGCAGGCGAGGGTGGCGCCCAGGGCGATCCGAAAGATGTAGCGCTCGATCTGCCTCATAGGCCCGGCAGTCCCGCTCGTCCTCTCGCGCCCTCGGGGCGGCAGGGACCCGATAAAAGGGGCGATTCCAGGGCTGTCACGCCGCGTTGCGTTCTCCGTCTCAGCGGCTACACAGGGCAGATGGCCCGAGCCTCGGCGCGCGGGTGCGTAGTACGGCTCCGGGATAACGGGCAGGGCGACGGGTATGGCGGACGGTATCGAGATCGGTTTCGGTCCCCTGGAGCAGAGCGGCCAGGGGCCCGGCGGATCCGGCGATCTCGTGGTCTTCGTCGGCGACGACCTGTCGCTCGGGTCGACGGCCCGCGAGGCCCTGGGCGCCTCCGGGGCGGATCTCGTGGCCCGCGCCGCGGCCTCCGAGAAGTTCAAGGGCCGCTCGCTCAGCGCGCTGTCCCTGCCGGCTCCGGCGGGCGTCGGCGCCGACCGCCTCGTGGTCGTGGGCCTCGGCTCCGAGAAGGACCGGGCCAAGGCCGACTGGCCGGCGCTCGGCGGCTTCACCGCCAGCAAGGTGGCGGGCCGGACCGCCCGTGTCGTGCTCGACTGGCCGGGCGCGACGGTCACGGCGGCGCAGGCCGGCGAGTTCGCCCTCGGCGCGCGCCTGCGGACCTACGCGTTCGACCGCTACAAGACCAAGAAGAAGCCCGACGCCGACGACAAGTCCGTCACCGCGCTGACCCTGCTGCTCGCCGATCACTCCGCGGCCGCGCGCGAAGGCGCGGCCGCCCGGAGCCTGTCCGACGGGGTGATCCTGGCCCGCGACCTCGTGAACGAGCCGCCGAACGTGCTCTTCCCGGAGGAGTTCGCCCGCCGCGCCTCGGAACTCGCCAAGCTCGGCGTCGAGATCGAGGTGCTGGAGCCGGCCCGGATGCGGGAACTCGGCATGGGCGCGCTGCTCGCGGTGGCGCAGGGCTCGGCCCGCGAGCCGCGGATCGTGATCATGCGCTGGAACGGCGGCCCCGCGGCCGAGGCGCCCGTGGCCCTCATCGGCAAGGGCGTCGTGTTCGATTCCGGCGGCGTCTCGATCAAGCCGGGCGGCGGCATGGAGGACATGAAGGGCGACATGGGCGGCGCCGCCGCGGTGGTCGGCGCGCTCCACGCGCTGGCGGCCCGCAAGGCGCGCTGCAACGTGGTCGGCGCCATCGGCATCGTGGAGAACATGCCGGACGGCGGCTCGTACCGCCCGTCCGACATCCTGACCTCGATGTCCGGCCAGACCATCGAGGTGATCAACACCGACGCCGAGGGCCGGCTGGTGCTGGCCGACGTGATCACCCACGTCATCCGCAGCACCAAGCCCAAGGCGATCGTCGACCTCGCGACGCTGACCGGCGCGATCATCGTGGCCCTGGGCCAGGACATCGCCGGCATGTTCTCGAACGACGACACGCTGGCGGGCAACATCCACGCCGCCGGCGAGGCGACCGGCGAGAAGGTGTGGCGGATGCCGCTGATCCCCGCCTACGACAAGGCCATCGATTCCAAGTTCGCCGACATGAAGAACACCGGCGGCCGGCACGGCGGCGCCGCCACCGCGGCCTCGTTCATCAAGCGCTACGTCGAGGACGTGCCGTGGGCGCATCTCGACATCGCCGGCGTCGCGATGTCGTCGAACGCCAGCGAGATCAACCGCAGCTGGGGCGCGGGCTGGGGCGTGCGCCTCCTCGACCGGCTGATCCGCGACCATTACGAGGCCCGCTGAGACGACCGCGGCGTTCCTGACGCCGCGCGCCTGTCCGGGTGATCCCAGCATGGCCGCACACGCCAACGCCGCGCTCGACCGGGCCGGCCCGGGCGCCGGGACGTCCGGGGGCCGCGCCGGCGGCCCGCTGGCGGCGGCGGGGCCGATCCTCGCCATGCTGGCCGCCCTGGCGCTCGTCGCGGCGACCGGCGTGAGCCAGCGCGGCTCCGTGCCGGAGGCCCTCGAGCCCTACATCTTCGGCTACTTCATCGGCCGCTACCCGCTCTTCGCCTTCGCGCTGGTCTACGGGCTCGGCCATCTCGCGCGGGTGGCGACGGGACCGGGTCCGGCCGCCGCGCCGCGGCGGATCGTGTTCGGGCTGGCGGGCGCGGCCGCGCTCCTCGCCGCCGGGCTCTACCCGACCTTCGGCGGCCTGGTCCTGCGCGGCGCCTTCGCCACCGGCGGCATGGCGTTCCTCACCCACCAGCCCCTGTGGCTGGCCTACGGGCTCGGCGCCGCCGCGGGCGCGCTGGCGTTCGGCAGTGTCCTCGGCCTGTTCGCGGTCGCGGCCAACCGGCCCCTGCGGCCGCGCCTGCGCCGGGTCGGGTACGGGGCGCTCGCCTTCCTGGCCCTGTGGCTCGGCGCGATCCTGATCGGCCTCGGCGGCGACCTGGGCGTCGGCCCCTGGCCCCGGCGGGCGATGCGGCCGGAGGAGGCCGCGCTCGCCGCCGGCCTGCTGATCGCGGCGGCCCTGCCCCACACCGTGCTGGCGACATTGCGCCGGCATCGTCCGGCCGTGTGACCCCCCTGCCTTGCGGGCCGGCCTCCGTTCCCGCAGAGTCGGCGCGACAGGCGTTGCGGGACTCGGCCCCCGAGAGTCGGGCCCGCGGGAGGCATCGCGATGCATGAGGCGAACGTGATGGAGCACGGCGCTCAAGCCGCCACGGCCGGAGCGATGCCGGCCGCGCCGGTCGCCGGGGCATCCGACCGGCCCTGGCTGGCCGCCTACCCGCCCGGCGTCCCGGCGGAGATCGACGTCGCCGGCCTCGGGACCCTGGTCGACCTGTTCGAGACCAGCGTGACCGCGTTCGCGGGCCGGCCGGCGATGCTGTGCTTCGGCTCGACCATGACCTACGCGACCCTCGGCCAGCAGGCGCGCGACCTCGCGGCCTGGCTGCGCGGGCAGGGTCTGGCGAAGGGCGACCGCGTCGCGATCATGCTGCCGAACGTCCCCGCCTACGCGGTGGCGATCTTCGGCGTCCTCCTGGCGGGCGGGACGGTGGTCAACACCAACCCGCTCTACACCCCCCGGGAATGCGCGCAGCAGATCGGTGATTCCGGCGCGCGCATCCTGATCGTCCTGGAGAATTTCGGCGCCACGATCGCGGCGGCGCTGCCCGACGTCGCCCTCGAGCGGGTCGTCCTGGTCGGCCCCGGCGACGGGCTGGGACTCAAGGGGCAGGTGATCAACCTCGCGAGCCGGCACGTCCGGAAGGCGGTGCCGCCGTTCCGCCTGCCGGAGGGCCTCGCGATCCCGTTCTCGACCGTCCTCCGTCAGGGCCGGTCGATGCCGCGCACCTCCGTGACGGTCGACCCGGAGGATCTCGCCTTCCTGCAATATACCGGGGGCACCACGGGCATCGCCAAGGCGGCGATGCTGAGCCACCGCAACATCATGGCGAATGTCGAGCAGTCGCAGCTCTGGTTCAACTCGAAGGATCCGAGCGTCGCGCGCTGCGTGGTCACGGCGCTGCCGCTCTACCACATCTTCGCGCTCACCGCGTGCTTCTTCCAGTTCATGCGCAGCGGCGGCTCCTGCCTGCTGATCCCCAATCCGCGCGACTGCGACGGCATGGTCAAGACCCTGAGCCGCACGCGCTTCACCCACCTGATGGGCGTGAACACCCTGTTCAACGTGCTGATCAACCACCCGAAGATCAACACCGTGGATTTCGCCCACCTCGACTTCGTGGTCGGCGGCGGCACGGCCGTCCAGCGGGCCGTGGCCGAGCGCTGGAAGGCCCTGACCGGCAACACGATCGTCGAGGGCTACGGCCTGTCCGAGACCTCGCCGGTGGTGTGCGTCAACCCGCGGGGCATGCGCGACTTCTCGGGGACGATCGGCTACCCGCTGCCCTCCACGGAGGTCTCGATCCGCGCCGTCTCCGGCGAGCCCCTCCCGGACGGGCAGCCGGGGGAGATCTGCGTGCGCGGGCCCCAGGTGATGCGCGGCTACTGGAACCGGCCGGAGGAGACCGCGCGGGCGATGACCGCGGACGGGTTCTTCCGGACGGGCGACGTCGCGATCCTGCAGGCGGACGGGCAGGTCCGGATCGTCGACCGGATGAAGGACATGATCCTCGTCTCCGGCTTCAACGTCTATCCGAACGAGGTCGAGGACGTGCTGGCGGCCCACCCGGCCGTGCTCGAATGCGCGGTGGTCGGCGCGCCGAGCGAGGAGACCGGCGAGATGGTGGTGGCCCACGTGGTCCTGAAGGACACGTCGGTCTCCACCGATGTCCTGCGGGCCCATGCCCGCACCCAGCTCACCGGCTACAAGGTGCCCCGCCGCGTGGTGCTCCACGAGACCCTGCCGAAGACCAACGTGGGCAAGGTGCTGCGGCGGATGCTGCGCGACGAGTCGCCGCCGGCCTGACCGTCGCCCGCGCGGCGGAGGCCGCCCTGCGTCCCGGTGCCGCTCGCGGGCGGCGTAACCCCTGCGCGCCGCTCGCCGAACGGTGAGGCTGCGGCGCTTGCGCCCCTGTCGGCCGTCGCCGATCTGTGGGTTGTGCAGGCAGGAGATCCGAGGAGACGGCCATGTTGATCAAGCGCGGGCGCGGTTGGGAGATTCCGGAACATCTGGCGACGCCGGAGGCCGTGTTCCTCGATCGGCGGGCCCTGATCGGCGGCGCGGCCGGACTCGCGGCCGGACTCGCGGCCGGATCGCTCCTGGGCGTCCGCGCCGCCCGGGCGGCCGCGGGCGACGCGCCGCTCTACCCGGCGCAGCAGAACCCCGCCTACACCCTCGACCGACCGCTGACGCCGGAGCGCTTCAGCGCCGACTACAACAATTTCTACGAGTTCGGCACGTCGAAGACGGTGCTGCCGGCCGCCAACGCCCTCAAGACGCAGCCCTGGACCCTGAAGATCGACGGCCTCGTGGAGAAGCCCTTCGAGATCGGCGTCGACGACCTGATCCGGAAGGTCGGACTCGAGGAGCGGCTCTACCGTCACCGCTGCGTCGAGGCGTGGTCGATGGCGGTGCCGTGGACCGGCTTCCCGCTGGCGAAGCTCGTGGCGCTCGCCAAGCCCACCTCCGGCGCGAAGTACATCCGCTTCGAGACCTTCATGGACAAGGCGATGGCGCCCGGCCAGCGGGCCTTCTTCTATCCCTGGCCCTACACGGAGGGCCTGACCCTCGCGGAGGCCGGCAACGACCTCGCCTTCATGGTCACGGGGATCTACGGCAAGCCGCTGCCCAACCAGTTCGGCGCGCCGATCCGCGTCGCGGTGCCGTGGAAATACGGGTTCAAGTCGGCCAAGTCGCTGGTGAAGGTCTCGTTCACCGCGGACAGGCCGAAGACCTTCTGGGAAGGTCTGCAGGCCTCGGAGTACGGCTTCTGGGCCAACGTGAACCCGGCCGTGCCGCACCCGCGCTGGAGCCAGGCGACCGAGCGCGTCCTCGGCACCGACCAGCGGGTGCCGACGCTGATCTACAACGGCTACGGCGAGCAGGTCGCGGGTCTCTACAAGGGCCTCGAGGGCGAGCGCCTGTTCGTCTGATCCGGACCCGCCGGAGCCGCGCTGGCGCGGCTCCGGTCCCGACGACACGGCGCCTACGTCACGTCGCCATCCGCGCCGTCGGCCCGCGCCTCAGCGCGGGCAGGCATGGGCCCGCTCGAAGGCCTGCAGATCCGCCACGGTCGCCTGCTCCTGCCGCGAGAGCGGCACGCGATCCATGGCGTCGTACCGGCAATCCGCGTTGCCGAAGGTCCGGATCGCCCGCGGCGTGCTGAAGCAGTACCCGGCCTGCTTGTAGATCAGGTTGCGCTGGTACCAAGCTTCCGCGCAGTCATCCGCCATCGCACCGGTCGATCCCGCGACGAGGATCAGAGCGTAGAGAGCAGCGCGCATCGAATCGTCTCCGTGAGGATCCGGATCCAACCATCGGATGCTCAGTAGGTCCAGCGCTGCGCCTTCGAGACGAGGAAGTCGCGGAACGCCTGTACGCGGGCGACCGAGCGCATCTCCTCGGCGTAGACGAGGTAGCTCTCCAGGCTCGGCATCTCGGTCTCGCGCAGCACCTGCACGAGCTGCTGGCCGCCATCCACCGCGTAGTCGGGCAGGATGCCGATGCCGGCGCCGGCCTCCATGGCGCGCTGCAGCGCGCCGATGTTGTTCACCGTCAGGTGGACCTGGCGCCGCTCGCGGCCCTCGCGGCCCGCATCGGCGAGCCAGTGGGCGGCGAGCAGGTACGAGGGCTCGTTGCCGCCGAAGGAGACGAGGCGGTGATCGTCGAGCTCCTCGATGGTCTTGGGCTCGCCGAAGCGCTTGACGTAATCCGGGCTCGCGAAGGCGTGGTAGTGCACGGTGAACAGCCGCCGCTGGATCAGGTCCGGCTGCGCCGGGCGCCGCATGCGGATCGCCACGTCGGCCTCACGCATGGCGAGATCGAGCTCCTCGTTGGTGAGGATCAGCTCGATGCGCACGTCCGGGTAGAGGTCGAGGAACTCGCCCACCCGCTGAGACAACCAGGACGTGCCGAGGCCCACCGTGGTGGTGACCTTGAGGTCACCGGTCGGCCGCTCGGAGGTCTCGACGAGCCGGGCCCGGGTATTCTCCAGGCGCAGCTTCATGTCGCGCGCGGCGCGGAACAGAAGGTCGCCCTGCTCGGTGAGCAGGAGGCCGCGGGCATGGCGGTGGAAGAGCGGCGCCTTGAGCTCGCGCTCAAGGGCGCTGATCTGGCGGCTCACCGCCGATTGGCTGAGCCCGATATCGTCACCCGCCTTGGTGAAGCTCCCCGCCTCCGCGACGTTGAGGAAGATCCGGATCTTGTCCCAGTCCAAGGCGAGAACCCCTACCAGCGCGCGCCCGCGGGTCGCGCCCGGGGTGGAGGATGGGCGCGAAGCGGCGGGCAGATCACCGGGCGAACTGCGCGGTGCCGCGCGCGGATGGCCGCTCGCCGCACCGCGCGGGCATGCAACCAATGCATCCCGGCGCAGTCAGCACTCCTATGCACACGGTGCATGGTCCTGCGCAAGCACAAGCAGCGCGATCTTGTTGAAATGCCGGCCGCGGCCGGTCCGCGCACGGAGCGCGAGACCGGCGCGGCGGTCACTCCGCCGCCGCGGCCTGGACCGGGCTCTCGCCGATCTCCAGGTTGGCCAGGAACTTCTCCGCCTCCAGCGCCGCCATGCAGCCCATGCCGGCGGCGGTGATCGCCTGACGGTAGACGTCGTCCGTGACGTCGCCGGCGGCGAACACGCCCGGGATCTCGGTCTCGGTGGTACCGGGCTTCACGCTGAGGTAGCCGCCGTGGCGCATGGGCAGCTGCCCCTCGAAGATCGCAGTGGCCGGCTGGTGGCCGATCGCCACGAACACGCCGTCGGCCTTCACCTCGCTGATCTCGCCCGAGCGCGGATCCTTGAGGCGGACGTGGGTCACGCCCGGCGCCGGCTTCTGCACGCCGCAGATCTCGGCGATCTCCCGGTGCCAGAGCACCTCGACGTTCGGGTGCTTGAACAGGCGCTCCTGCAGGATCCGCTCGGCCCGGAAGCTGTCGCGGCGATGGACGACCGTCACCTTGCTGGCGATGTTGGCGAGGTACAGGGCCTCCTCGACCGCCGTGTTGCCGCCGCCCACGACCACGACCTCCTTGCCGCGGAAGAAGAACCCGTCGCAGGTCGCGCAGGCCGATACGCCGCCGCCCTGGAACGCCGCCTCGGAGGGGATTCCGAGCCACTTGGCCTGGGCGCCCGTGGCGATGACCAGGGCGTCGCACGAGTAGGTCTCGCCCGAATCGGCCTCGAGGCGGAACGGCCGCTGCTTGAGATCGACCTTCGTGATGTATTCCGAGACGATCCGGGTGCCGACATGCTCGGCCTGGAGGCGCATCTGCTCCATCAGCCAGGGGCCCTGAATGGCCTCGGCGAAGCCCGGGTAATTCTCGACATCCGTGGTGATCATGAGCTGGCCGCCCGGCTGGAAGCCGGAGATCAGCAGCGGCTCGACCATGGCGCGGGCCGCGTAGATCGCCGCCGTGTAGCCGGCGGGACCCGAGCCGATGATCACGAGCTTGGCGTGCGTGTGGGCCATGTGTCTCGGTCTCCTCAGGCCGGTCCGGCCGCGCGGCGCGCGGCATAGGCGTCGGCGAGCGCCTGGGCGATGACCGGCGTCGCGTCGATCGGCTTGTACGTCAGATCTGCCAACTGACCGGTGAACGGCCGCAGCGCTCCGGCGATCGCCAGCCCGGCGAACATGCGCCGATGCCGGATATAGGTACGCGGCAGATCGAACAGCAGGACCGGTGCGCCGGTCGACACCGCCTCGCTGACCATGTTGGCCGAGTCGGAAGTCACGACGATCGCCTCGGCGAGCGCCAGCATGGCCACGTAGGGGTTGTCGCCGCTCCCGTCCCAGAGGAACCCGCCGGTCTCGGCGGCGAGCGCCTTCACGGCCTCGCGCAGCGGGTTCGGCGTCCGGCGGGAGATCGTCACCATCAGCCGGCAGCCCTGCTCGGCCAGGCCGCGCAGATCCTCCACGAGGCGGATCATGTCGGTCTTGCGATAGCTCAGGTGCCGGCTGTCGCCGCCGACCAGCACCGCCACGCGCGGGCCGTCGAGGCGCGCGAGGCGGGGGTCAGGCCGGGCACGGGCCGCGGCCAGGCGCGCCGCGGTGACGAGGTGCGGCGCCGTCAGCGTCGTGAAGACGTTGGGTCCGCGCAGATCGTCGTAATCCGGCACCCAGATGAAGTCGGCACTGTCCGCGCCGGTCCGCGGATCCTTCAGGAACGCCGTGAACGTCCGGCCGCCGGTCGCGCGCCGCACCGTCCGCAGGTACGGGACCGACCGGCGCCCGGAGGCGATCAGGATGTCGGGGTAAGGGCCCGACAGGGCGCCGGCGCGGCGGCGCGGACCCTCGCGCGGGTCGATCGGTCCCCAGGGCGCCATCCAGCCGAACGGGCCGGAGGCCGGAACCTGCCGGATCTCGAAGCCGAGGCCGAGGGTCTCGGCGATGCCGACGCACTGATTCTCGTCTCCGGCCTTGCCGTCCGTGACGACCCAGGCGCGAGCGCGGGCGAGTTCGGGCAGGGGCTCACGCCGGAGGTCCGGAATGCTGACCGGCGCGGACTGCGCCTCCGACAGGTCGATGCTTGCCATGCTCCTCACCCGGTACGCCCCACACCGCCGGCCCGGGCCGGCGGCCGTCTTCTAGTCCCGCGGCAGGTCGCGGGCGAGCCACTGGGCGTAGATGTCAGCGATGGCGGCGAGCCGGCGCTGCTCGAATCGCGGATCGTACCACGCCCCGCCGTAGCTCGACGGCGTCGCGGTCATCTGCGGGTAGCGCCCGAGCACCTGACCCTTGGGGCCGACGAGCAGAGCCTCGCCCTCCATGTAGTCGGTCTGGAAATTGCCGCCGTAGCCGCGCAGGGCACCGCTGCCGGCATAGGGCCGCAGCGACAGGCTCGTCACCACGACGACGAGGCGCGGCCCGCGGCCGCCGATCCGGCCGGCGAAGTTCTTCCGCAGGGCGTCGGTCAGGTCACCGGCCAGCGCCTCGGCCTGCAGCCCGCCGCCCTTGTCGAGGAGCGGCCGCACGTCGACCCGGACGTCGGAGAAGACCGGGGTCGGCGGGAAATCGCTCGCCGCCGCGGACCCCGCGACGGCACTCAGAAGCAGGCCGGCGAGCCGGCTCCAGGAACGCGGGCGCATCGGGTCAGCCGCCGTACTGGACGGCGACGACCTCGTAGGACTTGCCGCCGCCCGGCGTGGTGACCTCGACCGTGTCGCCGACGCCCTTGCCGATGAGCGCGCGGGCGATCGGCGAGGTGATCGAGACGCGGCCCGAACGCACGTCGGCCTCCGGCTCGCCCACGATCTGGTAGGTCTTCTCCTCCTCCGTGTCCTCGTCGACGAGCTTCACGGTGGCGCCGAACTTGATCCTGTCGCCCGAGAGTTTCGTGACGTCGATCACTTCGGCCCGCGCGATCATGCTCTCGAGCTCGAGGACGCGACCCTCGTTGTGGGACTGCGCCTCCTTGGCCGCGTGGTACTCGGCGTTCTCCGACAGGTCGCCGAGCGCGCGGGCCTCGGCGATCGCCTGGATGATGCGCTGGCGCTCCACCTGCTGGCGGTGCTTCAGCTCCTCTTCGAGGGCTGCCAGCCCGCGCACGGTGATCGGAACCTTGTCTATCGCCATCGTCTCGCGCCACAATGAAGAGGCCCGGCCGAGAGTGAAGCACTCTCCCCGGGCCATGAAATGAAGTCAGCGGAACCCTGAGGTTCAGGCCGCGAAGTATTCCTGCAACGCGCGGACCTTGAGATCGCCCTCTAGATAGGCCTTGATCCCCTCGGCCGCGGCCATCGCGCCGGCTAGAGTGGTGTAATACGGCACCTTATGCAAGAGGGCCGCGCGCCGGAGCGAGCGCGAGTCCGACAGGGCGCCGGCCCCCTCGGTGGTGTTCAGGACGAGGTGGATCCCGCCGTTCTTGATGGCGTCGACCACGTGCGGCCGCCCCTCGAGAACCTTGTTGATCCGCTCGGCCGGGACGCCGTTCTCCACCAGATAGCGCTGCGTGCCGCCGGTCGCCAGGACGGTGAAGCCGAGATCGGACAGGAGCTTCATGGTCGGCAGGATGCGGGCCTTGTCGGCATCCCGCACCGAGACGAACACGGCGCCCGCCTTCGGCACCTGCGTGCCCGAGCCGAGCTGGCTCTTGGCGAAGGCCACGCCGAAGCTCGCGTCGAGCCCGATCACCTCGCCGGTCGAGCGCATCTCCGGGCCGAGCAGCACGTCGACGCCGGGGAAGCGGGCGAAGGGGAAGACCGCCTCCTTGACGGCGATATGGGGCAGGGTCTTCGGTTTCAGGCCGAAGGTCGCGAGCGGCTCGCCCGCCATGATCCGGGCCGCGATCTTGGCGATCGGCTCGCCGATGACCTTGGCGACGAACGGCACCGTGCGCGAGGCGCGGGGGTTCACCTCCAGCACGTAGATCGTGCCGTCCTTGATGGCGTACTGCACGTTCATCAGGCCGACGACGTTGAGCGCCAGCGCCATCGCTTTCGTCTGGCGCTCCAGCTCGTCCATGATCTCGGGCGAGAGCGAGCGCGGCGGCAGCGAGCAGGCCGAATCGCCGGAATGGATGCCGGCCTCCTCGATGTGCTCCATGATGCCGGCGATGAACACGTCCTTGCCGTCGCAGACCGCGTCGACGTCGACCTCGACCGCGTCCGAGAGGTAGCGGTCGAACAGGAGGGGGTTCTTGCCCAGCACCGTGTTGATCTGGCCGGTCTTGTCGTTCGGGTAACGGGCCTTCACCTCGGAGGGGATCAGGCTCGGCAGCGTGTCGAGCAGGTAGTCGGCGAACTGGGTCTCGTCGCGGATGATCGCCATGGCGCGGCCGCCGAGCACGTAGCTCGGGCGCACCACGAAGGGCAGGCCGAGCGTCTCGGCCACCAGCCGGCTCTGCTCCACCGAGTAGGCGATGCCGTTCTTCGGCTGCTTCATCGCGAGCTTGTCGAGGAGCCGCTTGAACTGGTCGCGGTCCTCGGCGAGGTCGATGGCGTCGGGCGAGGTGCCGAGGATCGGCACGCCGGCGGCCTCGAGGGCGCGGGCGAGCTTCAGCGGGGTCTGGCCGCCGAACTGCACGATCACGCCGTGCAGGGTGCCGGCCTGCCGCTCGGTCTCGATGATCTCCAGCACGTCCTCGGCGGTCAGCGGCTCGAAGTAGAGCCGGTCGGAGGTGTCGTAGTCGGTCGAGACCGTCTCCGGGTTGCAGTTGACCATGATGGTCTCGTAGCCCGCGTCCGACAGCGCGAAGCAGGCGTGGCAGCAGCAATAGTCGAACTCGATGCCCTGGCCGATCCGGTTCGGGCCGCCGCCGAGGATCACGACCTTCTTGCGGTCCGAGGGCTGCGCCTCGTCGACCACCGCGCCCGCGAAGGGCGCCACGTAGGTCGAGTACATGTAGGCGGTGGGCGACTTGAACTCCGCCGCGCAGGTGTCGATGCGCTTGTAGACCGGGCGCACCGCCAGGGCGCGACGGGCCGCGCCGACGGCGGCCTCGTCGATCTTGGCCAGAACCGCGAGGCGGGCATCCGAGAAGCCGGCGGCCTTGAGCTGGCGGAAGGCGCCGGCCGTCTTCGGCAGGCCGTGGGCCTTCACGCGGTTCTCCAGATCGATGATCGCCTGGAGTTGCTCCAGGAACCACGGGTCGATCTTGCAGGAGGCGTAGACCTGCTCGTGGCTGACGCCGAGGCGCAGCGCCTGCGCGACCTTCAGGAGCCGGTCCGGGGTCGGGGTGCCGATCGCCGCCTTGATGGCGTTGTGGTCGTCGCCCTTGCCCAGCCCCTCGATCTCGATGTCGTCGAGGCCGGTCAGGCCGGTCTCCAGCGAGCGGAGCGCCTTCTGCAGCGATTCGGCGAAGCAGCGGCCGATCGCCATGGCCTCGCCCACCGACTTCATCGCGGTCGTGAGCGTCGGCTCGGCGCCCGGGAATTTCTCGAACGCGAACCTCGGAATTTTGGTGACGACGTAGTCGATCGTCGGCTCGAACGAGGCCGGGGTCGCGCCGCCGGTGATGTCGTTGGCGATCTCGTCCAGCGTGTAGCCGACCGCGAGCTTGGCCGCGACCTTGGCGATCGGGAAGCCGGTGGCCTTCGAGGCGAGCGCCGAGGAGCGCGAGACGCGCGGGTTCATCTCGATCACGATCATGCGCCCGTTCTCGGGGTTGATCGCGAACTGCACGTTGGAGCCGCCGGTCTCGACGCCGATCTCGCGGAGCACCGCCAGCGATGCGTCGCGCATCACTTGGTATTCCTTGTCGGTGAGCGTCAGCGCCGGGGCGACGGTGATCGAATCGCCCGTGTGCACGCCCATCGGGTCGATGTTCTCGATGGAGCAGACGATGATGCAGTTGTCGTTCCGGTCCCGGACGACCTCCATCTCGTACTCCTTCCAGCCGAGCACGCTCTCCTCGATCAGCACCTCGTTGGTCGGCGACGCGTCGATGCCGCGCTCGACGATGTCGAGGAACTCCTCGCGGTTGTAGGCGATGCCGCCGCCGGTGCCGCCCATGGTGAAGGACGGCCGGATGATCGCCGGCAGGCCGACCTCGGCCAGCGCGATCAGGGCCTGCCCGATGGCGTGCTCGCCGTAGCGCTTGCGCCGCTCGGTCTCGCCCGCGGCCCAGCTCTTCTCGTAGGCCGCCAGGGCCGTCTGGCGCGCCGCCGGATCGGTGTTGGCCGCCTCGATCCTGGCGATCTCGGCCAGGTAGGTTTGACGGTCGGCCTTCTTGGCCGCCGAGGCGTTGGCGAGCGCCGATTTCGGGGTGTCGAGCCCGATCTTGGTCATGGCGTCGCGGAACAGGCTCCGGTCCTCGGCCTTGTCGATGGCCTCGGCGGTGGCGCCGATCATCTGCACGCCGTACTTGGCGAGCACGCCCATCTTCTGCAGCGACAGGGCGCAGTTCAGCGCCGTCTGGCCGCCCATGGTCGGCAGGATCGCGTCGGGGCGCTCCTTCTCGATGATCTTGGCGACGATCTCCGGCGTGATCGGCTCGACGTAGGTCGCGTCCGCCATGTCCGGGTCGGTCATGATGGTCGCGGGGTTCGAGTTCACCAGCACGATGCGGTAGCCCTCCTCGCGGAGGGCCTTGCAGGCCTGGGTGCCGGAATAATCGAACTCGCAGGCCTGTCCGATGATGATCGGACCCGCACCGATGATCAGGATCGAGGAGATGTCGGTGCGTTTGGGCATCGTGGGCCTTCTCAGGCCAAGCGCGCCCGATCGGGCACGGCTCGACTGAGCCCTGCTCCCGGACGCGCGTGGCGGGAATGTCGTTGAGCCCCGCGTTTACACGGGCCACGGGCGCTTTGGAAGGCCGGGACAACCGCGCAATCTGGCCGAGGGGCCGGCGCGCGCGGGCCGCCGGGCTCCGTCGATCTGGAGTATTTAAAAATTCTCGCAAGCATTCATTGAATTCTTGCGGGCGATCGGCGCCTGACCGTAAGGCTCGGTCGATCGCGCGACCCGTCGATCGACATCGTACTTGTTCGAGACTGAAAATGCTCAGGCCAACCCTGCCCGTCGCCGCACTTCTGATCGCCTCGATCGCGGGCGCGAACGCCTCGGAAGTCTCCATCAAGACGTTGAACAGCGGCCCGGGCGGGATGATGGTCTTCGATCCGGCCTTCGTGAAAATTCAGCCCGGCGACACGGTGCGGTTCGTTCCGGCCGACAAGGGTCACACTGCCGAGCTGATCAAGGGCATGGCGCCCGAGGGCGCGGTACCGTTCAAGACGGTGGTCGGCAAGGAGGAGACCGTGACCTTCGACAAGCCCGGTCTCTACGGAATCAAGTGCGCGCCGCACTACATCATGGGGATGGTCGGCCTCGTCCAGGTCGGCGACAAGCCCGACAATCTGGAGGCGGCGAGGGCGGTGCCGCAGAACAAGCTGGCCGCCAAGCGGTTCGAGCCGCTGTTCGAGAAGGTCCGGTAGGCGTCGGGGCGGCGCGCGCCGCCCCGTGCCGCCTCAGAAACCGGCGTGGAGCGCCGCGACCGCGCGGTCGATCGACAGGTAGAACATCCCGAAGGCCACGACGGCGGCGGCCGCGAACTCGACGGCGACGTTCGAGAGCGTCTGCGCGCGGCGCAGGGCCTCGCGGCCGAAATAGACCGAGACCCAGGCGAGGGCGAGGACCGCCGGCATGGCGAACAGGTAGGACACCGTGCTCTCGACGCGGTCGAAGCCGCCGGTCGGGTCGATCAGCGCCCGGATGTTGCGCACCCAGGGAGCGTAGAAGGCGGCGTAGAGGGCGGTCAGCCAGGACAGGCCCACGGCGACGCCCAGGTGGAAGGTGAAGCTGCGATGCAGGCGGGAGAAATCGTCGCGCGCCTCGTCGATGGTCATCCGGCAATCCCCTGAGACGGGCCGCCGTCGCAGGGCGCGGATGCGCCGCCGGTCGCGGGCCGTCATGAGCCCCCTTAAGCCGTCCGATCTGGCGGATTTTATGGCCCCGCCGCGGCCCGATTGGGGTCGGGGCGGCGGCCCGGCCGTGTCCCGCCGTCGCCGCGCGGCGATGCCGGCGGGACGGGGGCCGTACCGGGTCCTCAGGCGCTCTTCGCGGTCTCAGCAGTGCCGGAGCGCATCAGCGTCACGAAGCGCTCGAAGAGGTAGTGGCTGTCGCGCGGGCCGGGGGAGGCCTCCGGGTGGTGCTGCACCGAGAAGGCCGGGCGGTCGGTGAGGGTCAGGCCGCAATTCGAGCCGTCGAACAGCGACACGTGGGTCTCCACGGCCGTCTCCGGCAGGCTGTCCGGGTCCACCGCGAAGCCGTGGTTCATCGACACGATCTCGACCTTGCCGGTGGTCTTGTCCTTCACCGGGTGGTTCGCGCCGTGGTGGCCCTGGCCCATCTTCACGGTCCGGCCGCCGAGGGCGAGACCCATCAGCTGGTGGCCGAGGCAGATGCCGAAGGTCGGCACCTTCTCGTCCAGGAGCCTGCGAATCACCGGGACCGCGTAGGCGCCGGTGGCGGCCGGATCGCCGGGGCCGTTCGACAGGAACACGCCGTCCGGCTTCAGCGCCAGGATCTCCTCGGCCGTCGTGGTGGCCGGCACCACGGTGACGTCGCAGCCGGCCTGGGCGAGGAGGCGCAGGATGTTGCGCTTCACGCCGTAATCGATGGCCACGACCTTGAGGCCCTCGCCGGGTGCGCGCGTGCCGTAGCCGTTGCCGAGCGCCCATACGGTCTCGGACCATTCCGACTTCGCGCGGCTCGTCACCGGCGGAACGAGGTCCAGCCCCTCCATGGGCGCGAGGGCCGCCGCGCGGGCCTTGAGGGCCTCGCGGTCGAAATTCCCCTGGGGATCGTTGGCGATCACGGCGTTGGGCATGCCCTGGTCGCGGATGCGGGCCGTGAGCGCCCGGGTGTCGACGCCGGTGATGCCGACGATGCCGCGCGCCCTGAGCCACCCGTCGAGATGCGACGAGGACCGCCAGTTCGACGGGTTCGTCACCGCCGAGGCGATGACGGTGCCGCGGACGCCCGAGGCCGGCGCCGCCTCCAGGCTCTCCAGATCCTCGTCGTTGGTGCCGACGTTGCCGATATGCGGGAAGGTGAAGGTGACGATCTGGCCGGCATAGGACGGGTCCGTCAGGATCTCCTGGTAGCCGGTCATCGCCGTGTTGAAACAGACCTCACCGTCGGCCACGCCGGCCTGGCCGATGCCGAATCCCTCCAGGACGGTGCCGTCGGCCAGAACGAGCAGCGCCGTCGCGACGGGCTCGGCCCAGGGCTCGGGAGCCTGAGGCTCGGGGGCATGCGCGGCGGCGTCTTGCAGCATGGGCTGAGTCTCGCTTATGTCCGGCCGAAGGCGGGCGCCGGCTCTCGGCGCTCTCGGCTTGCGGCATGATCGTGTGCGGCGCTCTTAGCCAGCGGCCCGCGATGGGGTCAATGTGGCTCCGCCTCCCGCAGGGCTCAACACCCGCAAACCGCAGGCCAGCCCCCCGCTTCGATCGTTGGAAGGTCACCGAGATGCTGCGCGCGCGCTTCACCACCGAGATGAAGGAAGCCATGAAGGCCGGCGACAAGGACAGGCTCGCCACCGTCCGGATGATTCAGGCTGCCCTGAAGGACCGGGACATCGAGGCGCGCGGCAACGGCAAGGAGCCGATCTCCGACGAGGAGATCCTGTCGCTGCTGCAGAAGATGATCAAGCAGCGCACCGAATCGGCCGCCGTCTACGAGCAGGGCGGCCGCCCGGAACTCGCCGCCAACGAGCGCGCCGAGATCGCGATCGTCGAGAGCTTCCTGCCGAAGCAGATGGACGAGACCGAGATGAAGGCCGCGGTCGAGGCAGCGATCCTCGAGACCGGCGCCGCCGGGCCGAAGGACATGGGCAAGGTGATCGGCGCCCTGAAGGGGACTTTCGTGGGCCGGATGGATTTCGGCAAGGCCAGCGGGCTGGTGAAGGCGGCGCTGGCGGCGAAGGGCTGAACCTCTCCCCGCAATCCTCCACCGGATTCCGGGGGCGTGAGGGACTCGGTCAGGCGTCTCGCGCTATAGGAGCAGGTCCACGCAACCGTCCCAGGCCCCGTGCGCTATCCGCCCCACATCCTGGAAGAGATCCGCTCACGGCTGCCGGCCTCGTCGGTGGTCGGCCGCCGCGTGCAGCTGAAGAAGGCCGGCCGCGAATGGCGCGGCCTGTCGCCGTTCAACGCCGAGAAGACGCCGTCCTTCTACGTGAACGACCAGAAGCAGTTCTACCACTGCTTCTCGTCCTCCAAGCACGGCGACATCTTCACCTTCCTCATGGAGACGGAAGGCCTCAGCTTCCCCGAGGCGGTCGAGCGGCTCGCGGGCGAGGCCGGCGTCAGCCTGCCGGCGCCCACCGAGGACAACCGCGCCAGCGAGCAGAAGCGGGCCGGCGCGATCGAGGTCATGGAGATGGCCGCGCGCTGGTTCGAGGAGCGCCTGCGGTCGGGCCAGGGCAGCGAGGCCCGCGCCTATCTCGAGCGGCGCGGATTGCGGGACGAGACGCAGCGCGCCTTCCGCCTCGGCTACGCGCCGGGCGAGCGCTACGCGCTGCGCGACCACCTCGCCGGGCAGGGCGTCGAGAAGGCGCTGATGGTCGAGCTCGGCCTGCTCGCGGCGGGGGAGGGGGTCTCCGTCCCCTACGACTATTTCCGCGACCGGGTCATGTTCCCGATCACCGACGCCCGCGGCCGGGTCGTGGCCTTCGGCGGCCGGGCGCTCGCCAAGGAGGTGCGCGCCAAGTACCTCAACTCGCCGGAGACGCCGCTCTTCCACAAAGGCCGGACGCTCTACAACCTGCACGGTGCCCGCAAGGCCGCCCACGACCGCGGATCGATCATCGCGGTCGAGGGCTACGTCGACGTCATCGCCATGACGCTCGCCGGCCATCCCGAGACCGTGGCCCCCCTGGGCACAGCCCTCACGGAGGACCAGCTCGGCCTGCTCTGGCGCCACGCCGACGAGCCGATCCTCTGCTTCGACGGCGACAAGGCCGGCCAGCGGGCCGCGTTCCGGGCCCTCGACATCGCGCTGCCGCTCCTCGAACCCGGCCGCTCGCTCCGGATCGCGCTGCTTCCGGGCGGCCAGGACCCGGACGACCTGCTGCGGTCGGGCGGCCCGACGGCGATCGACCAAGTCCTGACGGCGGCGCTTCCCCTGTCGGAGCTGCTGTGGCGGCGCGCTCTCGAGGCGGGACCGGTCGACACGCCGGAGCGCCGCGCCGGCCTGACGCAGACTCTGCGTACAACCGTCGCGACGATCCGCGACGAGACCGTGCGGCGCTACTACCGCGACGATATCGAGGAGCGCCTGCGCGGCCTGTCGCCCCGCGGCGGCCGCGCCGCCGGCGGGACCCCGCGCGGTCGCCAGCGCTTCGCCCGCCCCGGCGAGCCCGTCTCGCCGCGCATCACCGGCAGCCCCAGCCCTTCGGTGACGGCCTCGGCGGGCTTCACGGGCGCCGCCCCGGTGCGCGAGGCGGTGATCGTCGGCACCCTGCTGGCCCACCCCGAGATGATGGCGGAGTTCGGCGAGGAGGCGGCCGAGCTCGACTTCGAGGATCCCGACGCCCGTACGCTGCTGTCGGTCCTGCTGGCCTGCGCGGCCGAGGACGAGCACGCGGCGCCCGAGGTGTTGCAGAACCGCATCAACCGCGCCGGACTCACTGGGGCGGCCGACCGAATCCTCGCTCTGGCTCGCTCGCGGGACCGCACGACCCTCGCCCCGCACGCCGATCCTGGCCACCGCGCAGACGCGCTCCGACAGGCGATGATCTTGCACCGGCAGGCAGGAGCGCTACATAGCGAACTTCGCGAAGCACGGCAGGCGTTTGAGGACGATCCGACCGATGCCGGATGGGCATGGCTCTGCGAAGTGAAGGCGAGGCTGGAAACCGTCATCGCCGCCGAGGCGGAGGCCGATGCACCGGTGTCGAGCGACTCGACGGCCGCGTAATGCCTGTGTCATGGCGGTGGCGGGGGGCAGTGTCCCGCCATAGTTAACAATCGGTCAAGCCTCGGGCTTGCATACGGATACCGACGACTCACGGCGATTGGAGCGATCCGGCGCCGATCTCACGGAGCGGCGCCGACGGCGTGGACCGGCCTCATCGGGGCCTCCGCTACGCGCCGCGTGCGAAACAATAGGCTGATCATGGCGACGAAGGCAACGGAACGGGACGAGACGGACGCTGCCCCCGAGCAGCAGACCGACGGGCCGCTCCTCGACCTGACGGATGCTTCGGTCAAGCGGATGGTCAAGCTCGCCAAGAAGCGCGGCTACGTGACCTACGAGGAGGTCAACGAGGTGCTGCCCGAGGGCCAGTCCGATCCGGACCAGCTCGAGGACGTGCTCTCGCAGCTCTCCGAGATGGGCATCAACGTCGTCGAGGCCGAGGAGACCGACGAGGCCGCCGGCGAGAAGGCCGCGGACGGCGAGGAGGAGGAGGCCGAAGGCGGCGAGGTCGCCGAGGTCGCGCCGGCGCGCGCCGTCGCGGTCGCCACCACGACCAAGGAGCCGACCGACCGCACCGACGATCCGGTGCGCATGTACCTGCGCGAGATGGGCTCGGTGGAGCTCCTGTCCCGCGAGGGCGAGATCGCCATCGCCAAGCGCATCGAGGCCGGCCGCGAGGCGATGATCGCGGGCCTCTGCGAGAGCCCGCTGACCTTCCAGGCGATCATCATCTGGCGGGACGAACTCGTGGAGGGCAAGGTCCTCCTGCGCGACATCATCGACCTCGAGGCGACCTACGCGGGCCCGGACGGCAAGAACGGCCCGCAGATCGGCGAGGCCGAGGGCGAGGAGGGGTCGGAGGACGGCGAGCCGGCGACCCCGGAGGGCGGCGACGACGAGGACGATCTCGAGAACAACGTCTCGCTCGCCGCCATGGAGGCGGAGATCAAGCCGCGGGTCCTCGAGACCTTCGACGCGATCGCCGCGAACTACCGCAAGCTGCGCAAGTTCCAGATTGAGGGCACCGAGCGCAAGGCTGCGGGCGAGCAGAACACCCCGGCCCAGAACCAGAAGCAGATCGAGCTGAAGGACATCGTCGTCGCCGACGTGAAGTCCCTCTCGCTCAACAACAACCGCATCGAGGCGCTGGTCGGCCAGCTCTACTCGATCAACAAGCAGCTGATAGGCCACGAGGGCCGGCTGATGCGCTTCGCCGAGAGCCACGGCGTGGCGCGCGACGAGTTCCTGCGCCACTACCAGGGCTACGAGCTCGATCCCAACTGGATGGAGCGCGTCGGGACCCTCGGCGGCAAGGGCTGGAAGAACCTGGTCGAGCGCGGCTCGCGGCAGGTCGCGGAGCTGCGCGCGCAGATCCTCGACCTCGCCTCGGAGACGGGCCTGGAGATCGGCGAGTACCGCCGCATCGTCAACATGGTCCAGAAGGGCGAGCGCGAGGCCCGTCAGGCCAAGAAGGAGATGATCGAGGCGAACCTGCGCCTCGTGATCTCGATCGCCAAGAAGTACACGAACCGCGGCCTGCAGTTCCTGGACCTGATCCAGGAGGGCAACATCGGTCTGATGAAGGCGGTCGACAAGTTCGAGTACCGCCGAGGCTACAAGTTCTCGACCTACGCCACGTGGTGGATCCGGCAGGCGATCACCCGCTCGATCGCCGACCAGGCGCGCACGATCCGCATCCCGGTGCACATGATCGAGACGATCAACAAGATCGTCCGCACGTCGCGCCAGATGCTGCACGAGATCGGCCGCGAGCCGACACCGGAGGAGCTGGCCGAGAAGCTGGCCATGCCGCTGGAGAAGGTCCGCAAGGTCCTGAAGATCGCCAAGGAGCCGATCTCCCTCGAGACGCCCATCGGCGACGAGGAGGACAGCCACCTCGGCGACTTCATCGAGGACAAGAACGTCGTCCTGCCGATCGACGCGGCGATCCAGTCGAACCTGCGCGAGACCACGACGCGCGTGCTCGCCTCGCTCACGCCCCGCGAGGAGCGCGTGCTGCGCATGCGCTTCGGCATCGGCATGAACACCGACCACACCCTCGAGGAGGTCGGCCAGCAGTTCTCGGTGACCCGCGAGCGCATCCGCCAGATCGAGGCGAAGGCGCTGCGGAAGCTGAAGCATCCCTCGCGCAGCCGGAAGCTCAGGAGCTTCCTGGACAACTGAGCCTGCGCCGCGGATCGCGCGGCGCTTCCCCGTCGCCCGCGTTGCCTCGGTGCCGCGCGGCATCCAGTCTGGCGCCATGCTCGAACGCCGCCCGCCAACGCCCGGATCCCCGACGGCCTTCGCGGACGGCTCGGAGGCCGACGACGTGCCCTTCGGCGCGCTCCAGCCCTCCGTGGGCATCCGCGACTGGCTGCTCGGCGAGGGCGCGCGGATGCCCAACGCCGAGGAGATGCTGGCCGGGCTCGCCGAGCGCCTGATCGCGATCGGCGTGCCGGTGGACCGGGCCTCGACGGCCATCGACACCCTGCACTCGGAATATGCCGGGGTCGGCCGCATCTGGACCCGGGACGGCGGCACCACCGTGCGGCTGTTCCCCCACGGGGCCCGCTCGACGGACGCCTACCTCAACAGCCCGTTCCACACGGTCCACGAGACCGGCGAGTGGCTGATCCTCGACCTGTCGAAGACCCCGGACGACGCCTACGCGATCGTCCCGGACCTGAAGGCCGGCGGTTACACCCACTACGTGGTGGCGCCCCTGTTCTTCACGAACGGCACGCAGAACGGCATCACCTTCGCCACGCGGGCCCCCGAGGGGTTCCGGGACGACGACATCGCGATCCTCCGCTTCGTCATGCCGGCGCTGGCGGCGGTGATGGAGATGCGCGTCCTCAACAAGCAGCTCGATCACGTGCTCCGGCTCTACGTCGGCGACGAGCCGCACCGGGCGATCCTGGCCGGGGACATCCGCCGGGGGCAGGTGACGCGGATCCGCTCGGCGATCCTGTTCGCCGACATGCGCGACTACACCCGCACAACCGCCGACATGACGCCCGAGGAGGCGGTCGGCCTGCTCAACGTGTTCTTCGACTGCCTCGTGCCGCCGATCGAGCGGGAGGGCGGCGAGGTCCTGAAGTATCTCGGCGACGGCCTGCTGGCGATCTTCCGGGAGTCCGGCGACGACCTGGGCGGCGCGGCCAAAGGCGCGCTCACGGCGGCCCAGCACGCCCTGGCGGCCCTCGACGAGGCGAACGCCCTGCACCAGTTCCCGGTGCCGGTCGCCGCGGGCATCGCGCTCCACCACGGCGAAGCCGCCTACGGCAATGTCGGGTCCGGCTCCCGCCTCGACTTCACGGTGATCGGCCGCGACGTGAACCTCGCGAGCCGCATCGCGCAGCTGAACCGCGCCCTCGGCGAGCCGCTGCTGATGTCGAAGCCCTTCGTGGACTTCCTCTGGGGCGACCCGATCCCGCTCGGCGAGCACCGTCTCAACGGGTTCGACGAGCCGATGGCGGTGTTCCGGCCGAAATTCCTGCGCCCGCGCAGGTCGAGCTGAGCCGCCTCCCGAGCGCGTGACCGATCGATCCCTGAACGACACCGGGCCGTCCTGCCCGTCCGCCGTCATCCGCCGTTCGCCGCCCGGGCGTGCGCGGTCGATCTCACCACGTCGGCACGAACGGCAGAGCGTAGGGAGTATGACGGCAGCCCCAGACCGGGTCGATCATCTTCGCCAACACGTCCCGGGCCAGGGCGCCGGCGCGTAGGGCGACGTCCCGCGGGACCTGCGTCCGTTCGAGGATCTTCAGGCAGGCGTGACCGCAGGCGCTGTATTGGCCGCTGTGGTACGCGTTGAGGGCGAACTCGTCGAGCAAGCCGTACTCGTAGACCCACGGGTTCAGAGAGATCCCCTCGCTCGGAAGCTCGAGCGCGAGGCCAGCCTCGGCATACCGATAGCCCTCCGCGAACCGCTTTCTCAGCCTGCAGAACCGACTGGCCCCGTGGCGCGCCTCCGCCCGCGCGGGACGGACCGCGGTCGCGCGCTCGTAGAGATCCAGCACCCGGTCCTCCGGCTCGTGGAGGCGCTCCGCGTTCACCGCAGCCATCAGCAGGTTGAAATAGACTTCCTCGTCCCATCCGCCGAGATCGGCCCGCTTCAGAAAGCACGCGAGGGCCTTCCGGTGTTCCCCGGCGGCGTCGTACGTGGTCCCGAGGTACATCGTGTACCGCGCGATCATGAAAGGGTCCGTCTCGACCGCCAGCGCCTTCTCGAGGACGGCGATATCCCGCGCATCCGCAGTCGCGTCGCGGTGGCGGGCGCCGTCGCCGCCGCGGCGCATCGCGAGGGGCAGGATCGGCGTCTCGGTCACGCCGGGGCAGCTGAGAAATTCGTGCAGGACGCCCCGGTAGCGCCAGTTCTCCCGGCTGTTGACCAGCTGGTTGCGCCAGTAGCGCGTGTGTTCGTCGATGATCTCGAAGCGGTAGCCGGGCGCGCGCAGCTTCGGCATCGTGAAGTCCGCCGGGATGATCAGCTCATCGTCGGCGTCGATGATCAGCACGTACTGCGCGTGCCGCCGCGCGAGTTTCAGAGCCTCGTTCCGATTGAAAGCGAAATCGACCCACGGGCGCTCGACCAGGGCTCCCGGTATGTCCGCCAGCGCGGCGCGGACGATATCCTGGGTTCCGTCCGTCGAGCCGGTATCAACGATGATCCAATGATGGATCATCGGACGCACAGAGTCGAGGCAACGCCGGATAACGGGGGCCTCGTCCTTCACGATCATGGACAAACAGATGGTCGACCCGCGATTCGTCATTCTGAAGCCGCTCCACGCCGCGCCCTTATTCAGAACACGCAGTCGTAGACACTCCTAGCACCGCCATCATGCATTGACAAAACAATCGTCCTGACCGGCAAAGCTTACGTTAAAGCGCGTATCTACAGCACGATCGCTCCAACGTACATCAATACTTGAGCACAACAAGGGAGCCTCAACAGGCACGTTGATCCGCGGAGATTGATCGAGCGGCCGCGAGACCATGTCGGGCACGCCGGCCCGGTGTCTGTACACCGGTGGCAGCGGCGCAGCCGGTCCCGCGTGCGCCCCGCGAGAACGCCACGATCACGAAGGTCAGGGCGGAGGATCTCGGCGCTTCAGCCCCTGAGCGTCATCGTGCTGCCGGAGACGCCGAAATCGCGCAGACGCCTGAGGAACGACATGCCGAGAAGGCTGGTGGACAGGAGCCCGCGCGGGATCACCACCGCATCGACGTCCCGCACCGTGATCGATCCGATCTGCACGATGGCGATCCGGATCGGCGCCACGCGGACCGTGCCGTTCGCGGTGTTCCAGACGCGCGTGAAATCGGACGGACCGACCCGGATCCCGATCCGCGCGGCGTCCTCCTCGGAGAACGCGCAGGCACTCGCCCCGGTATCCACCATCATCGGCAACGAGCGGCCGTCCAGCAGCGCGTTGACGAAGAAGTGGCCGTTGCGCCCGGCCTGGAGAGCCACACCGGCGGCATCGACCGCGAGAGCCGGCTCCGGCGGCGGAGTGACGGCGAGGGCCACCGGCGCCGGCCGCATGCCGTCGCGCAGCTTCAGGACGGCCGTGACGCCGAGGAAGCCGAGCAGGCAGATCAATAGGATTGCGCGCACGCGAATTCGCCCGTGACGTGGAGTGCCGGCGACCGGAGACGTTCCGGAATCCCGGCGATGAGATGCCAGACCGGTGAAGGGATGGTGCGCGATCGCGATCGCCGCCGGCGCACGCGTGCCGATTCCGCTGCGATTGGTATCCAGATCATCACCGGGATCCGCGGATTGTCGCTGGAACGACCGGATGGCTGCGGCGCGGGGTTGACCGGCCGCAGCCGGGAAGCCACATCTGCCTCTGTTCCAGGGAGATCCCCGGCAAGGGGCTGAGAAACCGCTGGCACGTCCGTCAGGACCTGCGGCGCGGAAATCCTTCGAACCTGATCCGGCTCATACCGGCGTAGGGATTGGACCGCGGCCGCCCGACAGGCAGGCCACAGCTTCTCACCGAAGCGCACGGCCCGGTCACCGCGACGGCATTCCGCGGAGATGATTGTGCCCCTCGACCGCCCCGCCTCACCGATCGGACGCCGCCGCAAACCGGACGGCAGCGCCGCGCCGGCGTCCCTTCCGGCGCGGACCGACGTGGCCGTCGTCGGCGGCGGGCTGATCGGGCTGTCGATCGCGTGGCGCCTCGCCCGGGCCGGCCGCGCCGTGACGGTGCTGGAGCGGGACACGATCGGCGCGGGCGCGAGCCTCGCGGCCACCGGCATGCTGGCCCCGGCCGCCGAGCACGAGCCCGGGTCCGACCCGCTGCTGCCCCTCGCACTGGATTCGCTGCGGCTCTGGCCCGGGTTCCGCGACGCGCTGGAGGCCGAATCCGGCCGCGCGATCGACTACCGGGCCGACGGCACCCTGGTGCTGGCGGTCGGCCGCGACGAGGTCGAGCGCCTGCGCTTCCGCTACGACCTGCAGCGCCGCTCCGGCCTCGCGGCCACCTGGCTGCCGGGCAGCGAGGTGCGGCGCCTGGAGCCGGGCCTGCGCCCCTCCGTCACCGCCGGGATCCACTGCCCGCTCGACCATCAGGTCGATCCCCGTCTGGTCATGGACGCCCTCACCGAGGCCTGCCGCCGGGCCGGCGTCGTCCTGGTGGAGCGGACGCCCGTCACCGCCCTGGACTGGTCGGGCGGCCGCGTCACCGGGATCCGTGCCGGCGACCGCGTCGTGGCGGCGGAGACCGTCATCCTCGCCTCCGGTGCCTGGAGCGGGGAGGGCGGCCTGCTGCCCGACGCGCTCGCCCTGCCGGTCCGCCCGCTCAAGGGCCAGTCCCTGGCCCTGCGCACCACCCCCCGCACCGGTACCCTGGCGCGGATGGTCTGGACCGAGCAGGTCCACATGGCGCCGAAGAGCGACGGCCAGCTCATCGTCGGCGCGACCGTCGAGGATTGCGGCTTCCGGCCCGGCGTCACCGCCGGCGGGCTCTACGCCCTGCTGGAAGGCGCCCGCCGGGTGCTGCCCGGCATCGAGGAGATGGAGGTGGAGGCGGTGTGGAGCGGCTACCGTCCGACCTCGGACGACGACGCGCCGATCCTCGACGCGATCGCCCCGGGCCTCGTCGCCGCCACCGGGCATCACCGCAACGGCTACCTGCTCGCCCCGGTGACCGCCGACGCGGTCGCCGCGCTGGTGCTGCACGGCGCGCTGCCGGATGTCGCCCGTCCCTTCACCCGCGCGCGCTTCGGGCAGCCGGAAGCGCTGAGGGAATCGGCATGAAACTTCTCGTCAACGGTGAGCCGCGCGACTGCGCGGTCGAGACGGTGGACGCCCTGTTCCGCCTGGAAGCGGAGGAGGGCGGCATCGAGAGTCCGCAGGGCGTCGCCATCGCGCTGAACGGCCGGGTTCTGCGCCGCCGGGACTGGGGCGAGACCCCGGTCGCGGAGGGCGACCGCGTCGAGATCGTCCGCGCCATGCAGGGAGGTTGAGCATGGACCCGAGTCACACGCCGTCCCGCCCCGAGGGCGGGGACGACAGCCTGACCATTGCCGGGGTGACGCTGTCGTCCCGGCTGTTCATCGGCACCGCCGGCTACCCGACACAGGCGATCATGCGCGACGCCGTCGCGGCGAGCGGCGCCGACGTGGTCACCGCCTCGATCCGCCGGGTCTCGCTCCAGGGCCACGGCTCGGACACGGTCAAGATCCTGAAGGGCAAGCGCTTCCTGCCGAACACCGCCGGCTGCGAGACGGCCCGGGACGCGATCATGACCGCCGAGCTCGCCCGGGAGGCGCTCGACACCAACTGGATCAAGGTCGAGGTGATCGGCGACCGGGAGACGCTGTACCCGGACGTGACCGAGCTGATCGAGGCCTGTCGCCATCTCGTGGACGACGGCTTCGTGGTGCTGCCCTACTGCAACGACGACCCGATCGTGTGCCAGCGCCTGGAGGATCTCGGCTGCGCCGCCGTCATGCCCATGGGCTCGCTGATCGGCTCCGGGATGGGCGTCGCCAACCCGGCCAACCTGGAGCTGATCTGCCGCCGGGCGAGGGTGCCGGTGGTGGTCGATGCCGGGATCGGCACCGCCTCGGACGCGGTGATCGCCATGGAACTCGGCGCTTCCGCCTGCCTGATCAACACCGCGATCGCCAAGGCCGACGATCCGGTGCGGATGGCCCGCGCCATGGGCCGGGCCGTGGAGGCCGGGCGCGACGCGCATCTCGCCGGGCGGATCCCTCGCCGCGGCCGGGCCGAGCCGTCGAGCCCGCAGCTCGGCCTCGTCGGCTCGTGAGGGTGCTGCCGTCGCCGCTGCTGGCGGTGACGGACCGGCACGGGCACCCGCGGCCCCTCGCCGAGACCGTCCAGGCGATCCTCGACGGCGGCGGGCGCTGGATCTGGTTCCGCGACAGGGACCTGGATGCGGATGCCCGCCTGCATCTCGGCGCGGGCGTCGCCGCGCGCGTGCGCGCCGCGAACGGTGTCCTGACGGTCGGCGGCGACGTCGCGCTGGCGCGCGCCCTCGAAGCCGACGGCGTGCATCTCGGCGGCGGCTCGGGACCGGAGGCGATCGCGGCGGCGCGGGCCACCCTGGGCGAGGCCGCGCTGATCGGCGTTTCCGCGCACGCGCCGCGTGAGGCCGCGGCCGCCGCGACGGCCGGCGCCGACTACGTGACCCTCAGCCCGATCTACGCGACGGCGAGCAAGCCGGGCTACGGACCGGCTCTCGGACCGGAGGGCCTCGCCGCCGCGCGTGCGGCGGGCCTGCCGATCGTGGCCCTGGGCGGTGTCGGTCCGGCAGTGATCGGGGCCTGTCGCGCGGCGGGGGCGGCGGGCTTCGCCGTCATGGGTGGCCCGATGCGGGCCATGGATCCGGCCGACGCGACGCGGGCGCTCCTGGAGGCCTGGGGTGTAGCGGAGTCCACAGCGGCTCGGACAGCCACGTGGAATGCAGCCCCGTCCTAGGTGCTGGAAGGCCCGTAGGGCGGGCGCGGAATCGCCCGGTGCGCGGCCCGGAGCGCCGCCGACCAGCGCTCGCGCAGGTCGTGGAAGTAGCCCTCGCCGGCCTCGATCCGGTGGTTCACCTCGAGCGTCAGCGCGTTCCGGCGGGCGACCGCGATGTCGATCGGCAGGCCGACGCCCAGATTCGACCGCATGGTCGAATCCATCGAGACCAAGCTCACCTTGAGGGCGTCGTAGAGGTCGGTCGTGTACTTCACCGCCCGGTCGAGGATCGGCTTGCCGTACTTGTGCTCGCCGATCTGGAGGAACGGCGCGTCGGTGCTGCACTCGATGAAGTTGCCGGCGGAGTAGATCAGGTACAGCCGCATCTCGCCGGTGCCGATCTGGCCGCCGAACAGAAGCGAGATCGAGAACCGGATGTTGGCCGCCTCGAACCCGTCCTTCTCGATCGCGCGGACCCGCCGGATGGCCCGGCCGATCAGCTGCGCCGCCTGGAACATGGTCGGCGCCTCGACGAGCTTCTGCGGCGGCTCGCCCTCCTCCTCGCCGGGCACGCCCTCCTGGAGCAGGCTGAGCACCGACTGGGTGATCGAGAGGTTGCCCGCGGAGGCGAGCATCATCACCCGCTCGCCCGGCACGTTGAAATGGTGGAGCTTGCGGTAGGTCGAGATGTCGTCGAGCCCCGCATTGGTGCGGGTATCGGCGACCATGACCAGCCCTTCCTCCACCAGGACACCGACGCAGTAGGTCATCGTCTTCGGGCTCTCGTGCGGTCGGCGGACCGGGGTCGGTACGATCAGGATTGAGCGGCGGCCCTGCCTTGCTCGACCCGGAGCTTCACGTCCAGTGTCTCGGTGCCACCGCCGGTCCGGCTGCCGCGGATCGGCGCCGCGCCGAGATAGTCCAGGCCGGTGGCGACGCGGATGTAATTGTCCGCCGGGCTGACATCGTAGCACGGGTCGAACGCCACCCAGCCGAGATCCGGCACCAGGGCCTCGACCCAGCCGTGGGGCGCCTCGACATCCGCCTGGCCGTCGTCGCGGGCCCGATAGCCGGCGACGTAGCGGGAAGGGATGCCGATGTGGCGGGCGGCGGCGATCAGGACGTGGGCGAGGTCCTGACAGACGCCGCTGCCGGCCGCGAACGCCTTGGCGGCCGGGACCGCGCCGCTCGCGGGACCGGGCTCGTGGGCCACGGCGCCGTGGACGGCGCCCATCAGCCGGTGGAGCCGGGCCAGGACGGCGCCGTCGCCCTCCGCGGCGACGCGCTCCGCGAAGGCGTGCAGCTCAGGGCTCGCGACGCACAGGTCCGTGTCGCGCAGGTAGAATTCGTCCGGCAGGCGCTCCACCGTGCCGCGGACGACGCCGTGGGTGTCGTCGGTGTCGACCTCGCCGGTGACCCGGATGGTCAGGGCGTCGGCCGGCTCGTCCGGGGTGAACCAGTGGACGACGTTGCCGAACCCGTCCTCGCGGGCGGTCAGCCGCCCGTCGACGGTGGTGTCGATCCGCCACCCGCGAACGTACTGCCCGTCATGGTCCCGCGGCGTCAGCCGCAGGACCTGCACGAGCCCGCGGGCCGGCTGCTCGTACGTGTAGATGGTCTCGTGAACCACGCGGATGCGCATGCGCCGTCCTGTCCGTCCCGTTCAGCCGACCAGATACTGCTTGGCGATCGCCTCGCCCACCTTGTTGTTCTCGGCGATGAACGCCTCGACGAACTCGTGCAGCCCGGTGGCGAAGACACGGTCGATATCCTCGCCCTCCAGCTTCGCCAACATGTTTCCCGCGAGACGCTGGCTCGGCCCCCGGCGGCCGTAGGCGTCGGCGATCAGGTCGAGATACTCGACGATGACGCCGTAGCAGTTCGCGAAGGAGCGCGGCATCTGCTTGTTGAGCATCAGGAGGTCCGCCACGAGCAGCGGCTTGATGCTCTCCCGGTAGACCCAGTGGTAGGCGTTGAACGCCGACACTTCGCGCAGGATCGTGGTCCACTGGAAGTAGTCGAGGCTGCCGCCCACCGTCTCGTCGTGCGGCAGCAGGATCTGGTACTTCACGTCGAGGATGCGGGCGGTGTTGTCGGCCCGCTCGATCGCCGTGCCGAGCCGGGTGAACCAGAAGGCGTCGTTGCGCAGCATCGTCCGGAAGGCCGAGCCGTCGAAGGTCAGCGAGACGGTCTTCACCCAGTCGAGGAAGCGGCCGAACTCGTCGCGGTTGAGGTCCTTGCCGGCGTAGTTGCGCAGCTCCAGCCACGCGCCGTTGATCGCGTCCCACATCTCGGTGGTGAGCGCCGTGCGCACCGAGCGGGCATTCTCGCGGGCCGCCTCGATGCAGGAGCGGATCGAGGACGGGTTGTGCGGGCTGAAGGCCAGGAAGTCGCAGACCGTGTCGGCGTTGACCGCGCTGTAATGGGTCTTGAACGCGTCGGGGTCGCCGGCCGAGGCGAGGGCCGAGTCCCACTCGTTGCTCCCGCCGCCGCCGTAGCTCGTCGGAAGCGACGCGAATCGGTGTGCCGCGTCGAGAATGCGGGCGACGAAGTCGGCCCGCTCGACGTAGCGGGAGAGCCAGAAGAGGTTGTCGGCAGTCCTGGAGAGCATCGGTCTTCAGCCAAGTCGTGCGGACCACGATGTCCGCGCCTCGGAACGTCCGGATATCGCGGAGCTCAGGCGTCGAGCACCCAGGTGTCCTTGGTGCCACCGCCCTGGCTGGAATTGACCACCAGGGAGCCTTCCTTCAGCGCCACCCGGGTCAGGCCGCCCGGGACGATGCGGATCTTGTCGGCCCCGCACAGCACGAAGGGCCGCAGGTCGACGTGGCGGGGGGCGACGCCCGAGGCCACGAAGGTCGGGCAGGTGGAGAGCGACAGGGTCGGCTGGGCGATGAACCCGTCCGGGGCGTGCTTGAGCTTCTTGGCGAAATCGTCGAGCTCGCGCTTGCTCGCGTGCGGCCCGACCAGCATCCCGTAGCCGCCCGAGCCGTTGACCTCCTTCACCACCAGCTCGGACAGGTTGTCCATCACGTACGCGAACGCGTCCTTCTCGCGGCACCGATAGGTCGGAACGTTGTGCAGGATCGGCTCCTCGCCGGTGAAGAACTTCACGATCTCCGGCATGTAGCTGTAGACCGCCTTGTCGTCCGAGATGCCGGTCCCGACCGCGTTGGCGAGGGTGACCGAGCCGCGCTCGTAGGCGTTCATCAGGCCGGGCACGCCGAGGACCGAATCCGGGCGGAAGACCAGCGGGTCGAGGAAGTCGTCGTCGAGGCGGCGGTAGATCACGTCGACCTTCCGCGGCCCCTCGGTCGTGCGCATGTAGACGACGTCGTCCTTGGTGAAGAGGTCGGACGCCTCCACCAGCTCGACGCCGAGCTTGTCGGCCAGGAACGAGTGCTCGTAGAACGCGGAGTTGTAGCGCCCCGGGGTCAGCAGAACGACGGTCGGGTCGCGGGTCGCCGAGCCCGGCGCGAGGCTGCGCAGGGTGGCGAGCAGGGCGTCCGGGTAGTTCTCGACCGGCGCGACGCGGTGCTTCGAGAACAGGTCCGGGAACAGGCGCAGCATCACCTCCCGGTTCTCCAGCATGTAGGAGACGCCCGACGGGATGCGGGCGTTGTCCTCCAGCACGAAGAAATCGTTCTCGCCGGTCCGGACGATGTCGATGCCGGCGATGTGGACGTAGAGGTCGTGCGGCACGCGGAAGGACCGCATCTCCATGCGGTAATGGGCGTTGCGGTAGACGAGGTCGGCCGGGATGATGCCGGCCTTGATGCATTCCTGGGCGCCGTAGATGTCCTTCAGGAACAGGTTGATGGCCGTGACCCGCTGCGTCAGGCCGCGCTCCAGGAAGGCCCATTCCGGCTTGGTGATCACCCGGGGGATGATGTCGAACGGGATCAGCCGCTCGGTCGACTCGTTGTCGCCGTAGACCGCGAAGGTGATGCCGATCCGTCGGAACAGCAGCTCGGCCTGGCTGCGGCGGGTGTTGAAATGCTCGGGCGGCGTCGAGTCGAGCCAGGCCTTGAGCTGGCCGTAGGCGTCGCGGACGGCTGCCGGATCGGCCGCGCCGATCCCGTTCATCTCGTCGAAGGCCGTCACCGCCATCTCACTCCTCCCGTACGCTCTCGCTCTTGAGGCAAGAGGCGCGCCACCCGTTCATGGCTATATCCGCGGGCGATAACGCTCAAGGCGGCCGGAGGATCAGATCAGCTTCAGGCCTTTCAGGCTCGCGTGACCGTTTCGGCCGAGGATCACGTGATCGTGGACCACGATCTTGAGCGGCGCCAGGACCGCCACGACCTCGCGGGTCATCGCCACGTCGGCCGCGGAGGGGGCGGGGTCGCCCGACGGGTGGTTGTGGGCCAGGATGATGGCCGTCGCCGAGAGCTCGAGTGCCCGGCGGGCGACCTCGCGCGGGTAGACCGGCGTATGATCGACGGTGCCGCGCCCCTGCACCTCGTCGGCGATGAGGTGGTTGCGCTTGTCGAGGAACAGGACGCGGAACTCCTCCCGCGGGGCGAACGCCATGGTGGTGCGCAGGTACTCGTGCAGCGCGCTCCACGAGCCCAGGAGCGCGCGCTCCCGGATCGCGCCCCGGGCGAGCCGCCGCGCCGCGGCCTCGATCACCTTGAGGTCGGACGCGACAGCGGCGCTCACGCCCTCCACTTCCATGAGCCGCGCCGGCTCGGCGCTGACCACCTCGGCGAAGCTGCCGAACCGGGCGACCAGCGCCTTGGCGAGGGGCTTCACGTCGCGCCGGGGGATCGCCCGGAACAGGACGAGTTCCAGCATCTCGTAATCGGGCAGCGCGTCCGGACCGGCCGCCGAGAACTTCTCCCGCAGGCGGTCGCGATGGCCGTGATAGTGCGGCGTCTCCTTCTCGACCGGAGACGGCGCGGCGCTGTCGGCGAACAGCCCCGCGTCACCGTCGTCCTGCCGCTCGGGCACGGCCGGTCAGGCGGCCGGGTTGACGGGCTGATGCAGCCCCTTCGGCGAGATCGTGAAGATCTCGACGCCGGTTTCGGTGACGCCCACCGTGTGCTCGAACTGGGCGGAGAGCGAGCGGTCGCGGGTCACGGCGGTCCAGCCGTCGCCCAGAACCTTCACGGCCGGCCGGCCGAGATTGATCATCGGCTCGATCGTGAAGAACTGGCCGGGCTTGAACGGCACGTCGTAGCTGGCCTCGACGTAGTGCAGGATCGTGGGCGCGTCGTGATAGGTGCGCCCGAGGCCGTGGCCGCAGAAGTCGCGCACCACCGAGCAGCGCTCGCCTTCCGCGAAGGACTGGATCGCCCGTCCGATATCGTTGGTCGAGCCGCCGGGCTTCACGGCGGCGACGCCGCGCATCAGCGCCTCGTAGGTGATCTCGCACAGGCGCTGGGCCTTGCGCGGCACCCCGCCGACATAGGCCATCCGGCTCGAATCACCGTGCCAGCCGTCGAGGATCAGGCAGATGTCGAGATTGACGATGTCGCCCTCGCGCAGAGGCTTGTCGTTGGGGATGCCGTGGCAGACCACGTGGTTGATCGAGGTGCAGATCGACTTCGGGTAGCCGCGGTAGAGCAGCGACGCCGGATAGGCGCCGTGGTCCATCGCGAAAGTGTAGGCGAGCCTGTCGAGCTCCTCGGTGGTGACGCCCGGCTGCGTCGCCTCCATCAGCAGGTCGAGGGCCTCGGCGGTGAGCCGCCCCGCCCGGCGCATGCCCTCGAAACCCTCGGGACCGTGGATCGGCGGTTCCGGGGCGCGGCGCGCACCCTGCGCACTGGCCTGTTCCTGCTGCATGATCGGGACTTTGTTCGCGGCGGCATCAATCGGGCTTCGCCCTATGTACGGCGCGGGGCCCGGGAGTCCAAGCCGCATCGGTCGCGGGCCGGGCGAGGCTTGCGCCGGTCGCGGGGCTGGCGGCATAAGCGGCCGCGAGACGCCCGGGAGCGCGCAGGCAGATTCGCCGCGCGGTCGGTCGCGGGGCAGACGAGGGCCGGATGGCAGGCAAGGCGGTACCGCACTTCCACAACGAGCCGGGCGTGCCGGTGATCACCGTGGGCGTGAAGGAATTCATGTGCATCGGCGCGCTGCCGCCGTTCGACCACCCGCACGTGTTCCTCGACATGGGCGCCGACAGCGAGATCATCTGCCAATACTGCTCGACGCTCTATCGCTACCGGGCCGGCCTGAAGGCCGACGAGGCGGAGCCGCAGGCCTGCGTGTGGCGGGACGACGCCAAGCTCGCGGCGGAGTAGGCGCCGCCCACCGTGCCCTCTGGCAGTCCATCTCTGCGGATCGGGATCGTCGGGGCCGGGATCGGCGGCCTGACGGCGGCGCTGGCGCTGTCGGATGCCGGCCACGCCGTCACGGTGATCGAGCGCCGGACCGGCTTCAGTGAGGTCGGGGCCGGGATCCAGATCTCGCCCAACGCGAGCCACGTTCTCGCCGGTCTCGGGCTCTCCGCGGCCCTGCGCCGGGCGGCGAGCGAGCCGCCCGGCGTGGAGGTGCGCGCGCTCGACAGCGGCCGCCGCATCGGCGGCGTCGCGCTCGGTGCGCGGGCGCAGAGCCGGTTCGGCGCGCCCTACTACGTCATTCACCGCGCCGACCTGCAGACGCTGCTGCTCGACGCATTCCGGAGCCGCTCGACGATCCGCCTGCTGATGGGCCGCACCGTGACGGCCGTGTCCGAGACGGCGTCGGAAGCCGTCCTCACCGTCGAGGGCGCGAGCGGGGCCCAGCCGGTCGCCTTCGACCTCGCGATCGGCGCGGACGGGCTCCGCTCGCGCCTGCGCGCGCATCTCGACTCGGCGCCGCTCCGGCCGGGTCAGGCCGCGGCGTGGCGGGCGCTCATCCCCATGGAGGCGGTCCCGCAGGACCTGCGCGGCGCCGCCACCGGCCTGTGGCTCGGCCGCGGCCGGCACGTGGTCCATTACCCGGTGCGGGACGGCCAGTTCCTCAACGTGGTGGCAGTCGTGCCCGAGGCGGTGGGCGACGAGGGCTGGGGCCGGCTCGGGGAGCCGGCCGTGCTGCGCGGGCATCTGCGCGGCTGCGCCGCGCCGCTGCGCGATCTCCTGAGCCTGCCGGATTCCTGGCTGGTCTGGTCGCTCGCCGACCGCGCCGTCGCGCGCCCGCTCGCCCGCGACCGGCTCGCGCTGATCGGCGATGCCGGTCACCCGGTGCTGCCCTACCTCGCGCAGGGGGCCGCCCTGGCGATCGAGGACGCCGCGGTCCTGACCCGCGCCCTCGCGGACCACGCCGACGTGCCGGCCGCACTCGCGGCGTTCTCGGGCGCGCGGACCGCCCGGGTGCGCAAGGTCCAGACGGCGGCGCGCAGCAACGGCCGGACCTACCACGCCGGCGGCGTGGTGGCGTTCGTGCGCGACGCCGTGATGTCGCGTCTCGGCCCGGACGGCATGCGGGACCGCTACGCCTGGCTGTACGGGTGGACGCCCCCCGCTTGATCGGACCCGCCGGCCCCGCTACCGAGGGCGGATGCGGACGTGGCGGAACCGGTAGACGCACGAGACTTAAAATCTTGCGGCCGCGAGGCCGTGCGGGTTCGAGTCCCGCCGTCCGCACCAGCACGCAGCGCGACGCCGGACCGGGATGCCGGAGGGAATGGCGTGGTCTACGTGCTCATCATCATGCTGGCCGGCTCGGGCTCGGCGATCGGGTCCGTCGAGTTCAACACCCGGCAGGCCTGCGAGGCCGCCGCGAAGCAGATCGCCGAGGCCGAGCGGCCCTACGGCGGGGCGTCCCCGGTCACCGTGTGCGCGCCGAAGGGGTGAGGGCCCGACAGTCCCGAAGACGGGGGATCCGTCGCATTCGAGCGATCGCCGAAACCGGCCCTTCGCGTCTGCCTGCCAGGGTCCGGACGGGGAGTATCCGGCATGATCGACGCCCTTCAGACCGCCGCCACCGGCATGGCCCGGGCCACCGACCGGCTCGGGAAAGCGGCCGAGACTATCGCGGCGAGCGGCGCGCCCACCGGCGACACGGCCCTGCCGCCGGCCGCGCAGGTGGACCTGTCGGGGGCCGCGCTGGACCTGATCGGGTCGCGATCGGCCTTCGCGCTGAATGCCGCGGTGGCGCGCTCGGCCGACCGCATGATGGGTCAGCTCCTCGACGTCACCGCCTGAGGCCGGGGAGCGCGAGGCCGGCCAGGATCGCGGCCGCCGCGAAGAGCAGGGCCACGCCCACGAGGCGGTAGGCCACGACCCCCACCACCCCGCCCGCCAGGAAGGCGCCGACGGTCGAGAGGTACAGCCGCAGCCGCACGGGATCGTGGGCCCTCAGCGGGTCGGAGCCCGGCGGACCGCGATCGAGCCAGCGCGCGAGCTCGATGCCGATGTCGGTGATCATGCCGGTGACGTGCGTGGTCCGGACCCGCGACTCGGAGATCTTGGTCACGGCCGCGTTCTGGAGGCCCAGGACGAAACTCAGGCCGAGCACCAGGGCGTGGCTCCGCGCCGGCTCGTGGAGCGGCAGCACGAGCAGGCCGACGGCGACGAGGAGGATCGCCTCCGCGCAGACCCCGTAGGCGTAGGCGCCCGGATGGTGACCGCGGCGGCGGCGGCGGATCAGCAGCGTCGCGGTGGCGGCACCGAGCACGAACAGGATGACGAGCAGGCCGGCCTGCGCGGCCAGGAGCAGGTCGCCGGTGCCGGTCCTGTCCGAGATGGCCGAGACGTTCCCGGTCATGTTCGAGGCGTAGAGGCCGACCGCGTAGAAGCCGGCGGTGTTCAGCGCGCCGGCCACCCCCGCGAGGGAGAGGGCGAGCGCCCTGTCGGCCTCCGGGGTGCGCGTCTCGCCTTCGTGGACCAGCATGGACCCGTGTCGATGACCCGTCGGTGGGGTGCCGAGAGCCGGATTCGGCCGGCGCCGCCACCGTCATAAGCCACGCGCCGGGGCGCCGTCACGGCGCCCGGCGCAACTCCCGGCTCACCAGCCGCGATAGCCGTAGCCGCCCTCGTAATCCCCGCCCCAGTGGCGGGCCGGGCCGTAGCCGACCGGGACCCGCTCGTAGGTCACGGTCCGGCGGGTCGCGTAGACCGGCGCGTCCTCCTCGTAGACGCGGTAGGCCGGGGCCGGCCGCACGACCACGGGGGCCGGGGGGTAGCCGTAATCCGCGTAGCCGTAGCCGTAGCCGGGCGCCGCGTGGGCCTGGGTCGCGGCGCCGATCAGGGCGCCGGCCGCGAGGCCGCCGATGATGCCGGCCGCGATGGCGCCGCCGCCGCGGGCCTCGGCGGTCGTGGAGGCCAGGGTGCCCGCGCCGATCAGCGCGGCGGCCGAGAGCAGAGCGATGCGTGTCATGACCTGTCTCCGGAAGAAGCGCGGAGCGCCTGCGGCGCCCCGGATCACACGGGAGACCATGCCGCGCCGCCGCTGCACCGAAGCTGAAGCCGGCCTGCAGCCACGGTTCAGCTTGGCGGCCCGACCTCCGGATCGGGGGCGGTGCGGATGTAGCCGCGGGAGATCAGACGGCTGCGCTCGCGCGTGCGCCGCTCGGCCTCCATCAGGTCGGACAGGGCGTCGGCGATCGCGCAGCGCAGGGCGATCCCGGCGTCGCCGCCGGCGAAGCCGAGATACGCGGAGCTGATCGCCTCGACGGGGCAGGCGTGATCGTCGCGCTGGGCCAGGACCTGGGTCAGCATCGGGTTCTCCTTCGTCGCGTCCGGGAACGAAAAGAGAACAAGCCATAACGGTTAACGTTCCGTCAACGCCCGCCGGGCAGGCCGCCCGGAGGCGGCCGAACCCTGTGGATAACGCCGTTTCAGCAGCCTGGCGGCTGTGGATAAGCCGGCTCACTCCGGCATTCGCGGCAGCGGCTTGCCGTCGGCGGGAATCGGGTAGCGGGCGGCGTTCAACTCCATCGCCAGGAACGTGTAGTAGCCGGAGATCGCGGCCAGATCGACGACGCCCGGCTTGCCGAACCGGGCCTCGGCCCGCGCGAAGGTCGCGTCGGAGACGCGCTTCGTGTCCTGGAGCTCGGCGGTGAACTCGTACACGAGGGTCTCGTCGTCGCTCATCCTGGCCGGCCGGCGGCCGTCGCGGATCGCCGCGATGATGTCGGCGGAGATGCCGGCCTTCTCGGCGATCGGTGCGTGGACGTACCACTCGTAATCCTGAGTCCAGCGGCGGGCGGTCATCAGGATCACCAGCTCCGAGAGCGTCGTGCCGATCTTCGGCTTGAAGCGCAGGTAATCGCCCATCGAGCGGGCGAGCGTCATCACCTCCGGCGAGTACATGAGCGGCTCGAACGGCCCGAAGGGCGGCTTGCCGCGCGCCTGCGCGAAGGCCTCGGCCGCCTGCTTCTGCTCGGGGGTGTAGTCCTGGGGCGGAATGGTCGGCAGCCGGTCCTGCGCGCGCGCCGCAGCGCTCGCCCACGGGGTCGCCAGCGGCAGGGCCACGGAGAGGGCAGCAAGGGTCAGCGCGCGGCGGCGGAGGGTCATCGTTTCGCTCCCGTTGGATCGTCTGTGTCGTGTCGCGCCGCACGATTACGGCGGCGTCGCGCGGCCGCCAGGGCCCGGGCGGGAAAGCCCGTACGAATCCGGCTCGGCGTCAGGAAAAGACCTCCCCCGTCGCGGAGCCGGGTTCGGGCCGGTTGCGCTCGGCGCCGCGCCGCGCCATCAGCGGCCGCGATGGCCGGTCCCGAACCCGCGCTGCCGATCGAGGCGGCGCTCCCCGATCTGCGCCGCGCGCTCGCCGCGCGGAACGCCGCCGTCCTGGTGGCCCCCCCCGGCGCCGGCAAGACGACCCGCGTGCCCCTCGACCTCCTGGAAGCGCCCTGGCTCCACGGGCGCAAGATCGTCCTGCTTGAGCCGCGGCGCCTCGCGGCCCGGGCCGCCGCCGCGCGGATGGCCCAGACGCTGGGCGAGCCGGTCGGCGGGACAGTCGGTCTGCGCGTCCGCCTCGGCTCGAAGATCTCGGGCCGCACGCGGATCGAGGTCGTCACCGAGGGCGTCTTCACCCGGATGATCCTGGACGATCCGGAACTCTCGGGAATCGGCGCCGTCCTGTTCGACGAGTTCCACGAGCGCTCCCTGGACGCCGATCTCGGCCTCGCGCTGGCGCTCGACGCGCAGGGCGGCCTGCGGGAGGACCTGCGGATCCTCGTCATGTCGGCGACCCTGGACGGCGCCCGGGTCGCGCGGCTGATGGGCGACGCCCCGGTCGTGGCCTCCGAGGGCCGCGCCTTCCCGGTTGGGACCCGGTACGTGGAGCGCGATCCGAACCGGCGGGTCGAGGACTCGGTCGCCGAGGTCACGCTGCGCGCCCTCCGGGCGGATCCGGGCTCGATCCTGGTGTTCCTGCCCGGGCAGGCGGAGATCCGCCGGACCGCCGACCTGCTGGCCGAGAAGGTCGGCCCCGACGTTCAGCTCGCGCCCCTCTACGGCGCGCTGACCCCCGCCGAGCAGGACCGTGCCGTCGCGCCGGCCTCCGCCGGCACCCGGAAGGTCGTCCTCGCGACCAGCATCGCCGAGACCTCCCTGACCATCGAGGGCGTCCGGATCGTGGTCGATTCGGGGCTGGCGCGGGTCCCGGTCTACGAGCCGGGCCTCGGTCTGACCCGCCTGGTCACGGCCCGCGCCTCCCGCGCCTCGGTGGACCAGCGCCGGGGCCGCGCCGGCCGCACCGAGCCCGGCCTGTGCTGGCGGCTCTGGTCCGAGGCCGGCACCAACGCCCTGGAGCCGTTCACGCGGCCGGAGATCCTGTCGGCCGACCTCGCCGGGCTGCTCCTCGACTGCGCCGCCTGGGGCGTGACCGACCCGGGCGCGCTCGCCTTCCTCGACCCGCCGCCCGCGGCCGCCCTCACGGAGGCCCGCGCCCTGCTGAGAGAGCTGGGCGCGCTCGATCCCGACGGCCGCCTGACGCCGGTCGGCGCGCGGCTGCGGGCGTTGCCGCTGCCGCCGCGGCTCGCCCGGATGGTGACGGTCGCGGCCGGCACCGGTCAGGCGCGGGCCGCGGCCGACCTCGCCGCCGTGCTGGTGGAGCGCGGCCTCGGGGGCGACGGGGCCGACCTCGACGAGCGGGTCGAGCGCTTCCGCCGCGACCGGGGCGGACGCGCCGCCGACATGCGCCGGCTCGCCGAGGGCTGGTCCCGGATCGCCGGGGCGGGCGGTCCCGCGAGCCCGGATGCCGGCCCCGCCGCCGCCGGGCCGCTCCTGGCGCTCGCCTACCCCGACCGGGTCGCCCGCGCGCGCGGCCGCGAGGGCGAGTTCGTGATGGCGAGCGGCCGGGCCGGGCGCCTCGACCCGGCGAGCCCGCTCGCCCGCGAGACTTATCTGGTCGTCGCCGACCTCGCCGGATCGGCCGGGAACGCCCGGATCCTGGCCGCGGCGGCGATCGGCCCCGAGGCGATCGAGGGCCTGTTCGCTGACCGGATCGAGTCGCGCACCGAGATCGCCTTCGATCCGCAGGCGGCCGCCCTGCGGGCACGGGCGGTCCGACGGCTCGGCGCCGTCAGTCTCGGGTCGCGGCCGCTGCCGGTGCCGCCCGATACGGACAGCGCCGCGATCCTGGCGCGCGGCATCGCCGATCTCGGGATCGACCGCCTGCCGTGGACGCCGGCCCTGGCGCAGTGGCGGGCCCGGGTGACCTTCCTGCACGCCGCCGACGGCGCGGCCTGGCCCGACCTCTCGGACGCCGCGCTGGCCCGCACGGCGGAGACTTGGCTGGCGCCCGCCCTGCTGGGTCGCGCCGCCCTGGCGTCGGTCACGGCGAGCAACCTCGCGGACGCCCTCCAGGCCCTGCTGCCCTGGGACCTGCGCGCCCGGCTCGACGCGGAGGCGCCGACCCATGTCGAGGTGCCGACCGGCTCGCGCGTCCCGGTCGATTACACGGCGGAGGAGCCGGCGCTCGCGGTCCGGGTCCAGGAGCTGTTCGGCCTCGACCGGCATCCCAGGGCCGGGGGCCGGCCGCTTGTCCTGCACCTGCTGTCGCCGGCGCAGCGGCCGATCCAGATCACCCGGGACTTGCCGGGCTTCTGGCGCGGTTCCTGGGCGGCGGTGCGGTCCGAGATGCGCGGGCGCTACCCGCGCCATCCCTGGCCGGAGGACCCGCTCAGCGAGGCTCCCACCCGCCGGGCCAAGCCCCGCGGCACCTGATCACCGCCTGACGAAGCCCCGACGCGAACGGACCCGACGCGATGACCACGGACACCGATGCCCACGACCCCGCCGCCGACGGCTGGACTCTGGTGGAGGACAAGGGCTTCATCGCCCATGTCGGGCCGCTGCACGTCCGCGGCGCGGACGGCGCCTACGCGTTCCGGGCCGACCAGAAGCACGCCAACCTGATCGGCGTGGTCCACGGCGGCATGCTGATGAGCTTCGCCGACCGCGCCCTCGGCGAGACCGCGATGCGCGCCGCCGACGGCGCCAATTGCGTGACCATCCAGCTGGAGATGAAATTCATCGATGTCGGCCGGCTCGGCGACTGGATCGAGATCCGGCCGCAGGTCGTCAAGCGCACGGGCTCCCTCGTGTTCATGCGCGGCGACGTCCGCGACGGCAGCCGTCTGCTCGCCTCGGCTGACGGCGTCTGGAAGATCCTGCGGCGCCGGCCGAGTTGACCGGATCAGGACAGGCGTCCTAGCCTGCCGGCGCGCGTCGCGGCCCGTCGCGGGATGCGCGGGGGAGGATTGCATGCGACCGTCGCAGACCGAGGCATCCGGGATCGCGGCCGAGCGCGGGCGCGTCCCACCGTCCCGACGCACGCTCCTCGCGGCCCTGGGAACACTCGCCGTCACGGCCGCCGACGCGGCGGCGCAGCCCAGCACGGTGACGAGTCCGCCGCGCGACTTCCGGCCGGGCGCCGCCCCGACCACCTACTTCACCGATCCGGACATCGTCACGGTCGACCCGGCCTTCGAGCCCTACATCGTGCCGAACAGCGCCATCCGCCGGCTCTGGACCGGCGCCCTCTGGGCGGAGGGGCCCGCCTGGAATTCGGTCGGCCGCTACCTCGTCTGGAGCGACATCCCGAACAATCGGCAGATGCGCTGGCTGGAGGAGGACGGGCACGTCTCCACCTTCCGGATGCCGAGCAACAATTCGAACGGCAACAGCTTCGACCGCCAGGGGCGGCAGCTCAGCTGCGAGCATGCCACCGGGCGCGTCGTCCGCTACGAGCTCGACGGCTCGGCCACGGTCCTGGCCGATTCGTTCGAGGGCAAGCCGCTCAACTCGCCCAACGACGTCGTTCAGCACCCGGACGGCGCGTACTGGTTCTCCGATCCGCCCTACGGCGCGCTGCTCTACGAGGGCCTGCCCGACGCGGCGGGCGGTCCGAGCAATCCGCAGGGCCATCTCGATCCGCGGCTCGGCCAGCCCGCCGGCACCGTACCGCGGCGCCGCGTGCTGCCGAACGCGGTCTACCGCGTCGACCCGTCCGGCCGGCTCGACCGCGTGCTCACCGACGACGAGGTGCCCGACCCCAACGGCCTCTGCTTCTCGCCCGATCACCGGACGCTCTACGTCTGCTCCACCGGGAAGGGGCCGGGGGATACCGGGCCGGGCGGCAAGGGCGAGATCTACGCCTTCGACGTCGGGACCGGGGCTGCGCTCTCGAACAGGCGGCTCTTCTCGGACTGCGTCGTGGACGGGGTGAAATGCGGGCCCGACGGCCTGCGGGCCGACGTCGACGGCAATCTCTGGGTGTCCAGCAACGCCGGCCGGGCCGTGGGCTACAACGGCGTCACCGTCTGGACACCGCAGGGCAAGCTCATCGGGCGGATCCGCCTGCCGGAAGTGTGCGGGAACCTGACCTTCGGCGGCCCCAAGCGCAACCGCCTGTTCATGGCGGCGAGCCAGTCGCTCTACGCCCTGACGGTGAATACCCAGGGCGCCGGGCCGGCCTAGGATCGCGCCGCTGCAATCCGGGACGGAACCGGCGCCGATCCTCCGGTCGGCCATGGCTGACCGGGCACCGGGACGCTATCTGTCACGGGCATGAGCGAGGATCCCGCCCCCGACCCGACCTTGAGCCGCCTCAGCGCGGCCCTGGGGGATCTGCCGAAGCGCGGGCCGCCGCCGGTGGAGCGGTGGGACCCGCCGTATTGCGGCGCGATCGACATCCGCATCGCCGCGGACGGGACGTGGTTCCACAACGGCTCGCCGATCCGACGGGACAAGCTGGTCAAGCTCTTCGCGACTATCCTGCGGCGCGAGCCGGACGGCCGGACCGTCCTGGTCACGCCGGTGGAGAGCGTCGGTATCACCGTGGACGACGCGGCCTTCGTGGCCGTCGAGATGGCGGTGGACGGGAGCGGGGCGGACCGGCGCGTCTCGTTCCGGACCAACGTCGACGATCTGGTGAGCGTCGATGCCGAGCACGCTCTGCGCTTCGAGGAGGCGCCGGACGGGGCGCTGAAACCCTATCTCCATGTCCGCCGCGGGCTGTGGGCGCTCGTGACCCGGGCACTCACCTACGACCTCGTGGACCTCGCCGAGGAGCGTCTGGTCGACGGAGAGCCCTGGCTCGGCCTGTGGGCCGGCGGCGCCTTCCACACGATCGCGCCGGTCGCCGCCGCGTGAGCGACCCGCTCGCCGACTTCCTCGCCCGCGCCGCCGCCGGCCTGTCGCCGGACCCGCCCGGGCCGGACGATCCGACCTCCAATCCCCGGGGCGATCACAGCCTCGATCCGGACGGAGCGGCCGTGATCCCGCCGCCGCCGCATCGCCGGGCCGCCGTCCTCGTGCCGGTCGTGCCGCGGGCGGACGGTCCGACCCTGATCCTGACGTTGCGGGCGGCCAACCTGCGCGACCATTCCGGGCAGGTGGCGCTGCCGGGCGGCAAGATCGATCCGTCCGATCCCGGCCCGGCGGACGCGGCCCTGCGGGAGGCCTCCGAGGAGATCGGGCTGCCGCCCGATCTCGTGCGGCTGCTCGGCTATCTCGACCCGTACCTCTCGGGCACCGGCTTCCTCGTGACGCCGGTCATCGGCCTGGTCGATCCCGTCGCGGTGCTGACGCCGAACCCGAACGAGGTGGCCGACGTCTTCGAGGTGCCGCTCCCGTTCCTCATGGATCCGGAGCGCTACCGCCTGCGCTCCCGCGCCTGGCAGGGCCGCGAGCGCTGGTTCTACGCCCTGACCTTCGGCGAGCGGCTGATCTGGGGCGTCACCGCCGGGATCCTGAACAATCTGCGGGAACGGCTGTACCCGGAAGCGGCGCAGGGCGACGGCCGCCGTCCCGCGCGTTAGGCTGATTCCATGCTCCGCCGCGTCCTCGAAGAGTTCGGCCTCTTCCTCATCCCCTTCGCGCTGTTCCTGGTCTACCTGCTGCTGTCGGGCCGCAATCCGCTGCGCCGGGTTCACTGGGACGCGCACCTGTTCCGCCTCGTCCTGGCCGGGCTCGCGGTCGTGATCGGCACCCTCGTCTACGAGGGCCTGTTCTCGGAGCGCCGTCCCGGCGGCTACGTGCCGGCCCACATGGAGAACGGTCGCCTCGTGCCCGGCGGCTTCCGGTGAGCCGCGCCCTCGATCCCGCGGGGCTGGCGGCCCTGCTCGAACGCCCGGGCGTCCGCCGCGTCCTCGCGGCCCTGGACGCGCCGGGCGCGGAGACCCGCCTGATCGGCGGCTGCGTCCGCGACGCGCTCCTCGGCGCGCCGACCGCCGACATCGACATGGCGACGACGCACCGGCCCGAGGCAGTGATGCGGGCGGCGCAGCGGGCGCCCGGCCTCAAGGCGGTGCCGACCGGCATCGAGCACGGCACCATCACGCTGGTGACCGAGGACGGGCCGATCGAGGTCACGACCCTGCGCGAGGACGTCGAGACCGACGGGCGGCACGCGGTCGTCCGCTTCGGCAGCGACTTCCGCCGCGACGCCGAGCGCCGCGACTTCACCGTCAACGCGCTCTCCCTCGGCGCCGACGGGAGCCTGCACGACCCGGTGGGCGGCCGGCCCGACCTCGCGGACGGGCGGGTGCGCTTCATCGGCGATCCGGCGACCCGGATCCGCGAGGACGCGCTGCGAATCCTGCGCTTCTTCCGCTTCCATGCCCGATTCGGCGCCGGCCCTCCCGACGCCGCCGCCCTGGCGGCCTGCGTGGCCGCGCGGGACAGCCTGGACCGGCTCTCCCGCGAGCGCGTGCGCGCCGAGTTCCTGAAGCTGCTGGCCGCGCCCGGCGGCCCGGCCCTGATGAGGACGCTGAGCGCGACCGGCCTGCTGCCGCGGATCACCGGCGGCGTCGGGGAACTCGGGCGGCTGGAGCGGGCCGCCGCCGCGGGCCTGTCCCCGGTGGCGCGCCTCGCGGCCGTCGCGGTCGGCGCCCGGCACGACGCCGACCGGCTGCGCGAGCGGCTGCGTCTCTCGAAGAGCGAGCACGCTTACCTGCTCGGCTACGCCGCGGCTCTGGCCGATCTCCACGGACGCGCGGTGCTGGACGCGGACGCGGCGCGGGCCCTGGCGGCGGAGCACGGCCTGTCGTGCCTGGCCGACGCGCTGGCGATCCTGGCCGGGGAGCCGCGGCCCGTCGCGGCGGAGGCGGCGCGGAGCGCCCTGGCCGCCCTCGCGGGGGAGGGGGCGTCGCCGGCTTTTCCCCTGACGGGGGCGGATCTGGTGGCGGCCGGGGTGGCGCCGGGCCCCGCTATAGGACGCGGCCTGGCCGCGGCGCGGAAAGTCTGGCTGGCGCACGGCTGCCCGACCGACGCCGCGGCGCGGGCCGAGCTGATGGCGCGGGCGCTGGAAGGCGCCCGCTGAGCGCGGCTCAGAGCTTCAGGAGCGCCTTGGTCTCCTGGAGCTGGACGATCTGGCCGTTCAGCTCCTCGCGCTTCTGCAGGTCCTCGGTGGCGTCGCGCTGCATCTCGACCGCCTCGATGTCACGGTCGAGGGAGTCGTGGGTCAGCTCCTCGATCGGTGCGGCGCGCTCGGCCAGCACGGTCACGGCCGTCGGGCCAATGTCGGCGAAGCCGCCGCGGACGTAGATCCGCTTGCCGCTGCCCTGGCTCTCGGTGATCACGATGACGCCGACCCGCAGGGACGTCAGCACGGGCGCGTGGCCCGGCATCACGGTCATCTCGCCCTCGGTGCCGGGCAGCTGAACGGCGGTCACCTCGCCGGAATACAGCGTCCGCTCGGGGCCGACGAAATCGAAGTGGAAGGTGGCCATGGCCTGACGTGTTCCCGGATCGGCGGCGCGCTCTCCGCCGCGCGGGCGGAGCGTCTCGAAAAAGGCTGCGCGGACGGCACCGGTCAGGTCGTCCGCGCAGCCTCTGTCCCCTTCCCGCGCGGGGAAGAGGGTGTCGTCTTACGCGGCCTTGAGCTTCTTGGCCTTCTCCTGGGCCTCCTCGATGGTGCCGACCATGTAGAAGGCGGCCTCCGGGAGGTCGTCGTAGTCGCCGTTCACCAGGCCCTTGAAGCCCTTGATGGTGTCCTCGAGGGCGACCTGCTTGCCCGGCGAGCCGGTGAACACCTCGGCCACCGAGAAGGGCTGCGAGAAGAAGCGCTCGATCTTGCGGGCGCGGGCCACGGTCAGCTTGTCCTCCTCGGACAGCTCGTCCATGCCCAGGATCGCGATGATGTCCTGGAGCGCCTTGTAGCGCTGCAGGGTCTGCTGCACGCGGCGGGCGACGTCGTAGTGCTCCTCGCCGAGGATCGCCGGCGACAGCATGCGCGAGGTCGAGTCGAGCGGATCCACCGCCGGGTAGATGCCCTTCTCGGCGATCGAGCGCGACAGCACGGTCGTGGCGTCGAGGTGGGCGAACGAGGCGGCCGGCGCCGGGTCGGTCAGGTCGTCGGCCGGCACGTAGATCGCCTGCACCGAGGTGATCGAGCCCTTGGTCGTGGTGGTGATGCGCTCCTGGAGGGCGCCCATGTCGGTGGCGAGCGTCGGCTGGTAGCCCACCGCCGAGGGGATGCGGCCGAGGAGCGCCGACACCTCGGAGCCCGCCTGCGTGAAGCGGAAGATGTTGTCGACGAAGAACAGCACGTCCTGGCCGTCGTCGCGGAACTGCTCGGCGATGGTGAGGCCGGTCAGGGCGACGCGCGAGCGGGCGCCGGGCGACTCGTTCATCTGGCCGTAGACCAGGGCGCACTTCGAACCCTCGGCGGAGCCGTGCTCCTTCGGGTCGACGTTCACCTTGGACTCGATCATCTCGTGGTAGAGATCGTTGCCCTCGCGGGTGCGCTCACCCACGCCGGCGAACACCGAGTAGCCCGAGTGCACCTTGGCGATGTTGTTGATCAGCTCCATGATCAGCACGGTCTTGCCGACGCCGGCGCCGCCGAACAGGCCGATCTTGCCGCCCTTCGCGTAGGGGGCGAGCAGGTCCACCACCTTGATGCCGGTGACGAGGATCTGCGCCTCGGTCGACTGCTCGGCGTAGGAGGGGGCCGGCTGGTGGATCGCGCGGAAGGTGTCGGCCTGGACCGGGCCGGCCTCGTCGATCGGCTCGCCGATGACGTTCATGATGCGGCCGAGCGTGTTCATGCCGACCGGAACCTTGATCGGCTCGCCGGTGTCGGTGCACTCCTGGCCGCGGGTCAGGCCCTCGGACGTGTCCATGGCGATGCAGCGGACGGTGTTCTCGCCGAGCTGCTGGGCGACCTCGAGGACGAGGCGGGCGCCGTTGTTCTTGGTCTCCAGCGCATTCAGGATCTCGGGCAGGTGGCCCTCGAACTGCACGTCGACCACGGGGCCGATGACCTGGGTGATCTTGCCGACCTTGTTGGAGCCGGTGCCGGGGAGTGCGGTGTTCGCCATCGTTAACCTACCCTTCAAGCTGTGCGGTCGGGTCGCGGTGCCTCAGAGGGCTTCCGCACCCGAGATGATCTCGATGAGTTCCTTGGTGATCATGGCCTGACGCGTCCGGTTGTAGATCAGCGTCTGCTTCTTGATCATCTCGCCCGCGTTGCGGGTCGCCGAGTCCATGGCGCTCATGCGCGCGCCCTGCTCGGAGGCGGCGTTCTCCAGGAGCGCCCGGTAGATCTGCACCGTCAGGTTCTTCGGCAGCAGCGTCTCGAGGATCGCCTCCTCGGACGGCTCGAATTCCAGGGCGGCGTTGCCGGCCGCCGCCTTCGCGGTCGCGTCGGCCGCCGGCAGCTCCGCGGGGATCAGACGCTGCGCGGTCGGGATCTGCGAGATGACCGAGCGGAACTCGGAGTAGAACAGGGTCGCGACGTCGAACTCGCCGTTCTCGAAGCGGGTCAGGATCTTGTCGGCGATCGAGGCGGCGAACTCGTAATCCACCGGTCGGTTGCCGCGGATGTCCATGCTCTCGACGATCTGGTCGCGGTACTGCCGGCGCAGCGCGTCGAGGCCCTTCTTGCCGACCGTCATGATCTTGACGGTCTTGCCCTCGGCGGCGAGCTTCTGGGCGTGCTCGCGCACCGCGAGGCGGACGATCGACGAGTTGAACGCGCCGGCGAGGCCGCGGTCGCCCGTGCACACCACGAGAAGGTGCGTCTGCTCGGAGCCGGTCCCGGACAGGAGCCGGGGGGCTCCGACGCCGCCGACGAGGTTGCCCGCGAGGTTGCCGAGCACCGCCGACATCTTCTCGGCGTAGGGACGGCCCGCCTCAGCGGCCATCTGCGCCCGGCGCAGCTTGGCGGCGGCGACCATCTGCATGGCCTTGGTGATCTTCTGCGTCGCCTTCACCGAGGTGATGCGGTTGCGCAGGTCCTTCAAACTCGCCATCGGGTGAGGTCCAGGTCCGTTCTATGGGCCTCTCCTTCCCTCGGCGGGAAGGAGCCGGAAGTTCGGGCGGTGCGGCGGGGACCGGGATCCCCCCGCGCCACCCAAGATCCCTCCCCGGGGGGAGGGGCCTCACATCAGCCGATCGACTTGGCGACGCTCTCGACGACGCTCTTCAGCTTGCCGGCGTTCTCGTCCGACAGGTCCTTGGAGGCGGCGATCGAGTCGAGCAGATCCTTGTGCTTGGACCGCAGGGTCGAGAGCAGCGCGTCCTCGAACGGGCGGACCTTGCTGACCGGCATCTTGTCCAGGTAGCCGTTCACGCCGGCGTAGATCACCGCGACCTGCTCTTCCATCTTCAGCGGCGAGAACTGCGGCTGCTTCAGGAGCTCGGTGAGCCGCGAGCCGCGATTCAGGAGGGCCTGGGTGGAGGCGTCGAGGTCCGAGCCGAACTGCGCGAAGGCGGCCATCTCGCGGTACTGCGCGAGCTCGCCCTTGATCTTGCCGGCGACCTTCTTCATCGCCTTGGTCTGGGCCGAGGAGCCCACCCGCGACACCGAGAGGCCGACGTTCACCGCCGGGCGGATGCCCTGGTAGAACAGGTCGGTCTCGAGGAAGATCTGGCCGTCGGTGATCGAGATCACGTTGGTCGGGATGTAGGCCGAGACGTCGTTGGCCTGGGTCTCGATGACCGGGAGCGCGGTCAGCGAGCCGTTGCCGGCGGCGTCGCCCATCTTGGCGGCGCGCTCCAGCAGGCGGCTGTGGAGGTAGAACACGTCGCCCGGATACGCCTCGCGGCCCGGCGGGCGGCGCAGCAGCAGCGACATCTGGCGGTAGGCTACGGCCTGCTTGGAGAGATCGTCGTACACGATCACGGCGTGCATGCCGTTGTCGCGGAAGTACTCGCCCATGGCGCAGCCGGCGAACGGCGCGATGAACTGCATCGGGGCCGCGTCGGACGCCGTGGCGGCGATGACGATGGAGTATTCCAGCGCGCCCTGGTCCTCGAGGACCTTCACGAACTGGGCCACCGTCGAGCGCTTCTGGCCGATGGCGACGTAGATGCAGTAGAGCTTGGCCTTCTCGTCACCGCCGGCGGTGTGACCCGGCTTCTGGTTCAGGATCGTGTCGAGGGCGATGGCGGTCTTGCCGGTCTGACGGTCGCCGATGATCAGCTCGCGCTGGCCGCGGCCGACCGGGATCAGGGCGTCGATCGCCTTGAGGCCCGTGGCCATCGGCTCGTGCACCGACTTGCGCGGGATGATGCCCGGCGCCTTGACGTCGACGCGGCGACGCTCGGTCGACTGGATCGGGCCCTTGCCGTCGATCGGGTTGCCGAGGGCGTCGACGACGCGGCCGAGCAGGCCCTTGCCGACCGGCACGTCCACGATGGCGCCGGTCCGCTTGACGGTCTGGCCTTCCTTGATCTCGCGGTCGGAGCCGAAGATCACGATGCCGACGTTGTCCTGCTCGAGGTTCAGGGCCATGCCGCGCACGCCCGACTCGAACTCGACCATCTCGCCGGCCTGGACGTTGTCGAGGCCGTAGGCGCGGGCGATGCCGTCGCCGACGGACAGGACCTGCCCGACCTCGGAGACCTCGGCTTCCTCGCCGAAGTTCTTGATCTGCTCTTTCAGGATCGCGGAGATCTCGGCGGCGCGGATGTCCATACTCGGGCCTCTGTCGCTGATGCGTCTATGCGTGTTCGGGTCGGATGGGGGCGCTTACCGCGCGGCCCGCATCGCGAGGCGGATACCGTTGAGCTTGGTCTTCAGGGAGGCGTCGACCATGCGCGAGCCCATCTTCACGACGAGGCCGCCGATCAGGCTCGGGTCGACCACGAGGTCGACGGCGACGTCGGCCTTGGCGATGTCGCGCAGCGACGCCTTGATCTCCTCGATCACCGCGTCGGAGGGCTTCTCGGCCACCCGCACCTGGGCGCGCACGATGCCCTTCGAGTCCTGGACCAGGGTCCGGAACGCGTCGATCATGTCGGGCAGGGCGAAGAGCCGGCGGTTCGAGGCCGCGAGGCGGATGAAGTTGCCGGCCAGCCCGCCGATGCCCGCCTTGTCGAGCACGGCGCCGATGGCGGCCGCCTGCTCCTCCGCGCTGAAGACCGGACTGCGGACGAGGCGGCGGAGATCCGCGCTCTCCTTCAGCAGCGTGTCGAATTGATCGAGGGATTGGGCGACCGCGTCGACCTGGCGCTCGTCGCGCGCGAGCTCGAACAGGGCGGAAGCGTACCGGCCCGCCACGCCTGCGACCAGGGGACCAGCCTCGGAACCGTTCTGCGCCACCCGTCGCTCTCTTCTCTGGTTGCCCGCCCGCTCCGCGCGCTCCGGCTGGAGCGCGGTGCGAGACCGTTCGGGACGTGGGATCGCGCCGGCAACGGACAGGTCGAGAACTGTCCTCGCGGCGCGGCGACCGCCTAGCATGCCAGCATGGCCGCGCGCAACACGGCAGCCGGGTCCGCTGCGCGTGAGGACGGCAGAAGTGTGACGCGGGCGGAGCCTCAGCAGGCCAGCCGGTCGCAGTGCCGGACGCTCGCGATCATCTTGGCCATGGCGCCGGCGCCCGGATGTCCGAGGATCCCGCTGTTGCCGAGCACGTAGGACGGCGTCGCGTAGAGGCCGAGATCCGCGGCCATCCGCATCTGGCTCTTGAGCGCCGCGCGCACCTCCTCGCTGTCGGCGATCTCCTCCACCTCCGCCTGCGGGATCCCCAGAGCGGCCGCAGCCGTGAGCGCGCCGGGCCCGTCGATGCGGCCGGGCTTGCCGAGCAGCGTCTGATAGAAGCGCCACGCGGCCTGCGAGCCGAGCTTGCGCTGGACGGCCAGCATCACCTTGGCGGCCTGGGCGGATTGCGGCGACAGGATCGGGTTGTGGACAAGCCCGATCCGGAGCTCCGGGTCGCTGTCGTGCAGGGCGACGACGTCGGCGGCCGCCTTCCGGCAGTACGGGCAGTTGAAGTCGAAGAACTCGTAGAGCGTGGTGCCGGCCTCCCGCGGCCCGACATAGGTCACGCCGCGCAGGCCGGGGATCTGCCCGGTGATCTCCCCCGGCAGGATCGAGTTCGCCACCGCGCGCCCGTCGTCGCCCGTCACCGCGACCCGCTGGCCGTAGGATTGCGCGGAGGCGCCGGTCAGGCCGGCCCCGAGAGTGGCGGCCGCGGCGAGGAGGAGGCGTCGCGAGACAGGCTTCGAAACAGGCATGGGACTCGTCCGGGGCATCGCTCGTCCGGCCCGGCCGTGCCGGAGCGGAGCCGGACCAGAACCAGGGGGTCGAGTCGGTTTCATGGCCGTGCGGCCGTGAACGTCGCGCGACCGCGGGGCGGGCGCAGCCTAGCGCAGCCCCTTCGGCCGGTCACCGGTCGCCCAGGCCAGGGCCTGCTCCAGCCGGTCGTTGCCCCAGAACAGCTCGCCGTCGTCGGCCAGGAAGGTCGGCGCCCCGTAGATCCCGCGGGAGCGCGCCTCCTCGACGCTGACCCGCAGCTTCGTCTTGTTGGCCTCGGCGGCGGCGGCCCGCACGGTCTGCGTGCCGTCGAGCCCGAGCGAATCGAGGATCTCCGCCACGGCCGCCGGCTCCGCGATCGAGCGGCCCTCGGCGAAGCTCGCGGTGAAGACCGCCTTCGAGAACGGCACGAGCCACGGCTGATCCTGGCCGAGGATCGCGACCCGGACCGCGCTGAGGCTGTTCTGCGGGAACTGGGCGGGGCGCGTCACCGGCGGCAGGCCGAGGCGGGCGGCCTCGCGCTCGACGTCGCGCCACATGTTCTTGCCCTTGGCCGCGTAGAGATTGAACGGCGAGGTGGTCCAGCCCTGCGCGGCGAAGAGAGGTCCGACCAGGAAGGGGCGCCACCGGATCGCCACGTCCGCCTCGGCGGCGGCGGCCTCGACGCGCATGGCCGCGAGGTAGGAGTAGGTGGAGGCGAATTCGTACCAGAACTCCAGAATTGGCTGGCGCGCCATAGACTTCGCTTCTCCGATGCACTCTCGCGGCGATGACGACCTGCAACGCCCGCGCCGTTTCTGACACAACCGCAAGGCCGCCGTGAGGCGAAACGCGGCCGATCCTCCGGCATCTCGGCTACGCGCGAGACGGCGCGCCGGTTGCAGGCCGGTGACACCCGCGATAAGCCGCAGACGCCGAGCCAGATCCCTCGCCCAGTTCCGGAAGTCCCATGTCCGTCCCCGCGAAGAGCCCTGTGAAGAAGGTCGTGCTGGCCTATTCCGGCGGGCTCGACACATCGATCATCCTGAAGTGGCTGCAGACCACCTACGGCTGCGAGGTCGTGACCTTCACGGCCGATCTCGGCCAGGGGGAGGAGCTGGAGCCGGCCCGCCGCAAGGCGGAGCTGCTCGGCATCAAGCCCGAGAACATCTACATCGAGGACCTGCGCGAGGAGTTCGTCCGCGACTACGTCTTCCCGATGTTCCGGGCCAACGCCGTCTACGAGGGCGTCTACCTGCTCGGCACCTCGATCGCCCGGCCGCTGATCGCCAAGAAGCAGATCGAGATCGCCGAGAAGGTCGGCGCCGACGCGGTCTGCCACGGCGCGACCGGCAAGGGGAACGATCAGGTCCGGTTCGAGCTCGGCTACTACGCGCTCAAGCCCGACGTCACGGTGATTGCGCCCTGGCGCGAGTGGGACCTGCGCTCGCGCGAGCAACTCATCGCCTTCGCCGAGCAGCATCAGATCCCGATCGCCAAGGACAAGCGCGGCGAGAGCCCGTTCTCGGTCGACGCCAACCTCCTGCACGCCTCATCCGAGGGCAAGGTGCTGGAGGATCCGGCCGTCGAGGTGCCGGACTACGTCTACTCGCGCACCCTCTCCCCCGAGGAGGCGCCCGACCAGCCGACGATCATCACGATCGGCTTCGAGCGCGGCGACGCGGTCTCGATCGACGGCGAGGCCCTGTCGCCCGCGAGCCTCCTGGCCAAGCTCAACGAGCTCGGCCGCGCCAACGGCATCGGCCGGCTCGACCTCGTGGAGAACCGCTTCGTCGGCATGAAGAGCCGCGGCATGTACGAGACGCCCGGCGGCACGATCCTGCTGCCGGCGCACCGCGCCATCGAGTCGATCACGCTGGACCGGGGTGCCGCGCACCTGAAGGACCAGCTCATGCCGCAATACGCGGAGCTGATCTACAACGGCTTCTGGTTCTCGCCGGAGCGCGAGATGATCCAGGCCCTGATCGACAGGAGCCAGGAGAAGGTCACCGGAACGGTGCGGCTGAAGCTCTACAAGGGCGGCGTCCACGTCATCGGCCGCGAGAGCCCGCACTCGCTCTACGACCAGGATCTGGTGACCTTCGAGGAGGGCGCCGTCGCCTACGATCACCGCGACGCGGCCGGCTTCATCAAGCTCAACGCCCTGCGGCTGCGCACCCTGGCCCAGCGCAGGAAGCGCGAGGGCTGAGCCCGCTTCCGGTCGCCGGCCGTCAGGCCGGGAGCCAGCGCTCGGCGGCCCGACGGAAGTCGCCGGGGCCGAGATCGGCGTAGCGCAGGAAGATCTGCAGGGCCGGCTGCAATTCGCGATGGAGGCGCACGAGCCGCGTCTCCGCGTCCTCGTCGTCGTTCGCGGCCGCGCCGGGGACGGCGGCGAGATGGCGCTTCATCGCCGCGGTGTAGGCGCCGTCATCGCCGTACGGCGTCTCCGGGTCGACGCGCGGCACCCCCTGCTCCGCATTCCACCCGATCTTCAGTCGCGGGATCAGCGCGAGGTGCTCGGGCGTCACCGCGAAGGTGATGACGTCCGGCGTCTCGCCGGTGGCCGCATCCCGGAAGACGTCGCCGACCGCGCCCGGGTCGAGCTTCGCTAGGCCGTTGTGGTACTGGTACCGGCCCGGCTTCAGCTGCGCGTTCTGGACGAAGACCGCGAGGCCTTCCTCCAGTGCCCGGTGCTCCTCCTCGGCGCCCTCGTCGTCGCCGGTGACGTTGGCGATGTCGCCGTCGCGATCCAGGCTGCCGTAGGGCGCCGCGGGATGGACGGTCGGCGCGCCCGGCGCGGTGCCGCCCCAGGCGACCACCATCCGGCGGATCAGGGCGATGCGCTCCAGGCTCAGGTCGTAAACGGCATCGCTCATCGTGGCTCGGTCCCGGGTCTCACGCTTGGAAGGGCCCGTCTTACAGAGGCGCACCGCCCCCTGCTACCGCCGCAGGCAGCCCGTCAGCCCGTCGATCTGCCCCATCATGGCCTGGATCCGCGCGGCCCGGCGGCGCACCCCGGGCGAGGGCCGGCCGGCGCTCCGGGTGATCGGGTTCGGAAGCACGGCGGCGAGGAGGGCGGCCTCGTTGCGGGTCAGCCGGCTCGCGTCCTTGCCGAACCAGTGCCGGCTCGCGGCCTGCGCCCCGTAGATCCCGTCGCCCCACTCGGCGACGTTGAGGTAGATCTCCATCATCCGGCGCTTGCCCCAGAGCGTGTCGAGCGCCAGCGCCAGCGGGATCTCGACGGCCTTGCGGATGTAGGAGCGGCCGGGCCACAGGAACACGTTCTTGACAGTCTGCATGGCGATCGTGGAGGCGCCGCGGCTCGGGGAATCCTCGTCCTCGACCACGTCGCGGATCGCGCCGAAATCGACCCCGTGATCCAGGCAGAAGCGCTGATCCTCCGAGGCGATCACGGCCTGGGACAGGGCCGGCGCGATGGCGGAGAGCGGGACCGGATCGCGGCTCACCGGCTGAAGCGTCAACCACCGTCCCAGCATCAGGGTCGACGGCGGCATCACCGCGCTATAGACGAGCGCCAGCGTCAGCGCGAGGACGAACCCGGCGGCGGGGAGCAGCAGAAGCGCTCCCACGACCCGGCGGACGCGGCGGGAACGGCGCGGGCGCGCGAGCGGGAGGTCGCGACCTTCCGTCTCCCGCCTGCGTCGAGCCCCGTCCACCGTGAGTCCGTCCCCGCCCAACTGACACCCGATTGGTTTTCGCAAGGCCAGGACCGGACGTAAGCCCGATGACCCCGACCCCCTCAACGCAGGCACCGACCGGTTCGGTCAAGGCAGTCACGCCGGCCGCCGATTTTACCCACAGGTTGACGGAGGTCGCCGGCACGGTCGAGACCTTCCTGGTCGAGCGCCTCGGGCCCGCGGTCGGCGCGGGCGAGATCGCCCGGCCGCCGCGCCTGATGGAAGCCATGCGCCACGCCGTGCTCGGCGGCGGCAAGCGTCTCCGGCCCTTCCTCGCCATCGAGACCGCCCGGATGCTCGGCGGCTCCGAGGCCGCAGCCCTGGCGGCCGGCGCCGGCGTCGAGCTGGTCCACTGCTACAGCCTCGTCCACGACGACCTGCCGGCGATGGACGACGACGACATGCGCCGCGGCAAGCCCACGGTCCACAAGGCCTACGACGAGGCGACCGCCATCCTGGTCGGCGACGCCCTGCAGACGCTGGCCTTCGAGATCGTCGCCGACCCGACCTGGCAGCCGGACGCGCGCATCCGCGCCGATCTCGTGCTCGGCCTCGCCCGCGCCTCGGGCCTCGGCGGCATGGTCGGCGGCCAGCTCCTCGACCTCACCGCCGAGGGCCGGTTCGGCGCGGCCAACATGGACGTGGACGACACCCTGCGGATGCAGGCGATGAAGACCGGCGCGATCCTGGCCTTCTCGGTGGAGGCCGGCGCGATCGTCGGCGGTGCCGACAAGGACCAGCGGGCCGCGCTCCTGCGCTACGGGCTCGCCCTGGGGCAGGCCTTCCAGATCGCCGACGACATCCTCGACCGGGAGGCCTCGCCGGAGGCCATGGGCAAGGCCACCGGCAAGGACAAGGATGCCGGCAAGGCGACGCTCGTCGACCGTCTCGGCATCGACGGCGCCCGCGCCGAGTGCGACCGCCTCGTCGGCGTCTGCGAGGACGCGGTGTCGTCCTGGGGGGAGGGTGCCCGCGTCCTGCGCGACGCCGCCCGCTTCACGGTCGCCCGCAAGACCTGAGCGCGCGGGCCGGGGAAACCCGTTTGACGCCTCGGAGGCCGGGCTAGGCCCGGCGACCCGTCCAGCGCGCGCGGCGCCGCGATCGCGGCCGGCGCGCCACCGGAGCGACGGGCTCCGCGAGGCGGACCCGCGCAGTCCCGACCGGTGCGATCCGAATCGGGTGCGGGGCCGCGAAGCGCGCGACGCCCGTCAGAGCCGGTTGTTCTTGTTGTGGACGTCGAGGCAGACGGCCGCGAGCAGGACCACGCCCTTGATCACCTGCTGCCAGTCGACGCCGATCCCCAGGATCGACATGCCGTTGTTCATGATGCCGATGATGAAGGCGCCGGTCACGACACCCGAGACCTTGCCGATGCCGCCGGCGGCCGAGGCCCCGCCGATGAAGCAGGCGGCGATCACGTCGAGTTCCATCCCGACGCCGGCCTTCGAATTCGCGGTGTTGAGCCGGGCGACGAAGATCATGCCGGCGAGGCCCGCCAGCGCGCCCATGTTGGCGAAGGTCAGGAAGGTCAGCCGCTCGGTCTTGATGCCCGAGAGGCGCGCGGCCTTGATGTTCCCGCCCAGCGCGTAGATCCGGCGCCCGATCGTCGTCCGCGCGGTCACGAAGCCGTACAGCATCACCAGCGCCAGCAGCACGAGAAGCACGTTCGGCAGCCCCCGGTAGGCGCTCATCTGCCACGCGAAGGCCAGGATCAGGATGGCGGTCACGCCGGTGCGACCGACGAACGTCGCCGGGGACTCGACCGGGCTCCCGTTCCGCAGCCGCGACTGCCGCCGTCTCCAGCTCAGCCCGGTCAGGGTCGCGACCAGCGCGAGGGCGATCAGGACGGCGGTCCAGGGTCCGGCAAGGTTGACGAGGAAGCCCTTGGCGAGGAGCTGGAACACTTCCGGGAACGGTCCGATGGAGGTCCCCTGCAGCAGCACCTGCGTCAGGCCGCGGAACACCATCATGCCGGACAGGGTGACGATGAAGCTCGGGATCGCGAGGTAGGCCACGAAGTAGCCCTGCAGGCCGCCGATGACCGCGCCCAACGCGAGGCACAGCAGCGCGGCCGGGAACGGGTCGACGTGGAAGCGGACCATCAGCAGGGCGGCGAGCGCCCCCACGAAGCCGACCACCGAGCCGACCGACAGGTCGATATGCCCGGCCACGATGACCAGCAGCATCCCGAGCGCCATCACGACGACGTAGCTGTTCTGGAGGATCAGGTTGGTGAGGTTCAGCGGCTGGAACAGGACGCCGCCGGTCGCGACCTCGAAGAACAGCGTGATCATCGCCAGCGCGACGACGAGCCCGTAGGCGCGCAGCGGCGCCATCGGCAGCCGGCCGCGCCGGGCCCCGGCCTCGCCCGTGGCGGCGGCCGTCACGATGTCGCTGCCGGGGCTCATGGACTTGCTCACTGTGAGGTCGGTCATCCGTTCAGGCCCCCGGAGCGCACGATCGCGCGCATGATCGCTTCCTGGCTGGCCTCGCCGCGGTCGAAGGCGCCCACGAAGCGCCCCTCGCTCATCACGTAGATGCGGTCGCAGAGGCCGAGCAGTTCCGGCATCTCCGAGGAGATCACCAGGACGCCGCGGCCGGTCTCGGCCAGTTCGTTGATGATGCTGTAGATCTCGTACTTGGCGCCGACATCGATGCCGCGGGTCGGCTCGTCGAGGATCAGCACCTTGGGCTGGGTGAACAGCCACTTGCTCAGCACGACCTTCTGCTGGTTGCCGCCCGACAGGTTCACGGTCGGCTGCGTCACCCCGAAGGAGCGGATGCGCATCTTGGTGCGGTAGCCCGTCGCGACCCGGTGCTCGGCCACCTCGTCGATCACCGCGGCGGTGGAGATGCCCGGCAGGTTCGCCAGGGTCGTGTTCCGGGCGATGTCCTCGCCCAGCACCAGCCCGAGCTGCTTGCGGTCCTCGGTGACGTAGGCGAGGCCGGCCGCGATCGCCCGGTCGATGGTCGAGACGTCGACCGCGGCACCGTCGATCCGGACCGTGCCCCGGATGTCCTGGCCGTAGGACCGGCCGAAGAGGCTCATGGCGAGCTCGGTCCGGCCCGAGCCCATCAGGCCGGCGATCCCGACGATCTCGCCGCTGCGCAGGTTCAGGTTGACGTCGCGCACCACCGCCCGGTCGGCGTGGACCGGGTGGTGGACCGTCCAGTCGCGCACCTCCATCAGCACCGCGCCGATCCGCGGCGTGCGGACCGGGTAGCGGTTCTCCAGCGCGCGGCCGACCATCGCCCGGATGATGCGGTCCTCGTCGATCGGGCCGCCGCGGCAGTCGAGGGTCTCGACGGTGGAGCCGTCGCGCAGGACCGTGATCCGATCGGCCACCTTGGCGATCTCGTTGAGCTTGTGGGAGATCAGGATCGACGCGATGCCCTGCGCCTTGAAGTCCAGCAGGAGCTGCAGCAGGGCCTCGCTGTCCGTCTCGCTCAAAGACGCGGTCGGCTCGTCGAGGATCAGCAGCTTGACCTCCTTGGAGAGCGCCTTGGCGATCTCCACGAGCTGCTGCTTGCCGACGCCGAGATGGGTGACGAGGGTTTCGGGATTCTCGTCGAGCCCCACCATCGCCATCAGCGCGCGGGCGCGGGCTTCGACGCGGTCCCGGTCGATGATCCCGAAACGGGCCGGCTCGTTGCCGAGGAAGATGTTCTCGGCGATCGACAGGTAGGGCACCAGGGCGAGTTCCTGGTGGATGATCACGATGCCGAGGCGCTCGCTGTCCCCGATGCCCCGGAAGCGGGCCGGTCGGCCCTCGTAGGTGATGTCGCCCGCGTAGGACCCGTGGGGATACACGCCGCTCAGCACCTTCATGAGCGTCGACTTCCCGGCCCCGTTCTCGCCGACGAGGGCGAGGATCTCGGCGGGCTGGACGGTGAGATTCACGTCGTCGAGAGCCTTCACCCCGGGGAAGGTCTTGGAGATTCCCCGCATTTCGAGGACGGGCTGCATGCGGCGCCTACCAGCTCGGACTGCACGTTCGGCGCCCGCGCCGGCCATCGCGGCGCGGGACTGATTGCTGGCGGAGCCGCCGGGCTCCGCCGCGGTTTCGGTCACTTGAGCTGGTCGAGCGTGTAGTATCCGGTATCGACCAGGGCCGGCTTCCAGTTGGCCTTGGTGACGATCACCGGCGTGAGCAGGTAGGACGGGACGACCTTCCTGCCGTTGTCGTAGGTCTTCGCGTCGTTGACCTCGGGCTCCCGGCCTGCCTCGATGGCGTCGATCATCGCCACCGTCACCTTGGCCAGGTCCCGGGTGTCCTTGAAGACGGTCGCCGTCTGCTCTCCGGCGATGATCGACTTGACCGATTGCAGCTCGGCATCCTGGCCGCTGACCACCGGCAGCTTCACGCCGCCGGAGCCGTAGCCGACGCTCTTCACCGACGAGAGGATCGCCGTCGAGATCCCATCATAGGGCGAGAGCACGGCGTCGAGATGGGCGTTGCCGTAATAGGCCGAGAGCAGGTTATCCATCCGCGCCTGGGCGGTCGCCGGGTCCCAGCGCAGGGTGGACACCTTGTCCATGCCGAACTGGCCCGAGCGGACCACGAGCTTCTTCGCGTCGATGAACGGCTTCAGCACCGACAGGGCGCCGTCGTAGAAAAAGTATGCGTTATTGTCGTCGGGTGAACCGCCGAACAGCTCGATGTTGAAGGGTCCCTTGCCGTCGCGCAGGCCGAGGGCGTCGACGATGGATGTCGCCTGCTGCACGCCGACCTTATAGTTGTCGAAGGTGGCGTAGTAATCGACGTTCGGCGTGCCTCTGATCAGCCGATCGTAGGCGATCACCCTGACGCCGCGCTCGCGCGCCTTCGACAGCACATCGCTGAGCGTCGTGCCGTCGATGGAGGCGATGACCAGGATCTTCACGCCCGTCGTGAGCATGTTCTCGATCTGGGCGAGCTGCGTCGGGATGTCGTCGTCCGCGTATTGCAGATCCGGCCTGTAGCCCTTGGCCTTCAGAAGCCTGACGATGTTGTTGCCGTCGTCGATCCAGCGCTGCGACGACTTGGTCGGCATGGCGACCCCGATCGGGTCCCCGCTCGCCGCCTGCGCCGACGTGACGGCGGACGCGCCGAAGAGCGACAGGCTCAGGATGTATTTGAGAACCGTATGCCCGGCGATCATAAGCCCCCCTATCGATTCATAGCCACACTTCGACTTGCATCGAAGCGGGTCCATGTTTCTGTTGTTGTTGACTGACTATTTTTAACTTCGAAAATCGTTCCTGACTGACCCGGTTTATACCCGATCTCCATCCACTGCCCACGCGAAGATCCCTGCCGGGGTCGATCCGGCAAGCTTGGCCGAGTCGGCTCGCAGAGGCGCGATTCGGGCGCCGCCGGCAGCCTCTCCGGGGGCCAAGCCCGTACCGTGGGAAGCTCGGGCGTTCGATTTGTATGAGTTATAGAACGGGCCGTCAATCGGCCCGCGCGGCGCGCCGTCGCGAAGCGCGGCCTCAGGTGTGCGTAGGGCGCGCCGCGGGTTCAGGTCCGGGCTCGATCGCCGGTCGGCGCGACGCGGTCGGGGGCGCTGCGGCGCGCAACGGTTCGATCGCACGGCGGCGCCGACCGGGCCGCGCGATCGGATCAGGGCAGGCCGGATCGCGCGTCCGCTCCGCCGGGCCGCGTCGGTGCGGCGTCGCCGCGCGGCCGCGGAAACCGAGGCGGCTCAGCCGCGGCCGACGAACGGCATCTTGGTGGCCATGATGGTCATGAACTGGACGTTGGCCTCCAGCGGCAGGCTCGCCATGGACAGCACGGCCTGGCCGACATGGTCCGGATCCATCACGGCCTCGGCCCGCAGGGAGCCGTCCGCCTGCGGGACGCCGGCCTTCATCTTGCCGCCCATGGGCGTGTCGGCGTTGCCGATATCGATCTGGCCGCAGGCGATGTCGTAGGCCCGCCCGTCGAGGGAGGTCGCCTTGGTCAGCCCGGTCACGGCGTGCTTGGTCGCCGTGTAGGCGATGGAGTTCGGACGGGGCGCGTGGGCCGAGATCGAGCCGTTGTTGATGATCCGGCCGCCGCGGGGGTCCTGGTCGCGCATGATCCGGAACGCGTGCTGCGTGCACAGGAACAGCGCCGTGAGGTTGGTGTCGACCACCTGCCGCCAGGTCTCGAGGGGCAGGTCCTCCAGCGGGACTGCCGGAGCGCCGATCCCGGCATTGTTGAACAGCAGGTCGAGCCGGCCGAACTCCGCCTTGGTGCGCGCGAACAGGGCGGCGATCGAGTCGGGATCGGTCACGTCGGTGGGGACCGCCAGGGCCCCGTGTCCGATCCGCGCGGCGACCTCGTCGAGGGGGGCCTGACGCCGCCCGGAGAGGACAACGCGCCATCCGGCATCCGCGAGCGCGAGGGCGGCGGCCTTGCCGACACCCGTCCCGGCCCCGGTCACGATCGCGATCCGCTCAAGCCCCGACATGCGTTCCTCCCGGTTCCGGTGTTGCCCCGCCTGTAGCGGATGGGCGCCGCCGCGCGAAGGCACCGGCGTTTCAGATGCGGGCCGCGGTCACGGGGCGTGCGGGCGCCCGCCATGCGCTATGGTGGGCTGAAAGACGCGGGGACGGGAACGGGACGATGGGGCAGGGTTCGTCGGCAGGCCTGCGGTGGACGAGCGGCGCGGCGGTCCCGGCGTGAGCGCACCCGAGATCCCGTTCCTCGCCGGGCTCGACGCGCCGGCGGTCGCGGCCGTGCGGGCCCGGATGGTGCCGGTGGCGGTGCCGGGCGGCCGGACCCTGTTCGAGCAGGGCGAGACCGGGGACGCCCTGTACACGCTGGTCTCCGGCGCGGTCGGCGTCTCGGCCCGCGACCATGCCGGGCGGCCGACCCGGATCGCGCGCCTGCGGCCGCCCGAGACCTTCGGCGAGATGGCCCTGCTGTCGGACGCCCCGCGGGCGGCGACCGTGATGGCGCTGCGCGATTCGCATCTCCTGCGGCTCACCCGCGACGCCTTCGAGGCGGTGATCGCCGAGCACCCGCACACGCTCCTCTACTTCGCCCGGATGCTCGCCGACCGCCTGCGGGCGATCTACGACGGCCACTCGGTCCACCACGCGCCGCGGATCTTCACGATCATGGCGGTGACGGAGGGGCCGGATCCGGCGCGGGTGGCGCGGCAGCTCGCCGCCGCCTTCGACGCCCTGCTGCCCGGGGAGACCGGCTGCCTGACCGACTGGCCGGAGGGGGCTGACGAGGCATGGTTCCAGGCCTTCGAGGGCGACCACGCGCGCACGATCTTCGCGGCGCACGACATCGACTGCCCCTGGTGCCGGCAGAGCCAGCGGCGGGGCGACCACGTCCTGCTGCTGGCTGAGCCCGGCGCGCCGCCGCGGCCGGGCGCGGCCGCCTATCTCGACCGGGTGCGCTCCGACTGGATCCGCATGGACCTCGTCGTGCGCCAGGACCCCGCGGCCCGGCGCCCGAGGGCCCTTCACCCGGAGGTCGCCGCGCTGCCGGCGGCGCTGCGCATCCAGGTCCGGGACGGCGACCGGGCCGACCTGCATCGCCTCGCGCGGCTCGCCAGCGGATCGGCGCGCGGCCTCGTCCTCGGCGGCGGCGGGGCGCGGGGCCTCGCCCATCTCGGCGTGCTCAAGGCCCTCGACGAGGCCTCCTGCACGCCGGACTTCGTCGGCGGCACCAGCATGGGCGCGATCATCGCGGCGAGCCTCGCCATGGGCTGGAGCGTCGCGGAGATCCAGGCCCAGATCGAGGCGTTCTTCGCCACCAGCAACCCGATCAACGACTACACGCTGCCGCTGCACGCGCTGACCCGCGGCGCCAAGGTGGATGCCGGCCTCGCGGCGCGCTACGGCGGCGTGCGCATCGAGGACCTCTGGCTGCCGTTCTTCTGCGTCTCGTCGAACCTGACGACCGGCGAGACCATGGTGCACCGCTCGGGCGACCTGCCGAAGGCCCTGCGCGCCAGCATCGCGATCCCGGGCCTCCTGCCGCCCGTGCTGTGCGACGAGGGCGTCCTGGTCGACGGCGGCATGATGAACAACCTCCCGGCCGACGTCGCCGCCGGCCTGGAGCGCGGTCCGGTCCTGGCCGTCGATGTCGGGACGGACCGGGCGTTCCAGGACATGCCGCGGCGCGGCTGGAGCGGCCGGCTCATGCGCAAGCTCATCGGCTCGCCGCTGGCGATGCCGGGACTGGCGCCGCTGCTGCTGCGCGCCGCCACCGTGTCGGGCGACGCGCAGAGCCTGATGGCGGCGGCCCACGCGGCCGCGGTGCTCAAGCCCCAGCTCTCCGGCATCGACCTGCGGGCGTGGTCGCGCTTCCGGGAAGCGGCGGAGCTCGGCTACCGGGAAACCCGTGCGGGCATCGCGACCGGCACCCTCGCGCGCTGGCTCGATCCGGTGCGCTGAGCGGGTGCGCTGCGATGTCCGCGTGCGGCGGCGCACGCGCGGCGCCCGCGGCCCTGTAACCCGGCCCTCACGGCGACGATCTCCGGTGCAACACCTCGTCTGGAGACCGGAGCCATGACCCACCTCGCCACGCCCCCGACCGACACCGTGCGCGCCTCCGCGCAGGATCGGCGCGTCGCGGCCGACCACTCCGCGCCGCACGCCCTCCTGCACGGCGCCGCCTTCGTGCTGCTGTGCCTCTGGACGCGGACAGCACCGGACCGCCTGCGCGATCAGCTCTCTCCGGACGCCGGCGACGGCGCCGCGCTCGGCTTCTGAGCGGATCGGAGCGGCGGACGCGCGCGTTCCCGACCGAGGCTGCAGCCGGGGATGACGGAGCGCGCGCGAGGATGACCGTCCCAGGAGTGAGGTTTCGCCGGATCGCCCTGCCGGAGGTCGGCCTGCACGTGGCCGAGGCGGGCCCCGAGACGGGGCCGCCGACCATCCTGCTGCACGGCTTCCCGGAATCCTGGTACGGCTGGCGCCACCAGATCGGCCCCCTCGCCGAAGAGGGACTGCGGATCATCGCGCCGGATCAGCGCGGCTACGGCCTCAGCGACAAGCCGGCGGGGATCGCCGCTTACCACCTCGACAGGCTGGCCGGCGACGTCCTGGCGCTGGCCGACGCCTACAACGCGCCCACGGTGCGGCTGGTCGGTCACGACTGGGGCGGCCTCGTCGCGTGGTGGGTGGCGAGCCGCCACCCCGAGCGGATCGACCGGCTGGCGATCCTCAACGCGCCGCACCCGGCCGTGGTCGGCGCCTACATGCGGTACCATCCGGGTCAGTGGCTGCGCAGCACCTATGTCGGACTGTTCCAGCTCCCGCGCCTGCCCGAGCGGCTGCTCACGGCGGATCGTTGCCGTGCCCTGCGGCGCGCGCTGACGCGCTCCAGCCGTCCGGGCGCCTTCGCGCAGGCCGATCTCGACCACTACGTCGCGGCGTGGCTCCAACCCGGCGCGATGACCGGCATGCTGAACTGGTACCGGGCCCTGGTGCAGCTGCCCCGGGCGCGGCCGCCGCGGGTGCGCGTGCCGGCACTGATCCTCTGGGGGCGCCGGGACACCGCCCTCCAGCCCGGCCTGGCGGAGGCGAGCCTCGCGTTCTGCGATGCCGGCCGGCTCCACTGGTACGAGCGGGCGAGCCACTGGCTGGCCCACGAGGAACCCGAGGCGGTCAACGCGGAGCTCGGCGCGTTCCTCCGCGAGCCGCCGGGCGGCCGCGGCACGGCGCAGGGACGCGGGCCGGCCCACGCGGGGAAGTTGTAGGCCGATACTCAGTGCACGGACCGATTTGGAAAGTCTCGGCGCCAGCCCGCCCGAACAGGCGCCGGACTCGGCGTCGGCCGAGGCAGATCTCGGAACCCCCGTACTATTTTTCACCGCCGATCCGGAACATGCCGAGCACTTGTCACTTGGTGGTGGCCCATGAGGGCTGATCGGAGCTACTCCACGATGTCTTTCCGTTCTCTCCTGACCGCGGGTGTGGTCTTCGGCGGCCTCCTGGCCGGAACCGTCGCGTCGCAGGCCGCGCCCGCGCTCGCGCAGCCCGGCCTCGCGGGATCCGACATGGTCGAGACCGTGGCGATGCATCGCCACCACCGCATGCATCATCACCGGATGCACCGTCACCACTCGACCCGGCACGAGCGCCGGATGCGGCGCATGAACACCCGGCACCACGGCAACCCCAACGCCCGCAACCCGTCGCGGCCGGGCTACCAGCAGCAGCTCGGCAACACCACGGGCGGCCCGCGCTACTGAGATCCGAACCGCGTCCGGATCCCGCGCAGGCTGTGCCGGATCCGGGCGCCATCCACCGGCGATGCGCCGTCCGGGCGCCTTCTCCCCAGGCGCGTCGGCGCCCGCGGCCTGATTCGCCCGCGGGGCTCTGCTAAGACGCGGCATGGCCCGAACCGCCGCCCGAACCGACACCCGCACCGCCGCCGACACGACGCCCACGCCCGGCCTGGACCCGGCCGGCGCGACGCCGATGATGGCGCAGTACATCGAGATCAAGGCCGCCAATCCGGACTGCCTCCTGTTCTACCGGATGGGCGACTTCTACGAGCTGTTCTTCGAGGACGCGGAGATCGCGTCCCGGGCCCTCGGCATCGTCCTGACGAAGCGCGGCAAGCACGCGGGCAGCGAGATCCCGATGTGCGGCGTGCCAGTCGACCGGTCCGACGACTATCTCAACCGCCTCATCGCCCTCGGCCACCGCGTGGCGGTGTGCGAGCAGACCGAGGATCCGGCCGAGGCCAAGAAGCGCGGGCCGAAATCCGTCGTGCGCCGCGAGGTCGTGCGGCTCGTCACTCCCGGCACGATCACAGAGGACCGGCTCCTCGACCCGGCCCGCGCCAACCTCCTCCTGGCCATCGGCCGCCGGAAGACCGGGGAGGGGGCGGTCGCCTACGGCCTCGCCGCGGTGGACATCTCCACCGGCCGGTTCTCCCTGAGCGAGGTCGCGGGCGGCGACCTGTCCGGCGCCATCGCCCGGCACGACCCGCGGGAGATCGTCCTGTCGGAGGCGATCCACGCCGATCCCGCCCTCGCGCGCCTCTGGCAGGAGTGCCGCGCGGCCGTCGTGCCCCTGGCGCAGGCCGAGCTCGAACCCGCCGCCGCCGAGCGGCGCCTGCGCGAGCAGTACGGTGTCTCGACCCTGGAGGGGTTCGGCCAGTTCACCCGGGCCGAGATCGCGGCGGCCGGGGCGGCGCTGCTCTACATCGCGCGCACGCAGCTCGCGGCCCGCCCGCCGCTGGCGGTCCCGACCCGCGAGGATGGCGGCTCGACCCTGGCGATCGACGCGGCGACGCGGGCCAACCTCGAACTCACCCGCACCCTGTCGGGGGAGCGCGCCGGGAGTCTCCTCGCCACGATCGACCGGACCGTGACGGCGAACGGGGCGCGGCTGCTCGCCGAGCACCTCGCGGGCCCGCTGACCCACCTCGACGCCATCGCCCGACGGCACGCCGCGGTGGCGTACCTGGTGGAGGACGCGCGCCTGCGCGGCTTCCTGCGCGACGCCCTGGCCCGGGCCCCGGACCTCGCCCGGGCGCTCTCGCGGACCGGGCTCGGCCGTGCGGGCCCGCGCGACCTCGCGGCCATCCGCGACGGCCTCGCGGTCGCGGCGGATCTCGGCGCCCGCCTCGCCGCCACGGCCGACCTCCCGGCGGACCTCGCCCGCCTGGCCGAGCATCTGGCCGAGGCCGACCCTGCGCTCATCGCGACGCTGGCGGCGGCGCTCGCCGACGAGTTGCCCCTGAGCCGGCGCGACGGCGGTTTCGTCCGCGCGGGTTACCACCCGGAGATCGACGAGGCCCGGACCCTCGGACAGGATTCCCGCAAGGTGATCGCGGCGCTGCAGGCGCGCTACGCCGAGCAGACAGGCTGCCGGACCCTGCGGATCAAGCACAACAACCTGCTGGGCTACTTCATCGAAGTCCCGCAATCGGTCGGCGAGGCCTGCCTCAAGGGCCTCCAGAGCGAGTTCGTCCATCGCCAGACCATGGTGGACGCGATGCGCTTCACCAGCGTCGAGCTGGGCGAGCTGGAATCGAAGATCTCGGGCGCCTCCGACCGGGCCCTGGCCCTGGAGGCAGCCGTCTTCGACGACCTCGCCGGCCGCGTGCTGGCCCAGGCCGAGCCCGTCGCCGCGGTGGCCGAGGCGCTGGCCGGGCTCGACGTGGCGGCGAGCCACGCGGAACTCGCCGTCGAGCTCGACTGGCGGCGTCCCGTGGTCGACGACTCGCTCGGCTTCGTCGTGGTCGGCGGCCGTCACCCGGTGGTCGAGGCGGCCCTAAGCCGGGCCGGCGAGCCGTTCATCGCCAACGATTGCGACCTGTCCGGCGACACGCGCGGCCGGATCCGCCTGATCACCGGCCCCAACATGGGCGGCAAGTCGACCTTCCTGCGCCAGAACGCGCTGATCGCGGTGCTCGCCCAGATCGGCGCCTTCGTGCCGGCCGCCGAGGCGCGGATCGGCCGGGTCGACCGGCTGTTCTCCCGCGTCGGCGCCGCCGACGACCTCGCCCGGGGGCAGTCGACCTTCATGGTCGAGATGGTCGAGACCGCCGCGATCCTCAACCAGGCGACCCGGCGCTCCCTGGTGATCCTCGACGAGATCGGCCGCGGCACCGCGACCTTCGACGGCCTGTCGATCGCCTGGGCCTGCCTGGAGCACCTCCACGAGGTCAATGCGTGCCGGGCGCTGTTCGCCACGCATTTCCACGAGTTGACGGCATTGGGCGACCGGCTGGCGCGGCTGGAGAACGCCACCCTGAAGGTGGCCGAGCACCGGGACGGCGTCGTGTTCCTGCACGAGGTCGTTCCGGGCGTCGCCGAGCGCAGCTACGGGCTGCAGGTGGCGCGGCTCGCGGGCCTGCCCGCCAGCGTCGTGACCCGCGCCGGAGCGATCCTCAAGAGCCTCGAGAAGGCCGAGCGCGGCCGCCCGGCCCGCGCCCGGATCGACGACCTGCCGCTCTTCGCAGCCCTCGCGCCCCCCCCGCCGCCGGAGCCGCCGCCGGAGGATCCGCTGGGCGCGCTGCTCGACGCCATCGACCCGGACGCGCTGACTCCGCGGGAGGCGCTGGACGCGCTCTACCGGCTGAAGCGCGAGCGGGCGGGGCAGGGGTGAGACCCGCAGGCCGCGCGCCGGGGGCCCGCCCCGAAGAACCTCAGACGGGCGCGGGCGAGAACCCGTCCGGGCAGGCCGGTCCGTCGCGGCCGGCCCGGCGATCGGCCACGTAGTCCAGGGTACTGGCGACGACGCGCTCGGAATAGGGCTTGGCGATCACCCCGATCGCGCCGGCGAAATCGGCCGGGATGCGCTTGGCGTTGGCGGTCATGAACACCACGGTGGTGCGCCGGTCGGCCGACAGCGCCCGGGCGACGTCGATCCCGGTCGGACCGTCGACGAGGTGGATGTCCACGAGGGCGACGTCGGGCGCCGTGGACCGGCCCATCGCGATGGCCTCCGTCGCGTTGCCGGCGACGCCGACCGTGACGTGCCCCAGATCGTCCAGCAGGCATTCCAGCTCGAGGGCGATCAGGGCCTCGTCCTCGACCACGAGGATGCGGAGCGCGGCGTCCGCGGCGGCGTTCCCGGTCCCCATGCGCTCTCCGTTGTCCGGCCCCGCGGCCGACGAGCTTGAAGCCTCCACGGCGATTTCTCAAGCCGGCTGCTGGAGCGGGATGTCGATCTCGACGGTCGTGCCCGGACCGGCCTCCGCCCACGCGATGGTCCCGCGCATCTGCCGGACGACCATCTCGACGAGATTGCGCCCGAACCCCGCCGGGTTCGGTGCCGCCGCGGCCACGCCGACGCCGTCGTCGCGGATCGTCATGTGCATCCCGCCTTCGGTGCGGCGGGCGACGATCGACACGCGGCCCTCCCGCTCGCCCGGGAAGGCGTGGCGCAGGGCGTTGGCCGTCAATTCGTGGATCATCAGCGCGAGGGGGGCCGCCATCGCGGCGGCCACGGCGATCGGCTCGACATCGGCCTCCACCCGGCGCCGCTCAGGGTCCAGGCCGGCATTCATGTCGGCCAGGAACTCGGCCGCGAAGTCGCCGAGGTTGAAATGCGTGCAGTCGCCCTCGGAGTAGAGCATCCGGTGCGCCGTCGACAGCGCGCCGATCCTATCCGCCATGCCCTGGAGCGCGTCCCGCGCGTCGCCCTCGGGCGTGCGCCGGGCCTTCAGGAGCATCAGCGAGGAGATCACCTGGAGATTGTTCTTCACCCGGTGGTCGACCTCGTGCAGCAGGGCGGTCTTCTGCTCCAGCGCCGAAGTCAGGTCCTGGGTCCGCGCCGCGACGAGGCGCTCCAGCTCGTCGTTGGTGCCGCGCATCGACACTTCCATCTGGTGGACATGGGTCATGTCCGCCTGCGCGGCGTAGAAGTAGGCGAGCCCCTCGGCGTCGCGCACTGGGGTGATGGTCATCGCGTTCCAGAAGGACGACCCGTCCTTGCGATAGTTCAGCAGCTCGACCGAGATCGGCTCGGCGGCCTCGACCGCCGAGCGGATCCGCTGCACCGTCGACCGGTCGGTGGCCGGGCCCTGCAGCATCCGGCAGTTGCGCCCGACGATCTCGTCGGCGGCGTAGCCCGTGGCGCTCAGGAACGCGTCGTTGACCCAGGCGATCGGGTTGTCGGGGGCGCGGGCATCGGTGATGACCATCGGCGACGGGCTCGACGCGAACGCGTCGACGAGCGTCGCGAGGGGCGGACCGGTCTCGGATCGGGCACTCAACGCATCATTCCACGGTCAGGCGGTGGCCCCGTTCGTCCGGCGGCGCCACCATCGCGCTCCGACCGCGGGACGTGGACACCGCGTTAAGCAAGCTTCTACCAAGATTGGGGCGCAAGACAGCACGATCCAGCGGAGACAGGTGCGGCGTAAGGCTGCCACGATTTCGCGGGATCAAGGCCACGAAGGCTCAGGAGTTCCATGCCATGGCGAACCAGCCACAGGCGATCCGTCGCTTCCGGCTCCGCGACATCGTCGAGGACCCGCGGATCGTGCTCATGCTGGCGCTCGGATTCTCGTCCGGCCTGCCGCTGCTCCTGGTGCTCGGGACCTTCACGCTCCGCCTCGCCTTCTCGGACATCGACGTGCGGGCGATCGGACTGTTCAGCTACGTGGCGCTGCCCTACTCGCTGAAGTTTCTCTGGGCACCGGCGATCGACCGCCTGAACGTGCCGGTGCTGAGCGCGCGGCTCGGGCGGCGCCGCGCCTGGATGGTGACGACCCAGGCGGCGGTCGCCCTGTGCCTGATCCTCATGGCCTTCTCGGACCCGAAGACGAACCTCGCGCTCCTGGGTCTCGGCGCCTTCCTGGTGGCGTTCTGCGCCGCCAGCCAGGACGTCGTGATCGACGGCTGGCGCATCGACGCCGCCGGCAGCGACTTCCAGGGCATCCTGGCGGCCACGTCCAACCTCGGCTACCGCCTCGGCCTGATCACCGCCGGCGCGGGCGCGCTGTTCATCGCCTCGGCGGGGGGCTGGACGCTGGCCTACCTGATCATGGCCGCGCTCATGCTGGTCGGGATGATCGCCGCCCTGCTGGCCCCGGCCTTCGACGCACCGCGCGCGGCCCGGGACGAGACGCCCGCCCGGTCCCGGTTCTGGTCGATGCGCCGCGCCATCCTGGAGCCGCTCACCGAGCTGCACGGCCGCTTCGGCGGCGCGCTCTGGGGCATCCTCCTGCTCGTCGCCCTGTTCCGGCTGCCCGACTTCCTGTCCGGCGTGATGGCGAGCCCGCTCTACCGGACGCTGGGCTTCGACCTGAAGGAGATCGCCACCGTCACCAAGCTCTACGGCATCTGGGTCGGCATCGCGGGCGGCTTCGCGGGCGGCTGGGCGCTGGCCCGGCTCGGCCTGTTCCCGACGCTGCTGCTCGGCGCCTTCCTGGCGGCATCCTCGCACCTCGCCTTCGCGTGGCTGGCGGCCGGTGCGCCCGAGATCTGGCGCCTGACGGTGGCCATCTCGATCGAGAATTTCTGCGGCTCCTTCGCGGGGATCGTGCTGATCGCCTACATGTCGAGCCTGACCAGCCCGGCCTACGCGGCGACGCAGTACGCGCTGTTCTCCTCGCTCTACGCGCTGCCGGGCAAGCTGATCGCGGGCTCGTCGGGCTTCGTGGTCGCGGCGATCGGCTATCCGGCCTTCTTCGTCATGACCTCCCTCGTGGGAATCCCCGTCCTGGTGCTCTGCCTCGCGGTGGGGCGACGGAGCGGGCAGGCGAGGGCCGCGGCCCCGGCACGGGACGCCCAGGAGCCGGGGAACCGCATCCCGGGGCCCGAGCTTCCTACCACGGCGCGCGCCCCGGGGGCCGCGTGAGCGGGACAGATCCAGGGATCGACGGATGAGCACGAGCGACCTCACCCGCGCCGGCGAGACGCTGCCGGCCGAGACGCCAGAGACGGTGCTGAGCGACGCGGACCTCGCCGCCCTGCGCCGTGCCGTGGAGGTGCTGGAGCGACCGAGCCTCGCGGCGCGGCTCTCCGCGGCGGCCGGCGCGCCCCTCGACATCATCGGCCGGTCGCTGCCGGCCCCGGTCACCGAGGCGGTGAGCCGCAGCACCGAGGTGGCCATGCGCGGGGCGCTGCGGGTCGCCCTGGCGACGCTGCCGCGCAAGGAACTCGTCCCGGCCGAGGGCGAGGGGTTCGGCGGCGTCGCCGCGAAGGCCGAGGGTCGTCTCGCGCGGCTGCTCGGCTCGGGCGACGCCAAGCACAAGGCGATGGCGGCGCTCTCGGGCGCGGTCGGCGGCGCGTTCGGGCTCGCCACGGTGGCGGTCGAACTGCCGGTCTCGACCACGCTGATGCTGCGCTCGATCGCCGAGATCGCCCGGGAGGAGGGGGAGGATCTGGAGACGCCCGAGGGCGCGCTCGCCTGCGTGCAGGTCTTCGCCCTCGGCGGCCGGGCCATGGCGGAGACCGAGGCGGGCTCGGCGCTCACCGAGAGCGGCTACTTCGCGGTCCGCGCCGCCCTGGCCAAGACGCTGTCGGAGGCGGCCCGCTACGCCGGGAGCAAGACGCTCCTCGACCAGTCGGCCCCGGCGCTGATCCGCTTCACCGCCCAGATCGCCGCGCGCTTCGGCCTCGTGGTCTCCCAGAAGGTCGCCGCGCAGGCGGTGCCGATCCTCGGCGCCTTCGGCGGCGCGGCGGTCAACACCGCCTTCATGAACCACTTCCAGTCGACCGCGCGGGCGCATTTCACCGTGCGGCGCCTGGAGCGCGCCTACGGCGCCGCCGCCGTGCGGGCCGCCTACGAGGTCGAGAAGGCGGCCCTCGGGATCGCTTGATCCGCCCGCGGCAAAGCCGCAAGGATCCGGGCCATCCGCACGGGGCGGAGGCACGGAGGCGGCTCTGATCGGCAACGGCGAGATGGTGGCCCGGCTGGCGCTGGCGGGCCTGTTCGGCAGCGTGATCGGCCTGGAGCGCGAGCGGCTGCTCTGGGCGGCCGGCCTGCGGACCCACATGCTGGTCTGCGTCGGCTCCTGCCTCATCATGCTGGTCTCGGCCTTCGGCTTCGCCGACGTGCTGGGCGCCGAGCACGTCGTGCTCGATCCGTCGCGCATCGCCGCGCAGGTGGTCTCCGGCATCGGTTTTCTCGGCGCGGGGACGATCCTGCTGCGCGGCGAGGTGGTGAAGGGCCTGACCACGGCGGCGAGCCTCTGGGGCGTGGCGGCGATCGGGCTGGCGATCGGCAGCGGCCTCTACGTTCCGGCGCTGGCCGCGACCGCGCTCATCGTCGGCATCCTGGCCGGCGTGAAGCCCTTCGAGGAGCGCTGGCGCGACCGGATGCGCGCCCAGACGCTGCGGCTGACTGCCCGACGGGGCACCATGTCGATCGACACCCTCCAGGCGGCGACCGGCGAGCGGGCCTCGCGCGTGCGGACCTTCACGGTCCATCCGGGCCCCGACCCGGACCACGACGAGGTCACCATCACGTTCGTGCGCCTGTCGCGGACGAGCTTCGAGACCATCGCGGCGAAGCTGCGGGCGATGCCGGACGTCACCGCCGTCGACGTGGCGGAGAGCTGACGGCGGGTGAGGCGGGGCGGGCCGCCGCCGGGGCTCAGAGCGCCCCGGCGCCCTCGCCGTCGAGGAACAGGCGGTAGGCCGGGTTCTCGGTCTCGTCGGTGGCCGGGTAGCCGAGCGCCTCGATGACGGCGTCGAAGCGGGCGCGCTCGGCCGGCGGGACCGCGATCCCGGCGAGCACCCGGCCGTAATCGGCGCCGTGGTTGCGGTAGTGGAACAGCGTGATGTCGAAGTCCGGGCCCAGCGCCTCCAGGAACTTCATCAGCGCGCCCGGCCGCTCCGGGAACTGGAAGCGGAACAGCCGCTCGTGCGCGACACCCACGGCCCGCCCGCCGACCATGTAGCGGACGTGGACCTTGGCCATCTCGTTGTCGCTCATGTCGAGGACGCGGTAGCCGGCCTCGCGCAGGGAGCCGATCAGCGCCTGCTTCTCGCGCTTGCCGCCGCCGACGTTGATGCCCACGAAGATCTGAGCCTCGGAGCCCGGCGCGTGGCGGTAGTTGAACTCGGTGACGGCGCGCGGGCCGAGCGCCTGGATGAAGGCCCGGTAGGCGCCGGGACGTTCCGGGATGGTCACGCCGATCAGGACCTCCCGCTGCTCGCCGATCTCGGCGCGCTCGGCGATGTGACGCAGGCGGTCGAAGTTCAGGTTCGCGCCCGACGAGATGGCGATCAGCGTGCCGTCGCCGCCCTCGCGCTCGGCGTAGAGCTTGGCGCCGGCGAGGCTCAGAGCCCCGGACGGCTCGGACACCGCGCGGGTGTCGTCGAAGATGTCCTTGACCGCGGCGCACATGGCGTCGGTGTCCACGGTGATCACCCCGTCGAGGTGCTCGCGGCAGAGCCGGAAGGTCTCCTCGCCGGCCTGCCGCACGGCGACGCCGTCGGCGAACAGGCCGACGGTCGGCAGGCTGACCCGGGTGTCGGCCGCGAGCGCCGCGGCCATGCAGGCCGCGTCCTCGGGCTCGACACCGATGACCTTGGTGCCCGGCCGCAGGTACTTCACGAAGGTGGCGATGCCGGCGGCCAGCCCGCCGCCGCCCACCGGGACGAAGATCGCCTCGATCGGGCCGGTGTGCTGCTCCAGGATCTCCTTGCCGATGGTGCCCTGGCCGGCGATCACGTCCGGATCGTCGAAGGGGTGCAGGAAGGTCAGACCCTCCTCGGCCTCGAGGATCTTGGCCTGCGCCAGCGCCTCGTCGAAGGCGTCGCCGTGGAGCACGACCTCGGCCCCGCGGGCCCGGCAGGCATCGACCTTGATCGAGGGGGTGGTGCGCGGCATCACGATCACGGCCCGCGCGCCGAGCTTGGCGGCGGCGAGCGCGACGCCCTGCGCGTGGTTGCCCGCCGAGGCGCAGACGACGCCGCGGGCGATCTGATCGGGCAGCAGGCCCGACATCTTGTTGTAGGCGCCGCGCAGCTTGAACGAGAAGACCGGCTGGAGATCCTCGCGCTTGAGCAGGACCGGCCGGCCGAGCCGCTGCGTCAGGCGCGGCATCGGATCGAGGGGGCTCTCGATCGCCACGTCGTAGACGCGGGCAGTGAGGATCTTGCGGATGTAGTCCGTCACGGTGTGCAGTCTCGGCCGATGCGCGGGGCAATGCCGGCCAGATAGACCCTCCGGCCCGCGGATGCGAGCGCGCCCCGCGCGCGGCAGGTCAGCCGAGGCGGTCGACCAGCGCCGCCACCCAGACGAGCAGCGCCGCCATCTGCGCCATGAACGTGCCGGCGGAGGCGAGGTCCTTCACGGTCCCGATCATCGGGTGATGACCCGGATGGACGTGGTCGCAGAGCTTCTCGACGGCGGTGTTCAGGAACTCCGCGGCCAGCATGAGCAGGAGGCTGACCATCAGGGCGACGCGCACCCAGAGCGTCGCGCCGAGGAACAGCGCGACCGGGATCCCGAGCGCCAGGAGCACGAGCTCCTGCCGGACGGCCCGCTCGGTGCGGGCGCCGTGACGCAGGCCGCGCCAGGAGTTGAGGAAGGCGAGGACCAGGGCGTTCATCGGATGGCGGCCTCCGGCACCGACCGGCTGATCCACTTGGCGAGGAGCGGGCCGGTCAGCAGCACCACGAACAGGCGCAGAGTCTGGACGGCCAGGACGAACGAGACGTCCGCCTTCGAGCCGACCGCGATGATCGCCACCGAGTCGAGCCCGCCGGGGCTCGTGGCGAGGACCGCGGTGAGCAGGTCGATGGGCAGCAGCAGGGTCAGTCCCCAGCCCCAGGCCGCGCAGAGGGCGATGACCGAGAAGGTCGCCGCCAGGATGCCCGGCAGGGCGGTGAAGGTCAGGCGCAGCGTCTCCCGGGTGAAGCGCAGGCCCACGTAGATGCCGATGCAGGCGTAGGCGAGTTCGAGGAGCGGGACCGGCAGCGCCATGCGCACGAGCCCGGTGGCGTGGAGCAGGCTGCCCAGCACCATCGGCCCGATCTGCGCGCCGGCCGGCACCCGCAGGGCGAGCGCCGCGCCCGCGCCCACGACGGCGACCGCGAGCGTCGCGAGCAGCGAGAGCGGGCCGGTGACCTCGCCGACGCCGGCCGACGCGCCCGGCACCGGCGTCTCCATCAGGAAGCGGGCCGCCAGCGAGGCCGAGAACACCACGGCGGCGACGCGCACGTACTGCATGAAGGCGACGAGGCGCGGATCGGCGCCGAAATCCTCGGCCATCGCCACCATGGCGGAGGCGCCGCCGGGGGACGATCCCCAGGCCGCGGTGGTCCCGGGCAGCACGCGCAGGCGGGTCAGGATCCAGCCGACCAGGCCGCTGACCGCGACGGTGACCAGGACGACGGCGACGATGAGCGGCCCGTCCTCCAGCAGGGTCTGGGCGATCTGCCCGGTGACGGCGTGCGCGACGAGGCAGCCGATCGCCGCCTGCGAGGCCTGGAACGCGGCCCGCGGGACCCGCAGGCGCGAGCCGCCGACGCCGAAGGCGATGGCCGCGATCATCGGCCCGAGCAGCAGGGCGGCCGGGAACTGCGCCTGCATCAGGCCGTACGACACGGCCGCGGACGCGGCGGCGAGGGCGGCCCAGAGGCCGAGGGTGCGGAGAGGGGGCAAGGCGACCGATCGGGAGCGGCCCGCTTCAGCCGGCAGGCGTCAGGCGCGCGCTATACCGCAATATTGGCCCTGTCACGGCAGAGTTTCGGCACGGCCCCCCCGCGCCGAAGTCAGGGCTCGCGCGTCAGGGCCGCGAAGGCGGTGTCGAGGCGCGTCCGGGCGTCGGCCAGGCCCTCGCGGCGGGCGTCGAGCCAGGCGCGGTCGGTCCGCAGCCGGGCCTGCGCGGCGGCCAGCATCCGCCGGACCTCGGCGGGCTGCGGGCCGCCGAGACCCTTCGCGGCGTCGATCATGCCGCGGGCCGACAGCGCCGCCCGGAAGCGGGTCTCGTCGAGGGGCAGATCCGGCTTCAGCCCCGACCCGGCCGCGGCCTCGGCGTAGATGCGCCGCACCTCCGGGAAGGGCAGGTCGGCCGGGCGCAGGTCGTGGCTGCGGCCGTAGCTCACGAGCTCGGACGCGAAGTAGTGGCCGAGCCGGAACGGCACGTCGGCCTCGCGCTGGAGCGTGTCGGCGAGCTCGGTGGTGGTGGAATAGTCCGCCGCGACCTCGTCGGCGGCGCGCGCCCGGTCCACGACCAGCCCGTCGAGGACGCGCGTCCAGCGCCGGCACATCTCGGCGGCCTCGGCCAGGGTCCGCCCCGGCGGCTCGGCCTGGTTGCGCTTGTAGTCCGGCATGCCGGAATCGACGTTGTGCGCCATGATGACGAAGGCCTGGGCGGCCCCCACGACGTCGCTGGCCTTCATGCGCAGGCTGTAGAGCGCGACGGGGTTGCGCTTCTGCGGCATGATGCTGCTCGGCCCGGTCAGCGCGCCCTCCCGCAGCAGGATCCAGGGCCGGGTCTGGTGGTACTGCGCGTAGAGGTCCTGGGCGAAGCTGCCGGCCGTGGTCGCGAGATTGGCCGCGAGCCCGGTCAGCTCGAGCCCCATGTCCATCGGGGCGAGCTGACCGGAATCGTAGCTGTTCTCCACCGGCGCGTCGAAGCCGAGCAGCGCCGCGAGCCGGTTCCGATCCACCGGGAAGCTCGACGTGCCCAGGGCAGCCGCGCCCAGGGGCGACAGGTTCAGCCGCGCCCAGGTCTCACGGAGGCGGTCGGCGTCGCGGGCGAGGGCGGCCGCGTAGCCCAGGTAGACGTGGCCGAGCGTCGTCGGCTGGGCCTGGACCCCGTTGGTGTAGGCCGGGACGATCGTGTCGGCCTCGCGCTCGGCCACCGCCAGCAGCGCCGCCCGGGTCTCGTCGAGCGCCTTGGCGAGGTTCAGGAGGCGATCGCGCTGCTCGAGCTTCAGCACCGTCGGGATGATGTCCTGGCGGCTGCGCCCGGAATGCATCCGGGTGGCGTCGGCCCCCGCGATGGCGGTGATCAGCGGCTCGATCCGCAGGTAGTCGTCCGGCCGCTCGGCACCCGGCTTGGCGGCGTCGGCGGCGACCTGGTCGAGGGCGCGGGCGACGGTCGCGCCCAGCGCCCGCGGCACGATGCCGGTCTCGACCGTCATCACCAGGGAGGCGCGGTTGATCTGGTCGATCCGGGCGAAGCTGTCCTTCGGCTCGGCGCGGGCCCCCGCGGGCACCAGCAGCGCCAGTGCGACCCAGACCATCGTGCGCCGCATCGAGCCGCTCCCTGTCGTCACCGGCCCTCATAGCCCCGTTGCGGCCCGCCTTCCTATTCACGACCGCTCAAGGCGGGCGGCCGCGGCGGCTCAGGCGACGGCCTCACCGTCGCGGCAGGCCGCCGTGCCCGCCGGCGCGTGCGCGCGGAAGAAGGCGGCCAGACTCGCGAGCCCGGCGGACCGGGGGTCGCTCGCCCGCCAGACCAGCGCGATGGTCCGCCCCGGACCGTCGACGTCGAAGGCGCGGGTGACCGTCAGGCCGGTGGGATCGGGGTTCGCCGGCACCGCCAGGGCCGGGAGCAGCGTGTAGCCGGCGCCCGCCGCCACCATGGAGCGGAGCGTCTCCAGGCTGGTGGCGTGGCGGCCGACCGAGGAGCCGGCGCCGCAGGCCGCGATCGTCTGGTCGCGCAGGCAATTCCCCTCGTCGAGCAGCAGCAGGTCCGGCCCCGCGATCTCGTTGGCGGAGAGCGCGCCGCCCCGGGCGAGGGCGTGCTCGACCGGGCAGGCGAGCCAGAACGGCTCGACGAACAGCGGCGAGACCGCGAGCCCCTGCGACGGCAGGGGCAACGAGACCAGGGCCGCGTCGATGCGGCCGTCGCGCAGACCCTCCACGATGTCGGCCGTGCGCGATTCCGACAGCGAGAGCATCAGGAGCGGGTACTGCTCGCGCAGGGGCCGCAGCACCAGCGGGAAGAAGTAGGGACCGAGGGTCTGGATCGCCGCCAGCACGAGGCGCCCGGTGAGCGGTGAGCCGCGGCCCTCGCTGGCCAGCGCCAGGAGCCGCTGCGCCTCCGCAAGGACGACCCGCGCCTGCCGGACGATGGCCTGCCCCGCCTCGGTGAGCAGGATCCGCCGGTTCGACCGCTCGAACAAAGTCAGGCCGAGCGCGGTTTCCAGCTTGCGGACCTGCACGCTCAGCGTCGGCTGGCTGACGTTGCAGCGCTCGGCGGCGCGGCCGAAATGCCCCTCGTCGGCGACGGCGACGACGTACTCGAGATCGCGGAGCGACAGGCCGGCCAAGTTCATAGGCTGCGTCTATCAGAACCTTTGTGACGATGCATTTGCCTCGGGGTCATGCCGCGGTCATAACCCCTCACCAGAACGGTTCCAGGCTGACCTCGCTGTCCACCGAGAGCCTTCGCAGAACGGAGAGACGGTACGCATGAGCGATCAACGCCCGATCCTGACGACCCGCCAGGGCCATCCGGTCCGCGACAATCAGAGCACCCGCACCGTCGGTGAGCGCGGCCCCGCGACGCTCGAGAACTACCAGTTCATCGAGAAGATCACGCATTTCGACCGCGAGCGGATCCCCGAGCGCGTCGTCCACGCCCGCGGCGCCGGCGCCCACGGCTGGTTCGAGGCCTACGGCAAGATCGGCGACGAGCCGGCCTCCAAGTACACCCGCGCCCGCGTGCTGAACGAGACCGGCGTGAAGACGCCAATGTTCGTACGCTTCTCGACGGTCGCCGGCGCCAAGGAGAGCCCGGAGACCGAGCGCGACCCGCGCGGCTTCGCGGTCAAGTTCAAGACCGTCGACGGCAACTGGGACCTCGTGGGCAACAACCTCAAGGTCTTCTTCATCCGCGACGCGATCAAGTTCCCCGACATGATCCACGCGTTCAAGCCGGACCCGGTGACGAACCGCCAGGAGGCGTGGCGCTTCTTCGACTTCGTGGCGCAGCACCCCGAGTCGATCCACATGGTGACGCACCTGAAGTCGCCCTGGGGCATCCCGGCGAATTACCGCGAGATGGAGGGCTCGGGCGTCAACACCTACAAGCTGGTCAACGACCAGGGCGAGGCGGTGCTCTGCAAGTTCCACTGGATCCCCAAGCAGGGCGTCCGGAACCTGACCTCGCAGCAGGCTTCCGAGATCCAGGCCAAGGATGTCGGCCACGCGACCCGCGACCTGTACGACAACATCAAGGCCGGCAATTTCCCCGAGTGGGAGTTCGCCGTGCAGATCATGCCGGACGGCCCGAACGACCACCTGTCGTTCGACCCGCTGGACGACACGAAGCTGTGGCCGGTCGATCAGTTCCCGCTGCTGCCCTGCGGCCGGATGGTGCTCGACCGCGTGCCGGACAACTTCTTCGCCGAGGTCGAGCAGTCGGCCTTCGGCACCGGCGTGCTGGTCGACGGCATCGACTTCTCGGACGACAAGATGCTCCAGGGCCGGACGCTGTCCTACTCGGACACGCAGCGCTACCGCGTCGGCGCCAACTACCTGCAGCTGCCGATCAACGCGCCCCAGCCCGGCGTGAAGGTCTTCTCGAATCAGCGCGACGGCCAGATGGCCTACGCGGTCGACGGCACCGGCCCGAACAAGCACATCAACTACGAACCCTCGACGCTGGCCGAGGGCCTGCAGGAGGCGCCCAAGCCCGCCAAGGACTACCACCAGCCGGTCCAGGGCAATCTCGGCCGCTACCAGACCTCGCGGACCGAGGACGACTACACCCAGGCCGGCGTGCGCTACCGCTCGTTCGCGGACTGGGAGCGCGACGACCTGATCGCCAACCTCGTGGCCGACATGAAGCAGTGCCCCGAGCCGATCCAGCTGCGGATGGTCTGGCACTTCTGGCACGCCGACGCGGATTACGGCCGCCGCGTCGCCGAGGGCGCCGGGATCGACCTGGAGAAGGCCAAGGCCCTGCCGCCGCTGCCGGGCCGCGCCGCGCCGGGCAAGCGCCTACAGTCGGAGACCCTGACCGACGGCTCGCAGGCGCACCGGGTCGCCGCCGAGTAAGCCTCGCGCGCGCTCGACGACACAGCCCCGCGCGGTCACCCGGCCGCGCGGGGTTCTCGTTTACGGAACGGACGGAGGCGGCGATGGCGAGTGTCGTGCACCGCGGGCCCGGCCCGGACGCCGTCATCGGCGGCATGCGGGTCTCCTATCTGGCGCGCAGCGACGAGACCGGCGACGGCCTCGGCATCTACCGGGTCGCGATGGATCCCCGGACGCCGGGCGCGGGACTGCACCGCCACGCCCGGCTGACCGAGACGTTCTCGGTCGAGGCGGGCCGGCTCGCGCTCCACGTCGACGGCGCGGATCACGATCTCGGACCGGGCGACTTCGCGCTGATCCCGCCCGGCGTCGCGCACGCCTTCGCCAACCGCGGCGACCGGCCGGTGCGCGTCACGCTGAGCTTCGCGCCGGCGCTCGGCCGCGAGGGATTCTTCGAGGGTCTGGCCCGGCTCGCCGCGGAGGGCCGGCTCGGCGACGCGGCCGCGATGATCGACCTGATGGCCCGCTACGATCAGGAACCGCTGGCCGGGTTCGCCGGCTGGAGCGCGGTCGGCGGCTGATCGGCCGCGCTGACCTTCAGGTCACGTCCGGCGGCCAGCCCGATCAGGATCGCCGCGACGGTGATGCCGACGAACAGGGCGCCCGGCACGGCCCATCCTCCGGTGGCCTCGTGGGCGAGGCCGAAGACCAGCGGTCCCAGCGCGGCGCAGGTGTAGCCGATGCCCTGCGCCATGGCCGAGAGGCCTGCGGCGCTCGCCGCGTCCGCGGCGCGCAGCACGATCAGCGTCAGGCCCAGCCCGAAGCAGCCGCCGATCCCGAAGCCCAGCGCGCAGGCGGCGGGGATCCGCAGGGACTCCGCCCCGAAGGCGAGGACCACGAAGGCGGCGGCGGTCAGGCCGGGAATCACGACGATCCAGGCGCGCTGGTCGCGGGCGCGGGCCGCCAGCATGGCGACCAGCAGCGCGCCCGGCGCCTGCACCAGCGTCGCCAGCGAGGCGTAGAGCCCGGCATTCAGGGGCGTCAACCCGCGGCCCTGCAACAGGAGCGGCAGCCAGCCGAACAGGATGTAGGCGAGCGAGGATTGCAGACCCATGAAGCCCGTCACCCACCACGCCAGCGGGTTGCGCAGCAGCCGCCCGGCGGAGGGCGCGGCGGTCGAGGCGGCCCGGCGGGCGAACGGGATCCACACGAAGGCCGCCACGAGCGCGGGCAGCGACCAGACCGCGAGGGCGGAGGGCCAGCCGCCGCCGAGGGCGTGCTCCACCGGCACCGACGCCCCGGCGCCCGCGGCCGCGCCGAGGCACAGGGTCATCGTGTAGAGACCGGTCATCAGGCCGCCGTTGCCGGCGAAATCGCGCTTCACCAGCGCCGGAAGCAGGACGTTGTCGAGGCCGATCCCGATGGCCGCCAGCGCCGTCCCGGCGAAGAGCGGCACGAGGCCGCCGAGACCGCGGAGCGTCAGGCCGGCGACGAGGATCGTCGAGCCGGCGAGCACCGCGAGGTCGGGCCCGATCCGGCGGATCAGCGGCGCGGCCAGCGCGCAGGCGATGCCGAGGCACAGGACCGGCAGCGTCGTGAGGATGGCGGCGCCGCCGGCACCGAGACCCGTGCCGTCCCGGATCGTCGCCAGCAGGGGGCCGACCGTGCTGAGCGCCGGGCGCAGGTTGAACGCGACCAGCATCAGCGCGAGGCCGAGCAGGAACCGGTTCGCGGTCGCCCTGTCCGAACTCACGGCCGCCGCGCGATCACGGCCCCGCCGAGGCAGGCCGCCAGCATCAGCGCGAAGGCGGCGTCGCCGAACTGGCCGTAGAGCGTGCCGCCGACGATGCGGGCGGGCAGGTCCGCGTCGAGCCAGGTCTCGGTATCGAGCGCCGTGCGGGCGACGACGCGGCCGTGCGGGTCGATCACCGCGGAGATCCCGGTATTGGCGTCGCGCACGAGCGGCAGCCCCTCCTCGACGGCGCGCAGGCGCGCCTGCGCGAGGTGCTGGCGCGGCCCCGGCGTGTCGCCGAACCACGCGTCGTTGGTCACGTTCAGGATCAGTCCCGGCGGCCGCGGCGCCGGGGCGGCGCGGCCCGCGGGCAGGATCGCGCCGGGGAAGATCGCCTCGTAGCAGATGGTCGCGGCGACCGGCGGCAGGCCCGGCACCGTCAGGACGCGCTGCGCCGCGAGCGTTCCGGCCGAGAATCCGCCGGGGATCGCCACGAACTGGCGCAAGCCCACGGCCCGCAGCGCGGCGTCGAGGGGAGCGGGAAGGTATTCCCCGAACGGGACGAGGTGGACCTTGTCGTAGCTGTCGGAGATCCGGCCGTCCGGGCCGATCACCAGGACGGCGTTGTAGAAGCGCAGGCGCTCGCCCGGCAGCGGCTCCTCGGCCCGGGCCGCCCCGGTGATCAGGTGCTGCCCGGGCTTGAGGCCGGCCGCCACCTTGGCGAGGGCGTCGGGATCGCGCTGGATCAGGAACGGGAAGGCGGATTCCGGCCAGACGATGTGGGTCGGCTCCGGCGCGCCGGCCTCCGTCGGGCGCTGGCTCAGCTCGATGTAGCGGTCGACGATGTCGGCCCGGTTCTCCGGCCTGAACTTGGCGTCCTGCGGCAGGTTGGGCTGGACGAGCCGCAGCCGGACACCGGCCACCACCGGGTCGGGCGGCCCGAGCCGCTCGGCCCCGTACAGCGCCAGGCCGGCGAGCACGATGGCGGCGGCCGCGCTCGGCCCGAACCGGGCGCGCGGGTTCGCGCCCGTGGCGAGCGTCGCGGGCGCCGCGCAGACCAGCACCGCCAGGATGCCCAGGCCGTAGAGCCCGATCACCGCCGCCCACTGCATCAGCCAGAGGTTCTGGGCCAGCGCCATCCCGAGGGTGTTCCAGGGGAAACCCGTGAACAGGTGGCCGCGCAGCCAGTCGGCCGCGCCGAGCCCGAAGGCGAGGGCGGCGACCCGCGCCGCGCCGCGGCTCCAGAGCTGGCCCGCCGCGCCGAAACCGGCGCCGTAGAAGAGTCCGAGGACGAAGGGCAGGCCGATCACGCCGAGCGGCAGGGCCCAGAGGAACTCGTCGGCCTCGACCAGGAAGGCCTGTCCCAGCCACCAGAGGCCGGCCGTGAGGTAGCCGAATCCCCAGGCCCAGCCGATCAGGAAGCAGGGCGCGAAACGCCGGAGGGTCGTCCGGTCGGCCGCGGCCCCGTCCTGCAGCCAGACCGCGACCGTCAGGGAGACCGCGAGGGCCGGCAGGAGTCCGTAGGGCGGCATGGCCAGCGCGCCGAGGGCGCCCGCGAGCCACGCCAGCCCGAGGCGGCGCCACCCGGTCAGGCGCGCGATCGCCAGCACCGCGCCGGGCACGCGCGCCCGCTCCGGATCGGACATAGGGCCCGGGATCGGACCGCGCATCGGCGCGCCGGCCGCCGCGGTCGACCGGGCGAAACCGTCCACCAGGCTCGTCACGCCGCGACCGTCACGGGTGCGGCGTCTCGGCGACCGGAGCGTTCGCGGGCGGGGGCAGGGCGAGGGGCACGACGTTGCCGATGCGCGCCGCGCCCTTGTGGAACCGCAGCCGCTTGAGGCGGCGCGGATCGGCGTCGAGCACCTCGAACTCGAGGTCGCCGGGGCCGGCGATCAGCTCGCCGCGCGACGGCACGCGGCCCGCCAGGGTCACGATCATGCCGCCCAGCGTGTCGATCTCCTCGGCCATCTCGCCGACGGCCGCGACGAGGTCGACGCCCGTCACCTCGGAGACCTCGGCCAGCGGCGTGCGCGCGTCGGCCACGAAGACCTCGCCCTCGCCCTCGACGCGCTGGACATACTTGTCCTCGGCGACGTCGTGCTCGTCCTCGATGTCCCCGACCACGACCTCGATCAGATCCTCGATGGAGATCAGCCCGTCGGTGCCGCCGTACTCGTCGATGACCAGCGCCATGTGGGTGCGGGTGGCCTGCATCCGCACCAGCAGGTCGATCGCCGGCATGGAGGGCGGCACGAACAGGACCGGCCGCTGGATGCGGGCCGCCGCGAGCGTCGTCGTCATCGTCAACTCGACGGTGGGGATGCTGTCCCTGGAGATGGGCTGCCCGACCCACGCGGTCGGCACCGCGATCTACAACATGGCCGGCCTGACCCATCAG
>NZ_JBKFAV010000150.1:0-355 GCF_053345825.1 Methylobacterium sp. C33D
CCGGGGCGTCAACGATCGGCGGATGGCGCTGTGGTGCGCCTTCGTGATCACCTCGCCCCGCGGCGTGCACTACCATGTCGGCGACACCGGCTTCGGCGGCGGCGCGCTCTTCTCCGACGTGAGGGCCCGCTTCGGGCCGCCGCGCCTCGCGACGCTGCCGATCGGCGCCTACGAGCCGCGCTGGTTCATGCAGGCGCAGCACGTCGACCCGGCCGAGGCCGTGAAGGTCCTCACCCTGCTCGGCGCCGAGCAGCCCCTCGGCCACCACTGGGGCACGTTCCAGCTCACCGACGAGGGCGTCGAGCGGCCCGCCGAGGCCCTGGCGGCGGCCCTCGGCGGGGCCGGCATCCCGGCC
>NZ_JBKFAV010000151.1:0-353 GCF_053345825.1 Methylobacterium sp. C33D
GGCCTACCTGACCGACGTCATCACCCGCATCGTTGCCGGACATCCGCAGAGCAATATCGACGACCTGCTGCCCTGGGCCTACGCCCCGCAGCCCCTCAGGGCCGTGGCCTGAGAACGACGCTTACGCCCGATCTCATGAATTGTCAGGATAAGATCGTGACCGCCCCCGCGCGCGACCCAGCGTGCGGAGCTCACTTCGCGGTGCAAATCAGCCGCTCATGAGACGGCGCCGGCTCTGGTGAGCGGGCGGTATGTCCGGGGGCCGGATCGGTGTACGTGGTGAGGGGCTGTTGCTTGCGATGTGCGGGTCTGGCGGCGACCGACTCTCCCGTGTCTTGAGACACAGTACCATG
>NZ_JBKFAV010000152.1:0-347 GCF_053345825.1 Methylobacterium sp. C33D
AGTTCGGCGCCGATCCGCGGCGCACCATCAACACCGAGGAGAAGGCCCTGATCGCCGGCGTGGCCTACCATCTGAAATGAGCCGGCCGCTCCCGGCCCTTGGCGCCCGGCGCCGGGGGGTCAGCAATCCAGGGTCGTGTCGCGCTCCCACTGGGTGGGGTGCTGGCAGTAGGCGTTCCACTCCTCGTTCTTGAGCTTGAGATAGCTCGGCACGAAGGGGCCCAGGGCCCCGCCCAGGATCGCGCTGCCCGACAGGGCGCGCAGGGCGTCCAGCATGTTGAGCGGCAGCCGCTTCAGGCCCTCGACCGTGTGGCCGTCGGTGTACATGTTGATGTCGAGGCGCGGGCC
>NZ_JBKFAV010000153.1:0-346 GCF_053345825.1 Methylobacterium sp. C33D
ATGACGTAGTGGGCGGCCTCGCCGTGGTTGCCCTCCTCGTAGCCGCGCGAGGTCAGGAGCTCGCGGGTGTCGCGGATCATGTCGGGGCTGCCGCAGAGCATGAAGCGGTCGGCCTCGATCGACATCGGCGGCAGGCCGATATCCTCGAACAGCTTGCCCGAGACCATCAGGTCGGTGATCCGGCCGCGGTTGCGGAACGGCTCGCGGGTCACGGTCGGGTAGTAGATCAGCTGGTTCGAGATCATCTCGCCCAGGAACTCGTGGCGCGGCAGCGTCTCGGTGATGGTCTCGCCGTAGGCGAGTTCCTGCACCTGCCGGCAGCCGTGGACCAGCACGACCTTCTCGA
>NZ_JBKFAV010000154.1:0-346 GCF_053345825.1 Methylobacterium sp. C33D
CCTGCACGACCAGCAGCGCCATCGGCCACGAGATGCGGATCGACCCCGAGCTGGTGATCTCCGACCCTGGCCTAAGCCTGAAGCGCGGCGCGGTCGGACCCTGGGCGAAGTCGACCTCTCCCTATTACGGCCAGACGCTCGAGGCGCTCGCCGAGCATTTCGGCTTCAAGACGGGCGTCCCCTGGCAGAGCCTGTCGGAGACGGCCCGCGCCATCGTGCCCTACGGCTCGGGCAAGCAGGCGGTGCGCTTCGCCTACGACGACGGCTTGCGCAAGTACACGGTCAACAAGCCGTTCGAGGGCGCCACGAACTTCGTCGCCCCGCCGTTCCGGCAGATGTACGAGGG
>NZ_JBKFAV010000155.1:0-345 GCF_053345825.1 Methylobacterium sp. C33D
GGTCTCCGCTTCCGACCAGAAGCCGGAGACCGTATCGCGGGCGAAGGCGCGGGCGGAGCCGAGACCCGTCTCGGCGCGCGCGATCGCGACCTGCACGTCCTCGCGAAGTCGCAAGGGTCCCGTGCCGCCATGCGGCGTCTTCGTCTGTGCGAGATCGATCAACGCGTCGATCGAGGCCCGAGCGAGTCCCAGCGGAACACCGGCGGCGGCGATGGCGCCCGCCAACGCCATCGGCAGCATGTAGAGCGGCTCCCTATCGCGCGGCATCATGATCCGCGCGCCGTCGACCGTCTGCGCGTCCGGCACCCAGAGGTCAGTGCAGACGACGTCGTGACTCCCGCTGGA
>NZ_JBKFAV010000156.1:0-339 GCF_053345825.1 Methylobacterium sp. C33D
GGGTTCGAGCCGCGCCGCCAGGACGACCGCGACGAGGAACAGCAGCCCTTCCGCGGCGAAGACCGCCGCGTAGGCCTGGACGGGTTCGGCGGTGACGAGCCGGACGGCGCCGACCGCCACGGCCCCGAGGAAGCCGCCGGCCCCGAAGGCGACGCCCTGCGCGGCGCCCCAGACGCCCATGCGGGTGCCGCGCTCCCGCGCGTCGCCGCGGCCGGCGTGCGCCATCATCGAGCCGATGGCGGCGACCGCGTAGGCGCCGTTGGCCACCCCGAGGGCGAAGACCGTCGCGCGCAGGGGGAAGTCCGACCCCGCCGACGCGCCGCTCGCCAGGGCGAAGAG
>NZ_JBKFAV010000157.1:0-334 GCF_053345825.1 Methylobacterium sp. C33D
GAATTCCGGAACCGGGACCCGGCTCGATACGCGGAGCGGCGCTCCGCGCACGCGCGTGGCCGCCGTGACCTTCGACCCGCGGGTCAAAGGTCTCACAGGGCTGGCGCTGAAGGGCTTCCTGCTCTCGATCGTGACCTTCGGTATTTACAGATTCTGGTATGTCACCAATCTGCGCCGCTTCTTCTGGGTGCGCACCGCGCTCGACGGCACGCCCGCCGAGTATACCGGCACCGGCAAGGAACTGTTTCTCGGCTTCCTCGTCGCGCTCGCGATCCTCGTGCCGATCTACGTCGCTCTGTTCGCGGTCTCCCTCGTGGCGCCCGCCCTGGCCCCG
>NZ_JBKFAV010000158.1:0-334 GCF_053345825.1 Methylobacterium sp. C33D
TGAACGGCACCGTCGTGAGGACGAGCCGCCCGTTCTCCCGCGCGACGTGCCGGACCTGGGAGGTCCCGATCCAGGCCTCGTTCCAGGACGTGTCGATGTCGTGGACGACTTGGTCGCCCTCGAACCGGTAGGTCCCGGCATAGGCGAAGAAGGTCTTGTGGAGCCTGGTCCGGTCCGCGTCGGACATCTTGTCGTTGGCGATCGGCCGCTCCCGGCCCTGGTGGGCGCAGACCACCATCATGCGCCCGTCGCGGCCGTAGTGGATCCACCCGGTCGGCTCCGGGCCGCCATAGGCGCCGACGGTCTCGCCCGTGTCGACGATCCGGCGCGTGGC
>NZ_JBKFAV010000159.1:0-331 GCF_053345825.1 Methylobacterium sp. C33D
CGCCCTCGGGATGGCGGATCGCGGCCCGGCCGGCGGCGAGGTTGTCGCCGGCCCCGGTCACCCCCGGCACGGCGGCCAGCGCCCGCTCGACGCGGCCCACGCAGCTCGCGCAGGACATCCCCTCGACGGCCAGCAGGCTCTGCGTCTCGGGCACGGGGTAGCCGGCCTCCGCGAGCGCCGTCGCGACGTCGCCCGGGCTCGTCGCCCCGTCGAGGACGAGGCTGGCGCGGTGGGTGGCGAGGTCCACCGCCACGTCCCGCGCGCCGGGCAGCGCCGCGAGGGCGCGCTCGACGCGGCCGACGCAGGAGGCGCAGGACATACCCTCGACGGG
>NZ_JBKFAV010000016.1:0-153711 GCF_053345825.1 Methylobacterium sp. C33D
GCGGCGTCTTCTACGGCAACCTCCTGCCCCCGAACGGCACCGCCTACCTCAACGGCGCCGCCGCCAAGACAGAGTTCGCCGTCGTCCGCGCAGGCCTCAACTACAAGTTCGGCTCATACTGAGATCGAACGCCGGAGCCGGCTCTGCCGGCTCCGCGCACGGGAAGGGCCCGGCCGCATGGCCGGGCCCTTTCGCGTTTCGGGGCCGCGGGCCGGCCGGGCGGGTGCGACAGGGAGAGCCGGAACCGCGCGTCCCGCCCGCGATTGAGACCGCGGCGCCCCGCAGGCACCCGGGCGGGGCCTTCCACGCAGGGACCGGGCGCAGGAGCGATCAGCCATGCGAAGCCGTTTCCTTCTCCTGTCGCTGGCCGCCCTCGGCCTGGCGGGCGCGCCGGCCGCCGCGCAGGACGCCAGCGTCATCGGCAAGGACACGATCCTGCCGGGCACGGGGCCGGGCACCTCGACGGACGGCAACGGGGTGGGGCGGCTGATGGAGGCGGCGAGCGCCGAGGACGCCGCCAAGCGTCAGGGGCTCAAGCCCGTCACCTTCCTGACCACGAAGATGATCGGCGTGACGGTGCGCAACGCCGCGGGCGACAGCGTCGGCAAGATCGAGGATCTGCTGATCACCGACGGCGGGACACTCAAGGCCGTCGTGATCGACGTCGGCGGCTTCCTCGGCCTCGGCAGCAAGCTGATCGCGGTCGAGCCGGGCGCCCTGGTGCTGCGGCCCGGCGGCGACCGGTTCTCGGCGGTCCTCAACATGGGCAAGGACACGGTGGCGGCCGCCCAGCCCTTCGACCCGGCCAAGGTGATCGCGCCGCCCCGATGAGCCGCGACCGAGGCCCGTCCTCGCGAGCGGCCCCATCGACCGGCGCGGCCGCGCCGGTCGACAGGGTCAGATGTCGAGGTCGGCGCCCTCGGCGAAGGCCGCGCGCTCGCTGATGAAGGCGAAGCGCGCCTCGGGCTTGTTGCCCATCAGGCGCTCGACCGTGTCGCCGGTCGATTCCCGGGCCTCGTCCAGGACCGCGACGCGCAGGAGCGTGCGCTTCTTCGGGTCCATGGTGGTCTCCTTGAGCTGGGCCGGCATCATCTCGCCGAGGCCCTTGAACCGCCCGATCTCGACCTTGCCGCCCTTGAACACCGTCTTGACGATGCGCTCGCGATCCGCGTCGTCCCGGGCATACGCGACCTTCGAGCCCTGCTGCAGACGGTAGAGCGGCGGGATCGCGAGGTAGAGGTGGCCGCGGTCGATCAGCCTCGGCATCTGGCGGTAGAAGAACGTGATCAGCAGCGAGGCGATGTGGGCGCCGTCGACGTCGGCGTCCGTCATGATGATCACCTTCTCGTAGCGCAGGTCCGTCTCGCGGAACGCCGAGCCGGTGCCGCAGCCGAGCGCCAGGGTGAGATCCGAGATCAGCTGGTTGGCGCCGAGCTTGTCCCGGGACGCCGAGGCGACGTTGAGGATCTTGCCGCGCAGCGGCAGGATCGCCTGAGTCGCCCGGTCCCGGGCCTGCTTGGCCGAACCGCCCGCGGAATCGCCCTCGACGATGAAGATCTCGGAACCCGCGGTCCCGGCCGCCGAGCAGTCGGCGAGCTTGCCGGGCAGGCGCAGCTTGCGGGTCGCGCTCTTGCGGGCGACCTCCTTCTCTTGCCGGCGGCGCAGGCGCTCCTCGGCCCGGTCGATCACCCAGTCGAGCAGCTTGTTGGCCTGGGCCGGGGAGGCGGCCAGCCAGTGGTCGAAGGCGTCGCGCACCGCCGTCTCGACGATGCGCTGCGCCTCCACGGTGGCGAGCTTGTCCTTGGTCTGGCCCTGGAACTCGGGCTCGCGGATGAACACCGAGAGCATCGACGCGCAGGTCGCCATGACGTCGTCGGTGGTCACCGCGTTCATGCGCTTGGCTTGGTTCACCCGCTCGGCGTGCTCGCGCAGGCCCCGAAGCAGGGCGACGCGCAGGCCGGCCTCGTGGGTGCCGCCCTCGGGGGTCGGGATCGTGTTGCAGTAGGAGTGCGAGATCCCGTCCTCGGCGACCATCCAGGCCACCGCCCATTCGAGCGAGCCGTGCGAGCCCGGCTTGGTGATCTTGCCGGAGAACATCGCGTCGGTGACGAGTTCCTTGCCGTCGATGTCGCGGGCGAGATAGTCGCGCAGCCCGTCGGGGAAGCGGTGGACCGCCTCGGCCGGCACGCCCTCCAGCCCCTCGAGGAGGGCGGGGGCGCAGCGCCAGCGGATCTCGACGCCGCCGAACAGGTAGGCCTTCGAGCGCGCCATCTTGAACAGGCGGCGCGGGTCGAACTTCAGCGAACCGAAGATCTGGGCGTCCGGGTGGAACCGGACCCGGGTCCCGCGCCGGTTCTGCACCCGCCCGACCAGTTCCAGCGCGCCCTGCGCGTGACCGCGCGAGAACGTCTGCCGGTAGAGCGTCTGGTTGCGCGCCACCTCGACCTCCAGCAGGTCGGAGAGCGCGTTCACCACCGAGATGCCGACGCCGTGCAGGCCGCCCGAGGTCTCGTAGACCTTCGAGTCGAACTTACCGCCGGCGTGCAGCGTGGTCATGATGACCTCGAGCGCCGACTTGCCGGGGAATTTCGGGTGCGGGTCGACCGGGATGCCGCGGCCGTTGTCGGTGACGACGAGGGCGCCGGTCTCCTCCAGCTCCACCTCGATGAAGCTGGCATGGCCGGCGACCGCCTCGTCCATCGAGTTGTCGATCACCTCGGCGAACAGGTGGTGCAGCGCCCGCTCGTCGGTGCCGCCGATATACATGCCGGGCCGGCGCCGCACGGGCTCCAGCCCCTCCAGCACCTCGATGTCGGAGGCGGTGTAGCCGCCCTCCGGCTCGGCGGCCGCGAGCGTCGCCACGGAGGCCGAGGCGTCCAGGCGCCGCCGCGGCTCGGGTGGGCGGGCCGCGGCGCCCTTGCCGCCCGGCCCGAACAGGTCCCGCGCCGGGTCGCTCACGCGCGGCCTCCGCGCGCGCGGCGCGTCGGCCGGCTCGGGATCGCGCAGACGGGCCTTGGGACGGGTCTCGGGTCGTGGAGCATGCGCCTTCATCCCCGCATGATAGCGGAACAAAACAGAAACATCAAAGCCGTTCGCCCTGCGGCGAGGCGGCCGCATCATCGCATGCTGCGCCGCCGCGAGCGAGGGCCGCGGCCGTGCCGGGTCACGGTTCCGCGCGCCGGGCCGTCATCACGACGTTGCACAACGATGGGTTAAGGCTTTCTCGCGGCCCGCGCGCCCGGCTTCCACACGGGAGGACCGGAACAGAACGGGACGATCGACGTTGGTGGCGGAGATAAATCTTGACCGTGGTCAGGGAGCCGCAGTCCATGAGCGACGCCGCGATCGAGGCCCGCCGCCTCACGCTGATCCGATTCGAGCACGCGGCCGGCGCCGCCTTCGGCTGCGATGACGACGCGGCCGTCGTGCCGGCCGGGCGGGCGCTGGTCAATGCCACGACGATCACCTTGGCGACCTTCGCGACTGCGGTCGCGGCGACGATCACCTACCTGGTCTGATCCCGATCGCTGACCGCGCTCCGCGGTGAGAGAGTGGCGACGCCGCCTCACCCGCCCCTTCGCGAGCGGCGCGAAGCAACCCGTTAGGCGCCACGCCCGATAGCTCCGGGCTGCCGCGGATTGCCTCGCTCCGCGCGCGCGGACGGGCCGGTCCCCTAGGGGCCGCGCCCGCCGGCCCGTCAGCCCGCGCTCGACGTCTTCGCCGCCGCCTTCTTGGCCGCAGGCTTCTTCGCGGCGGTCTTCTTCGCCGCCGGCTTGTCGCCGCTCGCGGCCCGCGCCGAGCCCTTCCGGACCGCCCCGCGCTTCGCCGGCTTGCCGCCGCCCGCGGCGCGCTTGGCGTTCACCAGGGCGACCGCCTCCTCCAGCGTCAGCGCCTCGGCGCTCATCGTCTTCGGCAGCGTGGCGTTGACCTCGCCGTCGGTGACGTAGGGCCCGTACTTGCCGGCCTTGACCACGAGGTCGCGGCCGCTGGCCTCGTCCTTGCCGAGCGGCCGGCCGGGATCGGCGGCCGGGCGGCCGCGTCCGCCGCCCTGCTCCTTGGCGACGATCAGGTCGATGGCGCGGTTGGCCCCGATCTCCAGCACGTCGTCGTCCTTGCCGAGATTGGCGTAGGTCTTCCCGTGCTGCACGTAGGGCCCGAACCGGCCGAGATTGGCCAGGATCGGCTCGCCGGTCTCGGGGTGGCGGGCCACCTCGCGCGGCAGCGCCAGCAGGGCCAGCGCCTTGTTGAGATCCACGTCCGAGGGGCTCAGCCCCTTGGGCAGCGACGAGCGCTTCGGCTTCTCGGCGCCCTTCTCGGCGGAGGCCTCGCCGAGCTGCAGGAACGGACCGAAGCGGCCGTCGCGCAGCGTCACCGGCAGGCCGGTCGCGGGATCGTCGCCCAGCACCCGCACGCCCGGCTGGCCGCCCTCGGCCGAGGAGCCGTCGCCGTCGCCGTCGACGCCCGACGCCGAGAGCTGCCGGGTGTACTTGCACTCCGGGTAGTTCGAGCAGCCGATGAAGGCGCCGAACTTGCCGAGCTTCAGCGACAGCTGGCCCGAGCCGCAGGTCGGGCAGGTGCGCGGGTTCGAGCCGTCGCCCTTGTCGGGGAAGATGTGCGGCCCGAGGAGGCCGTTCAGCGCCTCCAGCACGTCGGCGACGCGCAGCTCCTTGGTCTCGCCGATCGCCGCGGAGAAGTCGCGCCAGAAGTCGCGCAGCACCGCCCGCCAGTCGATCTCGGCGTTGGAGACCCGGTCGAGCTGCTCCTCGAGGCCGGCGGTGAAATCGTACTCGACGTAGCGCCGGAAGAAGCTCTCGAGGAAGCCCGTGACGAGCCGCCCCTTGTCCTCCGGCTGCAGCCGCTTTTTCTCGATCTTGACGTATTCGCGATCCCGCAAGGTCTGGAGAACCGCGGCATAGGTCGACGGGCGGCCGATGCCGAGCTCCTCCATGCGCTTCACGAGGCTCGCCTCGGAGTAGCGCGGCGGCGGCTCGGTGAAGTGCTGGGTCGCGCTGATCCGCTCGCGGGTGAGCGGGTCACCGGCCTTCATGGGCGGCAGGCGGCGGCTCTCCTCGTCCTCCTCGTCGTCCTTGCCCTCCTGGTAGAGGGTCAGGAAGCCGTCGAACTTCACCACCTGGCCGGTGGCGCGCAGGTCGATGGTCCGCGGCCCGACCTTGGCGGTGACGTCCACGGTGGTCCGCTCAAGCTCGGCCGATTCCATCTGGCTCGCCATGGTGCGGGTCCAGATCAGCTCGTAGAGCCGGGCCTGCTCGGGCTCGAGGTGGCGCGCCACCGTCTTGGGCAGGCGGCCCATGTCGGTGGGGCGCACCGCCTCGTGGGCCTCCTGGGCGTTCTTGGCCTTGACGCTGTACTTGCGCGGCACGTCCGGCACGTAGCGGTCGCCGAACTCCTTGCCGATCACCCGGCGGGCGTCCTGGATCGCCTCCGGCGCCATGTCGACGCCGTCGGTCCGCATGTAGGTGATGATGCCGACCGTCTCGCCGCCGATGTCGACGCCCTCGTAGAGCCGCTGGGCGACCCGCATGGTCTGGGCCGGCGCCATCCCGAGCTTGCGGGACGCCTCCTGCTGGAGGGTCGAGGTCGTGAACGGCGGCTGCGGGTGGCGCTTGGCGGGCTTGGCCTCGACGCTCGCCACCTGGAAAGTCGCGAGCTCGAGGTCGCGCTTGAAGGCGGCCGCCTCGTCGCCCGTGCCGACGTCGAGGCGCTGGATGCGCTTGCCGTCGGCGCCCACGAGCCGGGCCTCGAAGGTCGCGCCGTCGGCGGTCGTCAGGGTCGCGATGAGCGTCCAGTACTCGCGCGGCTTGAACCGCTCGATCTCCATCTCGCGCTCGACGACGAGGCGGAGCGCCACGGACTGCACGCGCCCCGCCGAGCGGGCGCCCGGGAGCTTGCGCCACAGGACCGGCGAGAGGTTGAAGCCGACGAGGTAGTCGAGTGCGCGGCGCGCCAGGTAGGCGTCGACCAGCGCCTGGTCGATCTCGCGCGGCTTGCGCATCGCCTGCTCGACCGACGCCTTGGTGATGGCGTTGAAGGTCACGCGCTCGACCGGGATGCCCTTGAGCGCCTTGCGGGCGGTGAGCGCCTCCAGCACGTGCCAGGAAATCGCCTCGCCCTCGCGGTCCGGGTCGGTGGCGAGGATCAGCTTGTCGGCGCCCTTGACCGCCTTGGCGATCTCCGAGACGCGGCTCGCCCCGCGGTCGGCGAGCTCCCAGACCATGTGGAAATCCTGCTCGGGATCCACCGAGCCGTCCTTGGGCGGCAGGTCGCGGATGTGCCCGAAGGAGGCGATGACTTCATAGTCGCGGCCGAGATACTTATTGATCGTCTTGGCTTTGGCCGGCGACTCGACGACGACGACTTTCATTCAGACCTCTGCCCTGACGGGGCCTGGGCGCGACGGACGAATTCTGTTCGAGATTCGCGTGGGACGTATGCCCGCCGTCGGGCCGGGGCCGCGCGCCGGGCACAAGTGGGTCACGGGCGGCGGGTTGTCAAATGGCGCCGGCGCGGCAAGCCTTGCTCGAGGGAGCCGGCGTAAGCCGCACACGAGGCTTATCTGAGTCGTGTGCGATGGCGATCACATACGATCCCGCGAAGCGTGATCGAACCCTGGCGGAACGGGGACTCGATTTCGAGGACGCGGCTCTCGGGTTCGCTGGCCCAGTGGTCACCTTCGAGGGTGTCCGCCAGCATTACGGCGAATGCCGCATCGTCACCGCGGGCTTCCTGGCTGGCCGCATGACGATCATAATCTGGACGCCGCGCGGGCAGGACCGTCACGTTTTCTCGATGAGGAAGGCCAATGTCAGAGAGCAGAAGCGCTACGCACCGCTCATCCGCTGACGCCGCGATCAAGAGCGACTTGGCGAAGGTGGACGCGCACACGATCACGCCGGAAGAGTACGACGAGGTTCCCGAGCTGACGGACGCGATGCTCGCCCGCGCCGATTTTTATGTCGGCGACCGCTTCTTGCCGCGTGGTCCGACCGGCCGGTCCGACGAGGTGGTCGCGATCCATCTCCTGCCGGAGATCGTCTCCTATTTCCGCGCCCAGGGTCCGGGTTGGCAGGCCCGCATCAACACCGTGTTGATGGAGGCGATCGAGCGCGAGCGCGCGACGCAATCTCGCTGAGCGCTCAGATCCCCGCATACCACTCGTAGCCGCGATCCTCCCAGTAGCCGCCGCTGCCCTGGCCGATGCCTCTGAGCGACTCCACCATCTCCACCCGCATCACGTACTTGGCCTGCTTGTAGCCGAGCTGGCGCTCGACCCGCAGGCGCAGGGGCGCGCCGTTCGAGACCGGCAGCGGCTTGCCGTTGAGATCGTAGGCCAGCATCGTCTGCGGGTTGACGGCGTCGTAGAGGTCGATGCTCTCGTAGTAGCGGATCGGGATCCCCGCCGGCTCCGGCTCCGGGGCGGGGCTGCCCTGGCCCCAATCGTCCTTGGGGGCGTCGGTGGCGGTCGCCGGGCCGCCCCAATCGTCGGCGGCGGCGAGCTGGATATAGGCCTCGCGCACCGCGCCCGGATGGCTCGGGCGCCACAGGGACGCCCCCTGGGCGCGGCCCTTGCCCCCGCCCTTGGGGCCGGCCTCGAACTCCAGCGTGTCGGCGCAGTGGAACACCGCGTAGCGCGCCTGCGGCTTCAGCCCGGCCTTCTTCAGCAGCTCGGCGAGCGGCACGCCGCTCCACTGCCCGATGCAGCTCCAGCCCTCGACGCAATCGTGGCGGGTGATCTGGGTGCGCGCCGGCAGGGCGCGCAGGTCCGCGAGACTGAGCGACAGGGGCGTCTGCACGAGTCCGTCCACGGAGAGCCTGAAGTCCGAGAAATTCTGCGCCGCCAGCGCCCGGTAGGCGCGGTCCGGCGGGTCGATCGTGCCGTTCGGCTTAAACCAGGGCGAGATCATCGAGGCCGGGAATTCCCGGGCCAGGGTCGCGGGCGACATCAGCAGGCGCTGGACGTACTGGTTCGCATCCTCGCCGACCTGGAGGGTGCGCTGCCCCGTCCCGGTCCCGGCGAACCGGTCGCAGCCGCCCAGCAGCGCGGTGCCCATCAGGCCGGCACCCGCGGTGAGGAGCTTGCGGCGGTGGAGGATCATCGGGCCGGCTCCTTCTCGGGACGGCCGAGGCTGAACCAGCCGGTGATCATGCCGCGCATGTTGTTGACGAGCCCGGACACGATGACGAGCAGCACGTGGACCACCACGAACAGCACGATCAGGCCGGCGGCGATGAAGTGGACGCTGCGCGCCGATTGCCGGCCGCCGAACAGCTCGGTCAGCCACGGCCAGGCGGCATCCATCCCGGGCGACATGGCGAGGCCGGCCAGCACCATGGCGGGCAGCAGGCCGAGGATCAGGACGAGGTAGGTCAGCTTCTGGATGACGTTGTAGCGCTTGGCCTCGGTGCCCTCGGGGAAGCGCAGGAGCAGGTGCTCCTTCACGGAGCCGCCGAAGTCGCGGATCTGGTCGCCGTCGGGGATCAGGCGGCGGCGGAGCTGGCCCGAGAACAGCCCGTAGAGCAGGTAGACCGCGCCGTTGATCACCAGGAGCCACGCGAACAGGAAGTGCCAGCGCCGCCCCGTGGCGAGGTCCTGGTTGGCCGGCAGCGTCGCCCAGGCCGGGAAGGCGCGCTCCACCTCGGTACCCCCCTCCTTCGACAGGCCGAGCACCCCGGTGGTGTCGAGGGTGCGGGCGCCGACCGTCACCACGCCGCGATTCGCACCGTCGCTTCCCTGCTCGCTGGTGATGGCGAGCGCCGGGTTGTCGAAGGTCGAGACCGCGCCCCAGTAGAGGGCCGGATGGGCGTTGAAGATCTGCAGGCCGCTCATCAGCAGCACCAGCAGCACCGCGGCGTTAATCCAGTGCGCCAGCCGGATGACCAGCGGGTGGCGGTAGAACCAGCGGCGCCCCTGACGGTCGACGGTCTCGGGGGCTTCGAGGGCAGGGGAGGCGGCCAAGCGTCTGGATCCCGGGCGTGCGGCGCGGGGCCGGGAAGCGTCCGCTTTCCGACCGTTCGGCCGAATACGTGGGGCAGGGCCCCTCGGTTACCATCCGCCGGGAAAAAGGCCGCAGCCCCTGACGGAGCGACGATCATGACTGGACCGGGATGAACGCCGAACAGCCTTGCCCCCCGGGCCCGCCGCACCTACACCCGGGCCTCATCATGACGACGTCCGCGCCCCCGGCCTTCCCGCACCGGCACCTCCTCGGCATCGAGGGCCTGACCCGGCCCGACATCGAGGTTCTGCTCGACGCCGCCGAATCCGCCGTCGACATCTCGCGGCAGGTGGAGAAGAAGCGCACGACCCTGCGGGGCCGCACGCAGATCAACCTGTTCTTCGAGCCCTCGACGCGGACGCAGTCGTCCTTCGAGCTCGCCGGCAAGCGGCTCGGCGCCGACGTGATGAACATGTCGGTGGCCTCGTCCTCGGTGAAGAAGGGCGAGACCCTGATCGACACCGCCGCGACGCTCAACGCCATGCGGCCCGACATCATCGTGGTCCGCCACGAATCGGCCGGCGCCGTCCACCTCCTCGCCCGCAAGGTCGACTGCGCGGTGGTCAATGCCGGCGACGGCGCCCACGAGCACCCGACCCAGGCGCTGCTCGACGCGCTCACGATCCGCCGCAACAAGGGCCGGATCGAGGGCCTGCAGGTGGCGATCTGCGGCGACGTCCTGCACTCGCGGGTGGCGCGCTCCAACATCATCCTGCTGCAGGCGATGGGCGCGCGGGTCCGCCTGATCGCGCCCTCGACGCTGCTGCCCGCCGGCATCGAGCGCTTCGGTGTCGAGACCTTCACGGACATGCGCAAGGGCCTCGTCGGCTGCGACATCATCATGATGCTGCGCCTCCAGCGCGAGCGCATGAACGGCTCGTTCGTCCCCTCCGTGAAGGAGTATTTCCGCTATTTCGGCCTCGACGGCGAGAAGCTGGCGCTCGCCAAGCCCGACGCCCTGGTGATGCATCCGGGCCCGATGAACCGGGGCGTCGAGATCTCCTCCGAGATCGCCGACGGCGCGCAGTCGCTGATCCGCGAGCAGGTCGAGATGGGCGTGGCCGTGCGCATGGCCGTGCTCGAGGCGCTGGCGCGGCACCTGCCGAACGGGTGAGACCCGGACAAAGCCGGGCGGCCTTCACCCGCCCGGCTTGCTCGCGGGGCGGCCGTAGCGCAGTTTCCTGCCGAAATCCGGCCCTGTTCTGTATAAGGGGCCGTCGTAACATGCAGATCGCTTCATGACCGCCTACACGCTCGCCGACCTCGCCGCCCTCGTGGCGAGCCGCGCCGGGACCGATCCCGCGACCTCCTACACCGCCAAGCTCCTGTCCGAGGGTCCCGCCAAGGCGGCCAAGAAGCTCGGCGAGGAGGCGGTGGAGGCGGCGATCGCGGCCGTTCAGGGCGACAGGACCGGCCTGCGCAACGAGGCCGCGGACGTGCTCTACCACCTCGTGGTGCTGCTCCGGGCCGGCGGCGTGGATCTCGCCGACGTGATGGCCGAGCTGGAGCGCCGCACCGCCCAGAGCGGCATCGCCGAGAAGGCCGCGAGGCGCCACGCGTGAACGCGGCCGCGCTGCCGGGCTCGGTCGAGGCGATCCTCGACGCGTCGGCCGGGCTCTCGCCCTATCGCCGCTTCAGCCGCGAGGAATGGGCGCAGCTGCGCGCCGACACGCCGCTCACCCTCAACCAGGAGGATCTCGAGCGGCTGCAATCGATCAACGACCCGATCTCGGTCGAGGAGGTGGTGGCGATCTACCTGCCCCTGTCGCGCCTGCTCGCCCTCTACGTCGCGGCGACGCAGGGCCTGTTCAAGGCGACGCAGCGCTTCCTCATGGCCGAGCGCGAGACCAAGGCGCCGTACATCATCGGGCTGGCCGGATCGGTGGCGGTGGGCAAGTCGACCACCGCCCGCATCCTGACCGCCCTGCTGGCGCGCTGGCCCAACACCCCGAAGGTCGACCTCGTCACCACTGACGGCTTCCTGCTGCCGAACGCCGAACTCGCCGCCAACGGCCTGATGGAGCGGAAGGGATTCCCGGAGAGCTACGACACCGCCGCGCTGCTGCGCTTCCTCCACGACGTGAAGGCCGGCCACAAGCGCGTGACCGCGCCGCTCTACTCGCACCTCGTCTACGACCGGGTGCCCGGGGAGGAGCGGGTGGTGGAGAGCCCCGACATCCTGATCGTCGAGGGCCTCAACGTCCTCCAGCCCGCCCGCCTGCCCCGGGACGGGACCGCGATCCCGTTCGTGTCCGACTTCTTCGACTTCTCGATCTATCTCGACGGCCACGAGGACGACCTGCACCGCTGGTACGTCACGCGCTTCATGAAGCTGCGCCAGACGGCGTTCCGCGATCCGCGCTCGTACTTCCGGAAATACGCCGAGATCGCCGAGAGCGAGGCGCTCGACATCGCCGACCGGCTCTGGACCACGATCAACCTGCCGAACCTGCGCGAGAACATCCTGCCGACGCGCCAGCGGGCGAGCCTGATCCTGACCAAGGGGGCGAGCCACCGGATCGAGAGCGTGGCATTGCGGCGGCTGTAGAGCGCTGCGAGACGATCGCGTGACCGCTCGCCCGAAGACCGGACCCGCGTCATCACGGGCGAGGCGAAGTGACCCAGGGCAGCGCGACGTTCGGAGGCATGTCGCCGACCCTGGTCGCTTCGCTGCCTTCGCGAGGACGTGAACGACCGAGCCCGGGCGCCTCACGCGAACGGGAACTCCGCCTCCGCCACGTACGGCCCGCCCCCGGTCGAGTCCCGCGCCGAGAACAGCGTCACCCGGTCCGCAGTGTAGGTCAGCGGCGCGAAGACCGGCGCCTGCGAGAGATACATCGCGGCCGCCTCCGGGGTCGCGTCGCGCCGAAGCCGGGCCAGCGTGACGTGCGGCGTGAACTTCCGACGCTCCGGCTCCACCCCGGCCCGGCGAACCAGCAGCTCCTGCTCGGCCTGCAGATCCATCAGCGCCGGATCGGCCACCACCGAGGCGTAGAGCGCCCGGGGCCTGTCGCCGCCGAAGACCCCGAGGCCGTCGAGCGTCACCGTCAGGGCCGGGCGCGCCCGCATCTCGGCGAGCGCCTCCACGACGTCGTCGGCCGTCGCCGCCGCGACGTCGCCGAGGAAGCGCAGAGTCACGTGGAAGTCGCCGGGCTCGATCCAGCGGGCGCCGGGCAGCCCGCCCTGGAACGCCTTCAACGCCTCGGCGACCGCCGGCGGCACGGCGAGCCCGGTGAACAGGCGCGGCACTACCGCGACGCCCCCTGCCGGAGGCCTCCCAGGAAAGTCTCCACCGTCGGCAGCATGCGCGCCGCGATGGTCTCCACGCCCTGCCGGTTCGGGTGGATCATGTCGTCGAGGTGCTGCGCCCGGTCGCCGATGATCCCGTCGAGGAAGAACGGGTAGAGGGTCAGGCCGTAGCGCTTGGCCAGCGCCGGGTAGATCGCGTCGAACCGGGCCTTGTAGTCGGGCCCGAGATTGGGCGCGGCCTCCATGCCGGCGAGCAGGACCGGGATGCCCCGCGCCTTCAGCCGCTCGATGATCGCCGAGAGCGCGCCCTCGGTGACCTTCGGGTCGGTGCCGCGCAGCATGTCGTTGGCGCCGAGCTCGAGGATCACGCCGGCGGTCCCGTCCGGGACCGACCAGTCGACGCGGTCGAGCCCGCCCGTGGCGGTGTCGCCGGAGACGCCGGCATTGGCGACCGTCACGTCCGCGCCCCTGGCCTTGAGCAGGCGCTCCAGCACGGTGGGGAAAGCGGCGTCGGCGGGGAGGCGGTAGCCGGCGGTCAGGCTGTCGCCGAGGGCCACGAGCTTGACCGGCCCGCCCGGGGCCGCCCGCGATGCTGTCATGAAAGGGACCACCAGGAGCGCTAGCGCTGCGGCATACAGGGCCGTGCGCCGGAACACGCCGCGCCCGTCATGGCGCGGCCCCAATGCGGAACCCATATCGCGGTGCACCCGCGGCCGGTACAGCCAGGATCGACCCCACGTGAGGACCTCGCGCGCCATGCTCGTCATCGCCCACAGATCGGCCGCCCCGTGAGCCAAGGCAAGGTGTCGCGCGCGCCCGCGATCGCGCTGTCGAACATCGACCTCAGCCTCGGGCGCGGCGCCGCCCGGGTCCACGTCCTGCGCGGGATCTCGCTCACCGTCGACCGGGGCGAGGCGGTGGGGCTCGTCGGGCCGTCCGGCTCAGGCAAGTCGACGCTGCTGATGGTCATGGCCGGGCTGGAGCGGCCCGATTCCGGCGGCGTCGTGATCGAGGACACCGACCTCGTCCGCCTCGACGAGGACGCGCTCGCCCGGTTCCGCGGCCGGCGGATCGGCATCGTGTTCCAGGCCTTCCACCTCGTGCCGACCATGACGGCGCTGGAGAACGTGGCGCTGCCGCTCGAACTCGCCGACCGGCCCGGCGCCCTGGAGCGGGCCCGCGCCGAGCTGGAGGCGGTCGGCCTCGGGCACCGGCTGCACCATTACCCGGCGCAGCTCTCGGGCGGCGAGCAGCAGCGCGTCGCCATCGCCCGGGCCGTGGCGCCCGACCCGGCGATCCTGGTCGCCGACGAGCCCACCGGCAACCTCGACGAGGCCACCGGCCGCCAGATCGTCGACCTGCTGTTCCGGCTGAAGCGCGACCGCGGCGCGACGCTGGTGCTCGTCACCCACGACAACGGCCTCGCCCGCCTGTGCGACCGCACCGTGCGCCTGCGCTCGGGGCGGATCGAGGAGGCGGTGAGCGCCTGATGCACGGCACGATCACCCGCCCCGGCCCCGCGCCCCGCCGGATCCCGCTGACCCTGCGCCTCGCGCTCCGCGAGTTGCGGGCCGGGCTCGACGGCTTCGCGGTGTTCCTCGCCTGCATCGCGCTGGGGGTCATGGCCATCGCGGGCGTGGCGTCGATCTCGCGCTCGCTCTCGGACGGGCTCGGCCGGGAAGGCCGCCGGATCCTCGGGGGCGACCTCGCCTACAACCTCATCAACCGCGAGGCGACCGACGCGGAGCGGCAGGCGCTGGCGCGGGAAGGCCGACTCGACGTGGTCGCCTCCCTGCGCGCCATGGCGGTGGCGGGCAGCGGCGACGCGGCCCTGGTCGAGCTGAAGGCCGTCGATCCCGCCACCTACCCGGCCGCGGGCGACCTCGCCACCGACCCGCCGGGCCGCCTCGCCGACCTGCTGGCGGCGCGCGACGGGGTGCCGGGGGCGCTCGCCGACCCGGCCCTGCTCACCCGCCTCGACGTCAAGGTCGGCGATCGTCTCACCCTGGCCGGGCACCCGATCGCGATCCGCGGCACCATCGTGTCGGAGCCCGACAAGATCGCGGGCGGCATCGGCTTCGGGCCGCGGCTGATGGTCTCCGAGCCGACGCTGCGCGCCACCGGCCTCGTCCAGCCCGGCAGCCTCAACCGCTGGAGCTACCGCCTGATCCTGCCGCCCGGCACGCCGGACGCCGACCTCGACGCCGCGCAGGCCCGGATCCGCGCCGCGACCCCGGAGGCCGGCTGGGAGATCCGCTCGCGGACCAACGCCGACCCGCGCTTCGCCAAGAGCATCGAGCGCTTCACGCAGTTCCTGACCCTGGTGGGGCTCACCGCGCTGATCGTCGGCGGCGTCGGGGTCGGCAACGCCGTCCACGCCTTCGTCGAGCGCAAGCGCCCCTCGATCGCGACCCTCAAGAGCGTCGGCGCGCCGGGCTCGCAGGTGGTCGCCCTGTACCTGACGCAGGTGATGCTGATCGCCGGCCTCGGCACCCTCATCGGTCTCGCGGTCGGCGCGAGCCTGCCCTTCCTCCTCGATGCCCTCTTCTCCGCCGACCTGCCGCTGCCGCTGAACCCGACGCTCGCCCCGGGCGAGCTGGCGCTCGCCGCCGCCTACGGGCTGATCACCGCCTTAGCCTTCGCGATCACGCCGCTCGGCCGCGCCCACGACGTGCCGGTCTCGGGACTGTTCCGCGACACGGTCGACCCGGCCCGCGTCCGCCCGCGCTGGCGCTACCGGATCTGGCTCGCCGTCAGCCTCGCGGCCCTGGTCGGCCTGTCGGTGGCCACGGCCTTCGACCGGCGCGTGGCGCTGATCTTCATCGCCGCCGCGGCCATCGCGTTCGGCCTGCTGCATCTGGTGGCGCTCGGCCTGATGGCGCTCGCCCGCCGGCTTCCGCACCCGAGCCGGCCCGCGCCCCGGATGGCGCTCGCCAACCTGCACCGCCCGGGCGCGCTGACGCCCGCCATCGTCCTGTCGCTGGGGCTCGGCGTGACGCTCCTCGTGACGCTCAGCCTGATCGACGCCAATGTCCGCCGCACGATCAGCGCGACCCTGCCGGCCCGGGCGCCCAATCTCTTCTTCCTGGACATCCCCTCCCGGGACGCCGCCCAGTTCCGGGACTTCCTGGCCCGATCCGCACCGAACGGCAAGGTCGAGGACGTGCCGATGATGCGCGGCCGGATCGTCGCCCTGAACGGCGTGCCGGCGAGCAAGATCCGCCCCCCGGAGGACGCCGCCTGGGTGCTCGACGGCGACCGGGGCATCACCTACGCCGACACGGTGCCGGACGGCTCCAGCCTCACCGAGGGCGCGTGGTGGAGCGCCGAGCAGGGCGCCAAGCCGCTGGTCTCCTTCGAGGCCGACCTCGCCCGCCAACTCGGCTTGAAGCTCGGCGACACCGTGACGGTGAACGTCCTCGGCCGCGACCTCACCGCGACGATCTTCAACCTGCGCCGGGTGGAGTGGCGCAACCTCGGCATCAACTTCGTGATGGTGTTCTCGCCGGGCACCTTCCGGGGCGCCCCGCATTCCGACCTCGCCACCCTGACGCTGCCCGGCGGCACCGACGCGGCCGCCGAGAACCGCATCCTGCGCGACGTCGCCAAGACCTTCCCCTCGGTGAGCGCCGTCCGGGTGAAGGACGCGCTGGACGCGATCGGCGACCTCGTCGGCCGGCTGGTCCTGGCGATCCGCGGGGCGAGCGCCGTGGCGGTTCTGGCGAGCCTCTTCGTGCTGGCGGGCGCCATCGCGGCCGGGCACCGGGCGCGGCTCTACGACGCCGTCGTGCTCAAGGTGCTGGGGGCGAGCCGGGCACGGCTGCTCGCCGCCTACGCCCTCGAATACGCCGCGCTCGGCCTCGCCACGGCCGTGTTCGGCCTCCTGGCCGGGACGCTCGCCGGCTGGGTGATCGTCGCCAAGGTCATGCACCTCGACTTCCGCCTCGACCTGTCGGGGGCGCTGGTCGCGGCCGTGGCCGCGGTGGCGCTGGCGATCCTCCTCGGGCTCGCAGGCACTTGGCGGATCCTGGGACAGAAGCCAGCGCCGTACCTTCGTCAGATCTGAGTCGCGCCGGCGCGGGATCGTCGGGCCGCAGGGCCTGGATCGCGATCCGGGCCGGGGAGAGCGTCGATCGCGCGGTGACCGAGCCCCGGGCCGCGGCGCTGGCACGTTCCGGGGGAGGGGGCCCGGATGGCCACGGGCCTCGGGAACGGCTTCGCCGCACCGGGCGGGAGACGCGCGATCGGGCGATCGAGACCGCCGCGATCGGCGAACGCCGTGTCGTCCCCGACCTCGGGACGCCGGCTGCCGGCCGGCGCGGCGACCGGCAGCCGCTCGAGCGGGCCCGGGCCGGGCATAGGCGCCGCCGGTCCGAAGGAGAGGCGCCTCCGGGCGACGGTACACGCGCTCACGGATCGTCGCGGTCGGCGCGCTCCGCGCTCCGCGCGCGCGCCTGCGCCGATTCGGGGCCGACCATCGCGAGCACGGCCTCACCGAAGCGCCTCCGCGCGTCCGAATCGAGTCGGCGCAGGTGAATCCCGACCAGCGCCAGCAGCCGCTCCGTCTCCCGCTCGCTCATCCGCCGGTCGCCACATCCGCGGCTATCGGGACCGTAGAACGCCTCGATCGGCAAATCGAGGGACTGCGCAATCCTGTTGAGCGCGCGCGCGGCCGAGGATTCCACCTCCCGGTCGGCAATCATGCGCAGGAATTCGAGCCCGTTCTCATCCATGTCGGTCCCTCGAACCACTCGCGACAGAGGATAATTTCCCAACCCTGACAAGGGGTGCCCCGGTGAACGGGTATTCGCAAGTGAACTCTTTGTCATCGCGCTTGAAGATTGGTACGGAGCTAGACATTCAGACTTCGAGCGGTCGGGGGGACCACCCAGCATGCGCATCAACGTCATCGATGGCTACGGGGAGAATACCGACCGTCTCCGCGCGGCTCTCGAAGCCTCGTGCGTTGTGGGGGCGTGGGAGTGGGACCATGTCCGCGGCGTGGTCGTCTACGACGCGGGCGCGGCCCGGCTGCTGACCGGCGATCCCGACCTCGCCGACCGTCCGATCAACGGGCCGATGGCCCTGGCCGCGGTGCATCCCGAGGACATGACGTGGCTGATGGACCACATGCTCCGGGCCGTCCGGTCGAGCGGGCTGGTCCTGGCCGAGTACCGCGTGTTCAAGGCGGACGGCTCCGTGCGCTGGCTCCTGAGTCGCGGGCGGACCCATCGGAACGAGGACGGCCAGCCGGAGCGCTCCCACGGGATCCTGATGGACATCACCGAGATCCGCGACGGCGGCGACCGCTACGTGGTCGGCAAGCCCGCGGCGGACGGCGACCCGCTGGAGCGGGCGGCCGAACTCGCCGTCGCGCTCAAGAAGACGCTCACCGACGACATGCCCGCGGAGGTGCGGGCCGCCGCGGAGCTGATGCTGCTGGGTCTCGGCCGCGCCCTCGCACGCCGCATGACGCACTGAGCCACCGCTCCGGACGGCCCGGATCCCGCGCGCCGGAGACCGGATCTCGCGGGCCGCGGAGAGGTCGCGCAGGCTCGAACTCACCGCCGCGGTGGTCCCCTCCGGAAAAATCGGGGCGCGCGCGGGCGCGCGTGGCATAAGGAAGCCGTTAAGACTTCGCGCAGGCGCATCGAAACGCCTGGATGGCGGCAACCGTCAGTCGAACAACCCGACGACGGGGCGGAATTCATTTTAATCCCGGCCCAGATGGACAAAAATACATCCGCCGGACACGGAAAAGCGGCTCCGGAACCGTGGCCGGGGACTTGTGTCTCGGCGGCGCGCGCAACATATTCCTGACCGAGGCGCCAGCCTGGCGCCAGAGGTCCTGCGTGGGCCTCGCCCGAACACCACGCTGAGAGAGCCTCCGCAAGGAAACTCCCATGGCATTCGAGAACAGCCCCTTCCGGTACGGCGCCCAGCAGCCGACCGGCTACGCCGGCACCCAGGTCGAGGTCGACCAGGGCCTGCGCACCTTCATGCTCGGCGTCTACAACAACATGGTCGTCGGGCTCGGCATCTCGGGACTCGTCGCGCTCGGCCTGAACATGGCCTCCGTGGCGGCCTACCAGGGCACCCGCCCGATCCTGACCCCGTTCGGTCAGACGCTCTACCTCAGCCCGCTGAAGTGGGTCCTGATGCTCGCCCCGCTGGCGTTCATCTTCGTCTTCTCCATGCGGATGGACCGGATGTCGGCCTCCTCCGCGCGGACGATGTTCTGGGCCTTCGCGGCGGTGATGGGCGCCTCGATGTCCTCGCTCCTCCTGGTGTTCACCGGGGGCAGCGTGGTGCAGGTGTTCTTCATCACGGCGGCGGCCTTCGGCTCGCTCAGCCTCTGGGGCTACACCACCCGGCGCAGCCTCTCCGGCATGGGCTCGTTCCTGATGATGGGCCTGATCGGCATCATCCTCGCGTCGCTGGTGAACATCTTCTTCGCCTCGTCGGCCCTCCAGTTCGCCATCTCGGTGCTGGGCGTGCTGATCTTCGCGGGGCTGACCGCCTACGACACCCAGAAGCTCAAGGAGATGTATCTCTACGGCGGCTTCGACGGTGAGATGGCGGCCAAGATGTCGGTGAACGGCGCCCTGACGCTCTATCTCGACTTCATCAACATGTTCCAGTTCCTGCTGAGCCTGATCGGCGACCGCCGCTGAGCCAGCCCGAACGGCGAGACGAGGAGACCCCGGCGGGCGACCGCCGGGGTCTCTTTTTGTCTGGCCGCCGCGCGGGGATGCGCTAGGCTCGGGCCATGCCCGCGCTCTCAGGTCTCTCCGCCTTCCCGATCACCCCGAGCGACGCCGACGGCCGCGTCGATGCCGACGCGCTGCGCCGGCTGCTGGCGCCGCTGGCGGCCGCCGGGGTCGACTCGATCGGCCTGCTCGGCAGCACCGGGACCTACGCGTATCTCACCCGGGAGGAGCGGCGCCGGGCGGTGGCGATCGCCGCCGAGGCCCTGGGCGGGCGGGTGCCGCTCCTCGTCGGGATCGGCGCCCTGCGCACCGACGAGGCCGTCCGCCTCGCGCAGGACGCGCGGGCGGCCGGCGCGGATGCCGGGCTCCTCGCCCCGGTCTCCTACACGCCGCTCACCGAGGCCGAGGTCGAGGCGCATTTCGCCGCCGTGGCGGAGGCGGGCGGCCTGCCCCTCGTCCTGTACGACAACCCCGCGACCACGCATTTCCGCTTCACGCCGGCGCTGATCGGCCGGATCGCCCGCCTGCCCGGCGTCGTCGCCGCCAAGTGCGCGGCGCCGGAGCCTCCGCAGGCCGCGTCCGGCGTCGCGGCCCTGCGGGCGGCCGTGCCGGCGGGCTTCCCCGTCGGCTACAGCGGCGACTGGAACGCGACCGAGGCGCTGATCGCGGGCGGCGCGGCGTGGTTCAGCGTGGCGGGCGGGCTGTTCCCCCGCACCTGCCTGGCGATCGTCCGGGCCGTCGCGGCGGGCGAGACGGAGCGGGCGCGCGCCCTCGACGCCGAGCTGGAGCCCCTCTGGACGCTGTTCCGGACGCATTCCAGCCTGCGGGTGGTCTACGCCCTGGCCGATCTGATGGGCCTGTGCCGCGCCGAGCCGCCGCGGCCGATCCGGCCCCTGGCGCCGGAGGTGGTGGCCGAGATCGCCGCGACGTTCCGGCGCCTGTCCCTGTCCTGAAAGCCCGCGCCGCGCCGGTCGCTCCGGGCCCGCGCAGCGGCGCCCGGGGCCGCCTGAGGGCGCGGTCACACCGCCTTGGGCGCCGGCTCCAGCACGGCGATGACCCGGGCGAGCTCGGTGCCGCGCTTCAGGATCTGGCCGCTCGCGGCGACGACCGCGTAGGCCCCCTGGCGGCGGGCGAGCTTGGGGTCCTTCTCGATCCGGTAGAGCGGCATCTCGGAGGAGCGCCGGTAGATCGAGAACACCGCCTTGTCGCGGCGGAAATCGAGGGCGTAGTCGCGCCACTCGCCCGCGGCGACCTGCCGGCCGTAGAGGTTGAAGATCGTGCGGAGCTCGTCCCGGTTGAAGGCGATCTGCGGAGGGGCCGCGCGGCTGGGGAAGGGGATGACATGGCCCGCCGCCTCGTCGGGTCTCGACCCGGCGCTCGTCCTCTCGGTCATCACGGCTCCCGCGCATCGATGCTTTGCCGGATGATGGGCCTCGCCGCCGCCCCCCGCAAGGGTCGCGGCCGGGGCGGCGACCGCCGTGTCCCGCGAGACACGCCCAAGCGACAAAAGACACGGTTTGGCCCGATTCACGCCTTTTGCAGGCCGCGTTGCCCCGCGACAACAGGCATCGAACCTCGCCGGGTTCTGCCCGGTCGGCGACCGACACCCAGCTCCCCAGCCATCGGTCGCCGCACGGGATCCCGGGATCCGGCACTCCGAGGTTTCGAGACCCAAGACTTCAGGCCGCCCCTCGGGCGGCCTTTTTTCTGTTTCCCGTCGGGCCGGGTTCGCGGCTATGCCAGCCGCACCATGGGCCCGCCCGCCTTCGACGCCGCCTTCCTGCACGACCTCGACGCGCTGTTCGCGTGGCGCCGCGACGTGCGCCGCTTCCGGACGGATCCGGTCGACGAGGCCGCCCTGCGCGCCTGCCTCGCCGCGGCCCACCGGGCGCCCTCGGTCGGCAACAGCCGGCCCTGGCGCTTCGTGCGCGTCGCGGATCCGGGCCGGCGCCGCGCGGTCGCGGAGAACTTCGCCGGCTGCAACGACGCCGCGGCCGAGGGCTACGCGGCGGACCGGGCCGCGCAGTATCGCGGGCTGAAGCTCGCCGGCCTGCGGGAGGCGCCGGTGCACCTGGCCGCCTTCTGCGACGCGGCCACCGAGTCCGGCCTCGGCCTCGGCCGGGCCAGCATGCCGGAGACCCTGGCCTACTCGGTGGTGGGGGCGGTGCAGTGCTTCTGGCTCGCCGCCCGGGCCCGCGGCCTCGGCGTCGGCTGGGTCTCGATCCTGGAGCCGGACGCGGTCACGGCGATCCTGGCCGTGCCGGCGACGTGGCGGCTCGTGGCCTATCTCTGCGTCGGGTACCCGGTGGAGGAGCATCTCGACCCGGAGCTGGAGCGCCACGGGTGGCAGGCGGAGGACCGGCGCGGGAGCGCGCTCTACGAGCGCTGAGAGGCGCGGAGACGCGCGCTGCGACGCGCTCCCGGGCGGTCCGAACGGCGGTCCGAGCGGCGGTCCGAGCGGCGGTCCGAGCGGCCGCCCGATCCCGCGGCAGCGGTCCAGACGCCCTGGATCGTGGTTGCTCTTTTACCGTGCCCCGCGGATCCGCAGAATGACACCGCGTCAACCATAGCTTTTCTCGGAACGGTAAGCTCGGCCGGGGATTACTTGCCCGCGTCTAGTCTAGCTTTGCGAGGATCGCGGTGATGTCGGGTCGGGTGGCGGCTCTATTCGGTTTGGCCGGCGCGATGCTGGCCGGTTGTTTCCAGACGGCGCAGGCGCGCGAGATCGTGCCCTTCGCGAACGGGGTCGCGCCGGGCTCGGTGGTGATCAGCGTGTCGCAGCGCAAGCTCTACCTGGTGAACGGGGACGGCACGGCGATCCGCTATCCCGTGGCGGTGGGCCGTCCGGGCAAGCAATGGTTCGGCATCAAGCCGATCGACGGCAAGTACGTCGCGCCCGCCTGGTCGCCCCCCGCGGAGGTGAAGCGCGACAACCCGCGCCTGCCGAACCTCATCGCGGGCGGCTCGCCGCACAATCCCATGGGGGCGGCGGCGATGACGCTCGCGGGCGGCGAGTACGCGATCCACGGCACCAACCGGCCGAGCTCGGTGGGCACCTACGCGTCTTATGGCTGCATCCGGATGTACAACCAGGACGTGGTCGACCTCTACGCGCGGGTCGATGTCGGCACGCAGGTCTACATGACCCACTGAGGCAGGGCGGCCTCACGCGGCCGGCGGGGCCGTCGCCTCGACGGCCGTGAAGGTCTCCAGGATGCGGTAGGTGTGCGCGGCGCCGGCCGGCACGCAGTAGGAATCGCCCGGCGCGAGCGCCACGGTCTCGCCCTCCAGCACGAGCTCGGCCCGCCCGTTGACGACGTAGCCGACCGTCTCGTGCGCCGAGGTGGTCATCGGCTTGTCGGCGTTGGGCTCCTCGGCCCGCCACATCCGCATGCCGAGACGCTCGCCGCGGGCGAGGGTGATCTCGCCGTGCGGGCCCGCGCTCGCGCTCCGGGCCGATACCGTCTTCGCCATCTTCGCCTCCCTCGGGTGAACCTGCCCAACGGGGCCCGGCGCCCGACGTTCCGCGCCCGACAGCGCGACACGTTCGGCAAGGCCCGCGCGGGCGGGCCGCTTGACGGCCCGCGCCGCGCCCCGACAGGATGACGCACCGGTCCGAGAGGCGCCCGACAGAGGCGCGGCCCGGTGCGGCGCCCGCGACCCCGCCCGGGTCCGGCGCGTCGGCGAACGACCCCGATCGGGAGGGACGCGCCATGCAGATCAAGGCGGCGATCGACAGGATTCCCGGCGGCCTGATGCTGATGCCGCTCCTGCTCGGCGCCCTGTGCAAGACCTTCGCGCCGGGCGCCCCGGCCTATTTCAAGGGCTTCACGCAGGGGATCATGACCGGGGTGATCCCGATCCTGGCGGTCTGGTTCTTCTGCATGGGCGCCTCGGTCAGCCTGAGGGCGACCGGCACCGTGCTGCGCAAGTCCGGCACGCTGGTCGCGACCAAGCTCGTGGCCGCCTGGGCGATCGTGCTGGTGGCCTCGCTGTTCATCCCGCCCGAGGGGATCCAGACCGGCTTCTTCGCCGGCCTGTCGATCCTGGCGATCGTCTGCGCCATGGATATGACCAATGGCGGCCTCTACGCCTCGCTGATGCAGACCTACGGCAGCCGCGAGGAGGCCGGCGCCTTCATCCTGACCTCGATCGAGTCCGGCCCGCTGATGAGCATGATCATCCTCGGGGCCTCCGGGGCAGCGCATTTCGAGCCGCAGATCTTCGTGGGCGCGGTGCTGCCCTTCCTGGTCGGCTTCGCCCTCGGCAACCTCGACCCGAAGCTCCGGGCCCTGTTCGCCCCGGGCGGCCAGCTGATGATCCCGTTCTTCGCCTTCGCGCTGGGGAACACGGTCGACCTCAACAACCTGCTCTCGCCGCTCGCGGGGCTCGGCATCGTGCTGGCGCTGGCGGTGATCGTCCTCACCGGAATCCCGCTGATCCTGGCCGACCGGGCGATCGGGGGCGGGACCGGCACGGCGGGGCTGGCGGCCTCCTCGACGGCCGGGGCCGCCGCCGCCAACCCGCTGGCGATCGCCGCCGTCGCCCCGCAATTCGCCCCGTCGGCGCAGACCGCCACCGTGCTGGTGACGATCTGCATCATCGTCACCTCGATCCTCGTGCCGATCCTGACCGGGCTCTGGTACCGGCGGTTCGGGGCGGGCGTCGCGGAGGCCCGGGCCGAGGCCGGCACGCCGCTGGCGGTCCCGGCCGAGTAGGCGCCCCGCGACGGGTTCGTCAGAAGTCGACCGCGAGGCCCTTCACCTCCCAGTCGTCGTAGCGGACCGGCTCCAGGCCGCCGCGCCCCTGGCGCTCGGGCCTGGCGCCGATCTCGGCGGCTCGGGCGTCGATCGCGGCACGGCGCTCGGCGGCCTCGGCGAGCGCGCGCTGGGCCGCGGGGCTGAGGGCGCGGGGCGGCGCGGCGCCGTCTCCGGTCGCCGCGGGCGGGTCCTGCCGGTGGAGGTCTTGTGCGGTCGGCTCTTGCATCGCGCTCGCTCGGGTGTGAGGGCGTGGGTCCGGAAACGTCGGATCTGGAGCAGAAGTGGCATCGCGGGACACAGGCCGCAACACGCGGAACGCAGCGGCACCGGGCGGGACCGGTCCGGACATCGCGGGACTGGGCGCGCGCCGCGCGGCGATGCAGGCGGTCGCCGCCCTGATCGGCCAGGAGCGTCCCCCCGCCCTCGACGACGCCCTCGCCCAGGCGATCCGCGCCGAGGCGCTGGCGCCGGCCGATGCCGGGCTGGCGCGGGCCATCGCGGTGGCGACCTTCCGCCGCTACGGGCTGATCCGCGCCGCCCTGGCCGCCCGGCTCGAGCGCGGGCTCCCCGCGGCCAAGCCGCAGCTCACGGCCCTGCTGGCGACCGCGACCGCCCAGCTCCTCGACCTCGCGGTCCCCGACCACGCCGCCGTCGACCTCGCCGTGCGGCTCGCCAAGGCGGATACCCGCACGGCCCACCTCGCCGGGCTCGTCAACGCGGTGCTGCGCCGGATCGCCCGCGAGCGCGACGCGATCCTGGCCGCGGACGCCGACGCCCTGGCGGTCAACACGCCGGACTGGCTCGCCCGCCGCTGGATCGCGGCCTACGGTCCGGAGCGGGCGGCCGCGATCGCCCGCGCCCATCTCGCGGGGGCCGCCATCGACCTGACGCCGCGGGGCGAGGCCGCCGACTGGGCCGCGCGGCTCGGGGCCGTGACCCTGCCGACCGGCTCCCTGCGCCTGCCGGAGAACGGCCCGGCCATCCCCGAGCTGCCGGGCTTCCAGGAGGGGGCGTGGTGGGTCCAGGACGCCGCCGCGGCGCTGCCGGCCCGCCTCCTGGCGCCGCGGGACGGCACCCGCGTCCTCGACCTCTGCGCGGCGCCCGGCGGCAAGACCCTGCAGCTCGCCGCTGCCGGTGCCCGGGTCACCGCCGTCGACCGGTCCGCGCCGCGGCTGGAGCGCCTGCGCGAGAACGTCGCGCGCCTCGGCTTCGCCGTCGACGTCGTGGTCGCCGACGCCCTCGCCCTGGAGCCGCAGGACCACGACGCCGTGCTGCTCGACGCGCCGTGCTCGGCCACCGGGACGATCCGCCGCCATCCGGACGTGGCCTGGACGAAGGCCGAGGCCGATATCGGGCGGCTCGCCGCGCTCCAGGCCAAGCTCCTCGACCACGCGGCCGGGCTGGTGCGGCCGGGCGGCCTGCTCGTCTACTGCACCTGCTCGCTGGAGCCGGAGGAGGGCGAGGCGCAGGTGGCGGCCTTCCTGGCCCGCGATCCCCGCTACGCGCGGGTGCCGGTCCGGTCCGAGGAGGTCGGCGGCGCCGCGGCGCTGATCGACGAGCGGGGCGACCTGCGCACGCTGCCGTGCCACCTGACGGAGCTGGAGGGCGCCCGCGGCGGCCTCGACGGCTTCTTCGCGAGCCGGCTGCGGCGGGCGGACTGACCGGACGCGGCTGCCCTCTCCCGTGCGGGAGGGGGGCAAAGCAGCCGCGGCACGGCGCGCCGGTCGATGAAGCGGGGGCGCGCGCGAATCGACGCCGGAGCCGCACCCAGCGCGGGCGGACGCGGCGGCCCGCGGCGAGCCGCGACCCCTGGCAAAGTTGACGGCGGCCCGGCGGACTGCCATCCGCCGGTCCGAACGCCCGCCCGCCCGTGGTTCCCGCCCGCGACCTCCTCGAGTCCATAGAACCCATGACCGACCTGATCGAGACGATCCGCCGGACGCTCGTGCCGATCCACAAGGAGGGCTATCCCTTCATCCTGATCGGCATCGTGCTGACGGTGCTGGCGGGCTACTTCTCCCAGTTCTTCGGCTGGATCTTCCTGATCCTGACCCTGTGGGTCTGCTACTTCTTCCGCGATCCGGAGCGCGTCACCCCGGTGGCCGACGGGCTCGTGATCTCGCCCGCCGACGGCCGCGTGAACCTCATCGCCACCGTGCTGCCGCCGCCCGAGCTCGACCTGCCGCAGGTGCCGACCCTGCGGGTCTCGGTGTTCATGAACGTGTTCGACTGCCACGTGAACCGCGTGCCGGTGGCCGGCCGGATCGGCCAGATCCACTACACGCCGGGCCTGTTCCTCAACGCCGAGCTCGACAAGGCCAGCGACGACAACGAGCGCAACGGCATGGTCATCGAGACGACCCATGCGGGCCAGCCGAAGCGGGTCGGCGTGGTGCAGATCGCCGGTCTCGTGGCCCGGCGCATCGTCGGCTTCGTCGCGGCGGGCGACGTGCTCGGCGTCGGCGAGCGGTTCGGCCTGATCCGCTTCGGCTCGCGGGTGGACGTCTACCTGCCGGCCGGCGCGACCGTTCTGGTCGGCCTCGGCCAGAAGGCGGTGGCCGGCGAGACGGTGCTGGCCGATCTCGGCGGCGGCCCGGAGCGGCTGTTCAAGCGGATCTGAGGCGGCCATGGACGATCTCTTCCCGCCCTTCGCGCCCGACCCGAACGAGCCGCGGCCGCGCCGGTTCAAGCCGGTGCCGTTCCGGATGATCGCCCCCAACATGATCACCCTGATGGCGCTCTGCCTCGGGCTGACGGCGATCCGGCTCGCCTTCGAGGGCAAGTTCGAGCCCGCCGTCATCGCCGTGGTGGTGGCCGGCGTGCTCGACGGCATCGACGGGCGGGTGGCGCGGCTGCTCAAGGGCACGTCGCGCTTCGGCGCCGAGCTCGACTCGCTCGCCGACTTCGTGAATTTCGGCTGCGCCCCGGCCCTGATCCTCTACGGATTCGTGCTGTTCCACCTGAAGTCGGTGGGCTGGATCGTGGCGCTGATCTTCGCCATCGCCATGGCGCTGCGCCTCGCCCGCTTCAACGCGATGCTGGACGACCCGAACCGGCCGGAATGGAAGAAGGACTTCTTCGTCGGCATGCCGGCCCCCGCGGGGGCGCTCACCGCGATGCTCCCGCTCTACCTGCATTTCCTGGGCTTCGGCATCGAGACCTGGGCGGCACCGGCGGTCCTGATCTACGTGCTGTGCATCGCCCTGCTGGTGGTCTCCACGGTCCCGACCTACTCGGGCAAGACCATGGGCAAGCGGGTGCCGCGCAGCCTCGTCCTGCCGATCTTCCTGTTCGGCGTCGCGGCCTTCGGCATCCTGATCAGCTACCCGTTCGAGGCGCTGGTGGCCGTGAGCGGCGGCTACCTGCTGACCATCCCGGTGGTCGCCGCCCAGTACCGCCGCCGGCTCAAGGCCGAGCTCGCCGCCCCGCCCGGGGAGCGGTCCGCGGCCGGGCTGGACGCCCCGTCCGAAGGCGCCGCGGATATACGATCCGCGGCCGTGAAGCCCGACTAGGCGCTGGCCATCGCGGATTTCTCCCCTACCTTGGCGGCGTTCTGCGAGGGGGATTCGGCGATGCTCGAGGAATTCAAGAAATTCGCGCTGCGCGGGAACGTCGTCGACCTCGCGGTCGGCGTGATCATCGGCGCGGCCTTCGGGGCCATCGTCAACTCGGCGGTCCAGGACATCTTCATGCCGGTGATCGGCGCGATCACCGGCGGGCTCGATTTCTCGAACTACTACATCCCGCTCTCGTCGAAGGTGCAGGCCGGCCTGCCCTACGTGGACGCGAAGAAGCAGGGCGCCGTCATCGGCTACGGCCAGTTCCTCACCCTGACGCTGAACTTCGTCATCGTCGCCTTCGTGCTGTTCCTCGTCATCCGGGCGATGAACCGTCTCCAGCACGCGGAGGCCAAGAAGCCCGACGAGGTGCCGGCCGACGTGAAGCTGCTCACCGAGATCCGCGACCTCCTGGCGACGAGGCCGCGCGTCTGACGGTTCAACCGGCGCGCGTGTCGTCGTCCCGCGGCTTCACCCCGAAGGCGTCGAGGATCTGGTCGAGGGCCTGACCGACGGCGCCGGTGCCCTCCTCGTGGGTCTTCAGGCGGGTCTCGAGCCGGCGGATCTGGGGCTCGAACGCGTCCGGCACCGGGTCGTCGCCGAGGAAGCGCGGCTTGTCGGGCCCGACCGGCAGGACGCTCCGCAGCTGTTGGCCGAGATGGTCGCGCACCGGCTCGGGCAGCGTGGATTTCGGATCGGCGGAATCGTCGGTCATGATCGCCTCACGGGTCGAACCGTCTCTCAACGGCCGGACGGATGAAGCGTTGCGCCGGCGGCCGCGGCTAAGGGGGTGGCCCCCGGAGCGGTCTCCGGGGGCACAGGGGCCGGCACGCGGCCGGCCCCGGCATCGAGTCCGTCGCTCAGTCGATGACCTCGACGATGCGGTGACCGCGGTCGACCAGCACCGGGCGGTCGTTCACCACGGTGTAGCGGTAACCCGGCTGCACGCGGTACTCGCTCGGCACGTCGTAGTAGGTCACGCCCGAGGCCGGCAGGGTGGTGCCGACCGCGACGCGGCCGTCGTAGTCGTACGAGCGGACGTTGCGCTCGCGGACGTAGCTGCGGAAGCGCGGGGCCATGTCGACGCCGAGGATGCCGCCCACCGTGCCGGTGGCCGCGCCGACCGCGCCGCCGACGATGCCGCCGATCGGGCCGGCCGCGGCGTTCCCCGCGGCCGCGCCGCGCTCGGCGCCCGGGATGGTGCCCTGGGCCTGAGCGGCCAGCGGCAGCGAGAGGGCGAGGGCCGAGGCGGCGATCAAGGTCTTGAAGGTCATGCGTTGCGTCTCCGTTCCGTGCTGTTTCGCCGCGCGGTCGCGGCGAAGCTCGGGCCGGTAACGCCCGATCCCCGGAATCGGATGCATCTTTTTTGTGGACTTTCGGCCGGGAGCCGGCCGGTCGCCTACGCGTCCTTCGGCATCGCCGACTGGATGAACCGGTCGGAGCCGAGATCCTCCTCGTCGTAACCTAGGAGTTCCGCGAGGCGGCCGCGGGCGCGGCTGACGCGGCTCTTCACGGTGCCGACCTTGCAGCCCATGATGGTCGCGGCCTCCTCGTAGGAGACCCCCTCGGCGCCGACCAGCACCAGCGCCTCGCGCTGGTCCGGCGGCAGCTTGGCGAGCGCGGATTGCAGGTCCTCGACGTCGAGCCGGTCGCCCTGGTGCGGGGCGGTGGCGAGCCGGGCCGCGTAGGATCCGTCCTGATCCTCGACCTCGCGGACCCGCTTGCGGTGGTCCGAGTAGAAGATGTTGCGCAGGATCGTGAACAGCCACGCGTTCAGGTTGGTCCCCGGCTGGAACCGGGCCCGGTGCTGCCAGCCCTTGAGCAGGGTGTCCTGGACGAGGTCGTCCGAGCGGGCCGGGTTCGAGGTCAGCGACAGCGCGAAGGCGCGGAGCGACGGCACGGCGGCGAGCAGGCCGTTGCGGAATTCCGGCTCGATCGCCTCGCCCCGGGCGCGCAGCGCCGCCTCGAGCTTCTCGATCAGCTCGGCGAAGCGGGACGGCAGAGTCTCCTCGCCGATCCGCTCGTAGACCGTGCGCAGGTGCTCCCCGAGATGCGTGCGGATGCCGGGCGCCAGGTTCGGGCGGCCATCCCGAGTCCCGTCCTCCTGGGACAGGACGGTGTCGGTGTCGTCGCGGGTCATGCGTGTCGCGCTCGTCAACTCATCGTGGCTCGACCTGTGGTCCGGAGCGGGTCGAGGCGGAGCGCTTGCCGGCTCGACCCGGTGCGGAAGTCCGGCCGATGCGCTCCTGTTACCGGAGTTCTAGCGCATCGGGGTCGGGCATGCACCCTCAGGCAAAACACACTTAAGCTAAGTTCGCCGGTCTCAACAGCCGGATCGCCCCGTCGCGCAGGGTCAGGACGTCGCCGCGGGCGAGGTCGGTCCAGCACTCGTCCCGGGTCAGCGCCTGGGTGGCGATGACCGTCACCACGTCGTGCTCGGTCGTCTCCTGGGCGAAATCCACCTGCCAGTCCTCGTCGATCAGGGTGGCCTTCCCGAAGGGCGCGCGGCGGGTCAGGTAGCAGAGGCGCTTGCCGCAATGGGCGTAGAGGGTGCGGCTATCGGTGAGCAGCATGTTGAACACGCCGAGCGCGTGCAACTCGCCCGCGAGGTCGGCCACCGCCCGGTCGAGGGTCTCGGGGCGGGGCAGGGCGCGGAACCGGGCCTGGAGCCGGCCGAGCATCCAGCAGAAGGCGTGCTCGCTGTCGGTGGAGCCGATGGGCATGAAGCCGCCGAGCGGCAGCCGCTTCACGCCCTTGAGCTGGCCGTTATGCGCGAAGGTCCAGCGGCGGCCCCACAATTCGCGGGAGAACGGGTGGGTGTTCTCCAGGCTGACCCGGCCGCGGTTGGCCTTGCGGACATGGGCGACGACGATCCGGCTCTTGATCGGCATGTCGCGCAGGAGCCGGGCAAGCTGCGAGCGGGCGCTCGGCTCCGGCTCGTGGAAGCTCCGGCAGGTGCGGCCGTCGTAGAAGCTGATGCCCCAGCCGTCGGCGTGCGGCCCCGTCTCGCCGCCGCGCCGGGCGAGACCCGCGAACGAGAAGCGGATGTCGGTCGGCACGTTGGCGCTCATGCCGAGCAGTTCGCACATCGTGTTTCAGCCGGGCCATGCGGGGAAGCGGCCCCGTTTAGGAGCGTTCGGCCGCCCCGACAACGGCTTTCGCTCGGCTCAGCGGGCGAGATAGTCGGTCAGCGTCATGCCGACCATGATGGCGACCCAGAAGAAGCCGAGCCCCGAGAACAGCCGGATCAGCGGCGGCTCGTGGATCACCTCCATGGAAACGAGGAGGATCAGCGCCACCATCACGGCGACGACGGCGAGTTCGACGATCCAGACCTGCGCGAAGGGGAGGGTGGCGCCGAGCGTCACGTTGACGGCGAGAAGCGCCAGCAGCGCCAGGAAGGTGAGCACCGGCGTGCGCAGGCGCTTGCGGAGCAGGGCGCGGTCGTCGGCGCTCAGGGTCGCGAGGGGCTTCCGCATCCTACCGGTTCACCACGTAGAGAATCGGGAAGGCGAGGATCCAGACCAGATCGATGAAGTGCCAGTAGAGGCCGTAGACCTCGATCCAGTTCTGGTGCCGCGACAGGAACCCGGCCTTGGCCGCCATCCAGGTCATGCCGAGCAGGAGCGCGATCCCGGTGAACAGGTGCAGGGCGTGGAGGAGCGTCGCGACGTAGTAGAGGTTCACGAACAGCCGCGCCGCCGGCGTCTCGGCCAGCGCGAAGGGCCGGTTGCTGAGGAACGGCATCATGTGCTCGGCCCAGTCGGCATAGTACTCGTAGCCCTTGAGCACGAGGAACAGGCCGCCGAGCGCCGCCGTCGCCAGCATCGCCCGGACCATGGCGCGCTGCCAGCCCATCCGCGAGAACTCGATCGCCATCGACATGGTCAGCGAGGAGCAGATCAGCACCACGGTGTTGGTGGCGCCGATCCAGAACTTGAGGTGCTTGGCCGCCGCGACCGTCGCCTCGGGGTGCTGGATCCGGGTGATCAGCGCCACTAGGAACAGGGCCGAGAACAGCAGAAGCTCGGTGATCAGCCACGCCCAGATGCCGAGCGTCGCCGCCTCGCGCTGCTGCGCGACGCTCTCGAAATGCTCGGCGCGGGCGACCCCGACGCCGTCGGCCAGCGGTGCGCTCATCCGTGCTGGTCCCGGGATTCCTGGGCCTGGATCGGGTAGTCGTACGGGATGCGCGGCACCTCCGGCGGGGACAGGAAGTTGTGCGTCGGCGGCGGGGACGACGTCTCCCACTCGAGCCCCTTCGCGTTCCACGGGTTGGCGGGCGCCTTGCGGCCGAACCACAGGGAATAGACGAGGTACAGCATCGGGAAGAGGTAGCCCGCCGCCAGGATCGTGGCGCCCGCCGAGGACAGGACATTGAGGAGCTGGAACTCGGCCGGGTAGGTCGCGTAGCGCCGCGGCATCCCCAGATAGCCCAGGATGAACTGCGGGAAGAACGTCACGTTGAAGCCGAGGAAGATCAGCAGCGCCGAGACCCGGCCCCAGGGCTCGCTGTACATTCGGCCGGTGAACTTGGGCCACCAGAAGTGCAGGCCGCCCAGGAACGCCAGCACCGTGCCGCCGACCATGATGTAGTGGAAGTGGGCGACCACGAAGTAGGTCGCGTGGATATGCTGGTTGATGGCGAGCGTCGCGAGGTAGAGGCCGGTCAGCCCGCCGAGCACGAACAGTCCGATGTAGCCCATCGCGTAGAGCATCGGGGTGTCGAGCCGTAAGCTGCCCTTATGGATCGTGGCGGTCCAGTTGTAGACCTTGACGGCCGAGGGCACCGCCACCGCGAAGGACAGGGCGGAGAACACCAGCGAGGCGAGGTCGCTCTGGCCGTTGACGAACATGTGGTGGCCCCAGACGAAGAAGGTCACCGAGGCCAGCCCGATCGACGCGTAGGCGACGAAGCGGTAGCCGAACAGCTTCTTCTGCGCGAAGGCCGGGACGATCTCGGAGATCACCCCCATGCCGGGCAGGACCATGATGTACACGGCCGGGTGCGAGTAGAACCAGAACAGGTGCTGGAACAGCACCGGGTCGCCGCCATAGGCCGGGTCGAACACGCCGATATGGAAGGCGCGCTCCGCGATCAGCAGGATCAGCGCCGTGGTGATCACGGGCGTCGCCAGCAGGAAGATCAGGCTGGTGGCGTAGTGGGCCCAGACGAAGATCGGCAGCTTGAACCACGTCATGCCGGGCGCCCGCATGGTGTGGATCGTGACCACGAAGTTGAGCCCGGTCAGGATCGACGAGAAGCCCACGATCGTCACGCCGATCAGCGCCGGCAGGACCCAGGTGTTCGAGAACGCGGTCGAGAGCGGGGCGTAGAAGGTCCAGCCGGTATCGACCCCGCCGAGCACCACCGAGACCAGGGTGAACAGGGCGCCGGCCATGAACACGTACCAGCTCGTCAGGTTGAGCTTCGGGAAGGCGAGGTCCTTGGCCCCGATCATCAGCGGGATCAGGAAGTTGCCGAAGGTCGCGGGGATCGACGGGATCAGGAAGAACCAGACCATCACCACCCCGTGGATGGTGAAGGCCTTGTTGTAGGTGTCGTTGGTCATGATCGCGCCGTTCGGCACGACCAGCGCGAGGCGCACCACGCCGGCCGCAAGGGCCCCGATCACGAAGAAGCCGGTGATCGACGCGAGGTAGAGGATCGCGATGCGCTTGTGGTCGGTAGTGAGGAACCACGAGCGCAGGGTCGATTCCGCGTGCAGGTAGTCGGATTTGCGCCCGATCGTGGATTCTGGGGCGTGGGGTTCCCGCCGGGCGGTGCCGCCGATGCTGCCCGATGCGCTCATCGTGTCGCTCCCGGCAGCGTCGCGTCCGCGGCCTTGCCGGAGGCCGGGCCCGCGTAGGATTTCAGGAAATCGATCAGCGTGGCGAGCTCGTCCGCCGGGATCCGGCCCGCGAAGCTCGGCATCACCTGCTTGCCCCCGCCGGCGAGCCGGTCGCCGTTCGGGTTCAGGATCTTCTCGCGCAGCCACCCGTCGTCGGCCGTGACGGTGCGCCCGTCCGCCAGCTTGACGTGGCTGCCGTAGAGGCCCGCGAGGCTCGGCGCCTTCACGGACGAACCGGGCTCGTGGCATCCGACGCAGCCATAGGCCTCGTAGAGGGCGCGGCCCGCCGCGACCCTGCCCTGCTGGGCGCCCGCGTGGGTCAGCCAGTCCTGGTAGTCACCGGGGTTCATGAAGGTCACCTCGCCGCCCATCACGGAATGGTCGGTGCCGCAATATTCCGAGCAGTAGAGATGGTAGGTGCCGGTCTTGTCGGCCTTGAACCAGAGGTCGGTGTAGCGGTCGGGCAGGGCGGCGACCTGCATCCGCACGGCCGGCAGGTAGAGGGCGTGGATCACGTCCTGGCTGATGATGTGCAGGCGGATCGGCTGGCCGATCGGCAGGTGCAGGTTGTTGATCTCGGACTGACCCGTCGGGTGCTGGAACTTCCACATCCATTGCCGGCCGATCGCCTCGATCACCATGGCGTCGGGGGGCGGGTTCTTCGACTGGATGAACAGCCGCGCGCCCCAGACGAAGAAGATCAGCGTCAGCAGGAACGGGATCAGCATCCAGCTGATCTCGATGAGGTTCGAGCGGATGCCCGAGGGGCTGCGGTCCGCCTCGGAGCCCTCGCGGTAGCGCAGGGCGAAGTAGGTGATCGCCACGAACACCGGCACGGTCAGCAGCAGCGTCAGCACCGTGAAGGCCAGGATGAGCAGGTCGGTCTCGCTCGCGGTGGCGGAGACCGCGGCGGGCCAGAGCTGGAGCGAGTCGTGGCTCGGCGTCATGGCGCAGCGGGCTCCGCCGGTTCGAGGGAGCGGCCGACGGTCAGGTCCATGGCGCGCCCGATCGGGATGCGGGCGCGGGTGCGGGCCGCGTCCCGGTAGCCGTAGCCGGAGAGATGCGCCGCCGTCGCGGCCCGCTCGCGGTCGAGATCGGCGTAGGGGTCGGCCTGCAGGTTCGGCGGCGGCGGCGCCAGCCGCGTCGTCTGCTGCGGCGTCAGGGCGGGGAGCGACCGGCGCTGGCTCGCCACGAAGGTGCTCATCAGCCAGACCATCGTGCCGACGACCGCCAGCGCCGTGAACGCGAGACCCGCCATCACCATCACGGTGTTGCGGACGTTGACGTCGCGCGTCTCGTGCCCGGGATCGTTCGGATCGCGCTGGGTATTGGCCGCCGGGCGCGACGGCCGGCCGTTGAGGAGGCCGGTGCCGCGCAGGGTCAGACCCGCGAGGATCGCCGGGATCAGGCCGGAGGGTCCGTTCGCGCTCATGCCGGCCTCCCGGCACGGCGGGCGGCCGAGGCCGCGCGGTCGGCGCGCGGACGCATCAGCGGGCGCAGCGCGGCCGCGAGGCAGGCCACGGCGCCGGCGGCCAGCGCGTCGCTCGGCCGGAGGACGAAGCGGTCGCGCACCGCCGGGGTGATCAGCCAGAACATCTCCAGGGCGTGGACGGCGAGCGCCGCGCCGGCCAGGATCCGGGTGGTCGGGCGCCCGGGACGCAGGGTCGCGAGCCCGGCCAGCACGACGACCGCGCCGGCCACGATCGCCAGCGCCCGCCCGACCCAGCCGCCGCGGGCGAAATACCACGCCACCTCGGGCGGCAGGTTGGCCGACCAGACGATCAGGAACTGCACGAAGTGCAGGTAGGCCCAGAGGCCGAGGAGGACCACGAGCGGCACCAGCCGGCCCCGGCCGGGGGCGGTGCGGCCGCGACCCACGGGCTCCGGCTCCTCCCAGGCCAGCAGGATCGCCGCCGCGAAGGCGAGGCCGCTCCAGGCCGTCATTACCAGGAGCCCCAGGAGGGTGGAATCGAGCCGCGGATCCAGGGACGCGACGACGTCGGTCACGAACAGCGTGCCGACGATCGCGTGCAACCCCACCGCCGGCACGGTCCGCCCCTCGCCGGGCGCGTCGAAGGGCTCGGCGAAGCGCAGCGCCAGCCAGGTCCAGGCCGCGAGGTAGGCGATCACCCGGATCGCGAAGAACGGCCCGGTGAACCACAGGGCTGCCATCGGCGTGCGCGCCGGGGCGCTCACCCAGGGATAGAGCAGGGGCGCGGCGGCCAGGAGCGGCAGCGCCAGCACGGCCGCGACCGGCATCAGCGCCATCAGCCTGCGCAGACCCGCCAGCATCTCCACGCCGCCGCGCTCGCGGACCCGCTTGCCGAAGCGCTCGGCCACGATGACCACCGGCAGGGCGCCGACCGGCAGGGCCAGGAGGACGAGCCACGCCGCGAGATACGAGGCCGCCGCCCCGCGCCAGCCGCCCGCGATCAGGCAGAGGGCCAGGAGGACGAGGCCGGCGAGGCCGAGCAGGGCGGGGCGCCTCACGGCGTCGCCTCCAGCCGCGCGCGATCGGCCGCGGGCAGGCTCGCCACCGGGACGTCCTGGCTCAGCTGGAGGGCGCGGACATAGGCGACGATCGCCCAGCGGTCGGCGGAGGGGATCATCTGGGCCATGCCGAACATCGCCTTCCGGCCGTTCGAGATCGCGTCGTAGAGGTCGGCCGCGGAGGCCGCGCGCGCGGGCCCGGCGGTGAGATCGCCGGCGGGCGGGAAGCCCCGGGCCACGATCATCCCGGCGCCGCGGCCGTCCTGCCCGTGGCAGGGGGTGCAGAACACCCCGTAGCGCTCGCGGCCCTGGTCGAGCAGCGCCCGGCTGATCGTCTGCGGCTGCGGCGCCGCGCGGGCCGGATCGCGCCGCGGCACGGTGCCGGCCACCGGCTGGCGCATGGTGATCTCGCGGGGGAAGAACGGGTTCTTGTCCCAGGTCTTGGCCCGGGCCTGATCGGCCATGTCGGCCTCGCCGCAGGCCGCCAGGGGCGCGAGGGCCAGGCAGGCGAGGATGGCGCGCGGCCCGGTGCGCGGGGCGGCGCGCCTCATCGCGGGATCCGCCGGATCTCGAGGGGGCGCCCGGCCTCGGCCGGCAGGGTCGCGAGCCGCCGCTCGATCCGCGCCGCGTCGAACCGGTCGCCCCGCGCCTCCGCGGAGAGGAAGAACCGGTCCTCCGAGGCCCGCAGGAAGCCCGGGATGTTGAAGGCCGGGTGGTTCAGGCGGGGCAGGCGGTTGAGGACGAGGAGCGCGAGGTGGATCGCCACGCAGCCCGCCATCATCGCGAAGGAGACGCTCGGGACCACGTATGAGGGCCAGGATAGGCGCGGGCGTCCGCCGATCAGGAACACGTAGTCGTAGGCCGTGGCGTAGATGCACATCGCGAAGAAGCCGAAGCCGCCGAGCAGGGCACCGGCCAGGGCGTAGGGCAGGATCGAGCGTCCCTCCAGGCCCAGGGGCCGCAGGGTGCGGGGCATCGGCACCGGGCCGTGCCCGTCGAGATGAACATGGTCCGGGCCGATCCCGGAGACCGCCTGGAGGGCGGCGGCGAGATCGCCCTGGCTCGCGAAGATCGCCGAGACGCCCCACAGGGGCGCGGTGACCGGGCTCTCCTCCGGGCGGCCCGTGGCCCGGGACGCGGCCGCGCGGGCGGCCTCCTGCGCGGCCGGCGACACCGTCAGGGCCAGACGGCGGCTCTCGACGATCGAGACGGCCGGCAGATAGCGCAGGAACAGGAGCAGCAGGGTCAGGAACAGCCCGATCGAGCCCGCGAAGGTGGCGATGCCCCAGATGTCGGTCGTGTAGGGCAGCCTCGAGGACGGCAGGAAGTCCTGGGTCAGGGTGACGACCAGGACCATGACGTGGTCGGCGTAGGCGCCGATCGCCACGAGGAGACCGACCGCCGCGATGGTGAGCGGCGCCGTGCGGGCCCGGGCCGACCACAGGATCTGCGCGGGCAGGACGAGGCACAGGATCGCCGTCCAGGACACGAGGGCGTGTTCGCCGGTCATGCGCCGGACCAGGACGCCGCGCGCCTCGGCATCGCCGTTGAGGAACGTGTCGAAATACTCGGCCGCGTAGCAGTAGGCGCTGGCGCAGCCGAGGCAGAGCAGCAGCCGCCCCAGCACGTCGAGATGGCGGTCGGTCACCAGGGCGTCGAGGCCGTAGACGAGGCGGATCAGCATCACGATCACCGCCGTGACGCCGACGCCCGAATAGACCGCGTTGACCAGGAAGCTCACCGGCAGGAGCGTGCTGTGCCAGCCGGGCATGAGCGAGCCCGCCAGCATCACCGAGGCCCCGGTCTGGACCGAGACCACCAGCAGCACGCCGAGGAGCGCGACCGTCCGGTAGGCCTGGACCCAGATCTGCCAGTGGGCCGCCGAGCCGCGCCAGCCCGAGGCGAGGATGCCGTAGACCTGCGCGCGCAGGCGGGCGAGCTTGCGGGTCGGCGCCTTCCCGTCGAACTGGCGGAGGGCCTCGACGTGGGCCCGGTCGCGCAGCGTCGCGAGGTCCGGCAGCAGGCCGATGAACCAGAGGCTCACGCAGATCACCAGGAAGGACACGATGTCGATCGCGTCCCAGAGGAGCGGCGAGCGGAACTGCGGCCAGAGATTGTAGGTGTTGGGGTAGGGCAGGTTCCAGAAGAAGAACCACGGCCGCCCGAGATGGATGATCGGGTAGAGCCCGGCGGCCGCTGTGGCCAGCAGCGCCAGGGTCTCGGCGACGCGGTTCACCGCCCCGCGCCACTCCGCGCCGAGGAGGAGCAGGATCGCCGAGACCAGCAGGCTGCCGGAGGCGACGCCGATCCACCAGTCGTAGCTCGCGATGTCCAGTGCCCAGACGACGGCGTTGTTGTTCGCCCAGATGCCGGGGCCGGCGTAGAGCAGGTAGCCGAGGGTGAGCAGGAACAGGCCGAGGAGCGCGGCCGCGCCCGCGAAGGCGATCCACCAGCGCCGGTTGCCCGGATGGGTCAGCGGGATCGCCGTGACCGCGCCGCCGATCCCCTGGAGGGTCTCGTCGGGCCGCATCAGGGGCCCGGGCTGCGTGCCGCCGGAGAGGGCGCCGACCATGCTCAGCCCTCCCTGCCGTTCGGATCCGCGGCGGGCGCGAGTCCGGCGAGGTAGGTGGTGCGCGGGCGCGTGTTCAGGTGCCCGAGGAGCGCGTATTCCCGCGTGTCCCGGCGGGCGGCCGAGACCTGGCTCCCCGGGTCTGCGACGTTGCCGAAAGTGATCGCCCGGGTCGGACAGGCGCCCTGGCAGGCGGTCTCCACCGCGCCGTCGGGGATCGGCGCGTGGGCGTCCTTGGCGGATGTGATCCGCGCCGCCGTGATCCGCTGGATGCAGTAGGTGCACTTCTCCATCACGCCGCGGGACCGGACCGTGACCTCGGGATTGCGCTGCTGCTGCTCCACCGGGGTCATGCCGCCGGTATAGTCGCGGTAGTTGAAGCGCCGCACCTTGTAGGGGCAGTAGCTCTGGCAGGTCCGCGTGCCGACGCAGCGGTTGTAGACCTGAAGATTCAGGCCCTCGCTGTCGTGGAGCGTCGCCTCGACGGGGCAGCCAAGCTCGCAGGGCGCCTGCTCGCAATGCATGCAGGGGACCGGCTGGAAATGCGTGGTCGGCGCGTCGAGGTCGCCCGCGTAGTAGCGGTCGATCCGCAGCCAGCCCATCCATCGGCCGAGCGCGACCTCCTCGCGCCCGACGACGGGGATGTTGTTCTCCGCCTGGCAGGCGGTGACGCAGGCGTTGCAGCCGATGCAGGCGTCGAGGTCGATGGCCATGCCCCACTGCGCGGCGACCCAGCGGTCCTGGCTCTCCGGGGGTGGGTAGAACGAGGCCGGCGTCGGCGCGCCCTTCGGGTCGCCCGCGGGCGCGGCGCCCAGGGCCTGCACGCGCACGAGGTCCTGCCCCTCCATCGTGCCGAGATGCTGGGTGGTCACCGGCTCGTGCGCCCGGCCGGTCTTCGTCAGCCGGGCGCCGGCGAGCCGCCAGGTCGAACCGGCCGGGCGCAGGGGCGCGGCATCGTAGCCGAGGCCGCGGGCGAGGTGGTCGGGCATGTCGCGGCCGTAGCCCAGGGTGAGGGTGACGGTGTCGTCGGCCTGGCCGGGCAGGATCCAGGCGGGCCCCTCGACCGCGCGGCCGGCGGACTCGACCCGCAGGATGTCGCCCGTCGCGATACCCTCGCGCTCGGCGAGGCGCGGGCCGACCGCGACCACGTTCTCCCAGACCACCTTGGTCAGGGGCTTCGGGAGTTCCTGCAGCCACGCGAGGTCGGCGTGGGTGCCGTCCCAGATCGTCGGATCGGGCCGGAACAGCACCTCGACCCCGCCGGCCGGCGCGGGCGACGGAGCGGTCGCCGGGACGGCGGCCGCCTGCGTCAGCGCGACGGTCTCGGCCGGGCGCGCGCTGCCCCCCCAGAAGCCGATCCGCAGGGCCTCGGTGAAGCGGGCCTCGAAGGCCGCGTCGTCCTCGCCCGCGTTCCGCGCCTGCGCCTTGAGGAGGCCGAGGGCGTCCTGGCCGCCGTCACCGCCCTCGCCGCCGGCCAGGAAGGCCAGCATCTCCGGCAGGGTCCGACCGTTGTACAGGGGGGCAACCGTCGGCTGGATCAGCCCCACCGTCCCGTCGAGGGACCGGACGTCGCCCCAGGATTCCAGCGGGTGCGCGGCGGGCAGGTGCCAGTCGGCGTGCGCGCCGGTCTCGTCGTAGTAGAGGCCCGCGTGGATCTTGAGCGGCACGCGCGCCATCCGGGCGGCGAAGTCGAGGGCGCCCGGCGCCTCGTAGACCGGGTTGGCGCCGAGCACGACGAGCACCTCGACGGCGCCCTGATCCATCGCCTCCGCGAGTTCCGCCAGGCTTCCGGCGCCGGTCTCCTCCGCGGGCACCGTGTGGATCAGGGTCGCGCCGGTGTTGCCGAGGGCGCCGTTGAGGCGGTGGACGAGCGCGTGCAGCTCGGGGCTCGCGGTCAGGCCGGCTGTGACGATGCCGCTCCCCCGGGCGCCGGCGAGCGCCGCCCCGGCGCTCCGCGTCCAGCGCGCGACGGGATCGTCGCCGGCTTGGGCCCCGCCGCCGGCGGCCAGCGCGAGCAGGTCGCGGGCGAGGTCCTCCATCCGTCCGGCCGGGACCACGAGGCCGCGATCCGCCTTGGCGCTGGTCAGCGTCGGCGTCGGCGTTGCCGCGTGGAGGGTGAGGAGGCGCCCCTCCGCGTAGGCCGCGCGCCGCGCCTCGCTCCAGCGCCGCGAAAGGCCGACCTGGCCGGGCCCGAGGTCCAGAAAATCGCCGTCGAGCGCCACGATGGTGCGGGCGCGGCCGAAATCGGGGATCGTCTCCAGCGGCCGGCCGTAGGCTCGGCGGGCACCCTCGTAGATCCCGCCGCGCCCGGCCCCGGCGCCGGTGTACCAGCGCAACGCCGGGTAGGCGGCCCGCAGCCGCGCGATCTGGGCCGCCACGCCGGGCGACGTCACGGGGCCGGTGAGCAGGGCCAGACCCTCGCCCCGCCTCTCGCGCCAGCCCGGCATCCGCGCCTGGAGATCCGCCCGGAACGCCGGCCAGGAGCTCGGCCGGCCGAGATGCTGCACCGCCTGCGAGCGGAACGGGTCGTAGAGTCCGAGCACCGAGGCCTGGGCCAGCACGTCGGTGCCGCCGCGGCTCCAGGGATGCTCGGGGTTGCCCTCGATCTTCAGAGGGCGGCCATTGCGGGTGGTGACCAGGATGCCGTTGCCAAAGCCGTCGAACACCGCCGAGGAGGCGTACGACAGGTCCGTGCCCGGCACGATCCGCTCGGGCTGGTTGACGTAGGGAACCTCGTAGTCGCGGCCGCTGCCCCCGCCGCAGGCGGTGAGGCCGCCCAGCGCGAAGGAGGCGGCCATCAGCTTCAGGAAGCCGCGCCGCTCCGGGGCGGCGGCGAGCCGGGACGCCGACGGGAACTCGGCCGCCAGGTAGGCGCGGAACTCGGGGCTGTCGGCCACGGCGTCGAGGCTGCGCCAGAAGCGCGGCCCGTCGCCGCCGGCGAGCTTCGCGCGCAGGGCCGCGATGTCGGGGGCGCCGGTCATCGGTGACAGATCCCGCATTCGGTCAGCCGCTCCCCGCCGCGAATATGGTACTGCGCCACGAGCTTCGGGCCCAGAATCGCCTGGTCGGCCAGCGGCTTCCAGGTCATGTTCCAGACCTGATCCGGCGTGCGGACGTACTTCTCCGGGGCCCGGTGGCAATCGAGGCAGAACTGCATCTCGAAGGCGTTGGCCCGGTAGGTCATCTGCATCGACGTGACGTCGCCGTGGCAGGTCGAGCAGCCGATCCCCTTCGTCACGTGGACGGAGTGGTTGTAGTAGACGTATTGCGGCAGCTTGTTCAGCCGCTTCCATTCCAGCGGCGTGTCCTGCGCGTAGCTGTCGCGCACCGGCTTGAGCATCTCGGAGCCGGTCCAGATCTGCGAGTGGCAGGTCATGCAGGTGTGCGTCGGCGGGATGCCGGCGGTGGCCTCCCGGTCGACCGTGGTGTGGCAGTAGCGGCACTGGATGCCGAGCTCGCCGGAATGGTGCTTGTGGCTGAACGGGAGCGGCTGGGCCGGCGCGATCCCGACGCCCGTGACGTAGTTCGAGCGCACGATCCCGGCCGCCAGGACCGGGACACCCACCAGGCAGGCCACGCCGGTCATCAGCGCGAGGCGGTAGAGCGCGTCGGCGCCGGGGGTGAACAGCTGCGCCATCAGGCGGTCCCGGGCCTCGAGCCGGCCGGGCCGGGCCCTACGGTCTGCTCAGCCCCTCGCCGCACGCCTCACCCCATCCTCTGATCCCGACCGAGATCGGCTGCGCCGGCATGGCCGCGCGATGCGGCCCGAGCGGACGCGGCGACCGGACCGCGCGGCAATGTCCAGGGTCGACCCGCGCGCACAAGATCCAACCTAGAGCGCTTCCAGACCAGGGCTAGAACTTGGATCAGTTCGGCCGACATGTCGCACGGGCCCGGCTCGCGTCGGCCGCCCTTCCCGCCGCGGCCGCGAAGGCCTATGCCGCGAGCGGCGGCGGACCCCGCCCGACCCTGCCCGGAGACGCATGGAATCCGATCCCCTCCTCCTGACGTGGCGCGCCGCGCGGCCTCAGCACACCCTCGCGGCGGCCCTCGCGGTCGGGATCGGCGCGCCGCTCTGCGCGCTGGCGCTCCTGTGCCTGCGCGACCTGATCGCGGTCCTGCCGCGCGACGAGGCGCCGGCGCTCCCGTTCCTGCGCGTGGCGGTAGAACTCCCGGGCCGGGAACTGGTGCTCGTCCCCGGCATCCCGATGCGTCCCGCCGAACTCGAACTCACGGCCTTCCTGTGCATCGCGGTCTGCGCCCTGGCGCTGGCGGGGGTCGGCTGGTTCGTGGCGCGCCTGTGCTTCAAGGCGCAGAACAGGGCCGGGGACGCCGTCCGCGAGGGCGTGCTGCAGGCGATCCTCGACGCGCCCGCGGGCGCCCGGGACGAGGCGCGCGGCCTCACCCGGATCATCGGCGAGGTGCTGGCCCGGGCCGACCGCCTGCTCGCGGCCGGCATCGTCCTGCCGGCGATGACCCTCGCGGCCCTGATCCTGGCCCTCGGCTTCGCGGCGCTCGCCGCACCCCGGCTGGTCCCCGCGGCGGTGATCGGCCTCGCGGCGATCGGCCTCGCCTACGGGCTGGTGCTCGAGCGCGCGCGCGACCGGCACGAGCTGCGCCTGCGCTCGAGCGCGCGCGCGGAGGAGAGCCTGAACGACCTCGTCCGGCGGCTGCCCGCCGTGCGCAACCACGGCGCGGCCGCCATCGAGCGCCAGCGGATCGCCGTCCGCGTCGCCGCGATGCGCACGAATGTCGGACGGGCCGAGGCGCGGCTGGCCTATGCCCGGGCGCCCGCCCTGGCCCTGGCGGTGATCCTCCCGGCCATCGCCGCCGGCACCGCGCTCTGGCGCTCCGGGCCGGGCCAGCCGCCCGCGGCCCCGGTGGATCCGGCCGCCCTCGTGGCGGCCGTGGGTGCCTTCGGCCTCGCCGGCTGGCTCGCGGCGATCTGCGCGCGGCTCTGGATGGTCCGCAGGTCGGTGCGCCCGCGCCTGCGCGACCTCGCCCGCACCATCGCGGCCCTCGAGGGTCGGCGGGCGCGGGCCGCCCGCACCGGGGCCGCCGCCCTGCCGCTGCCCCGGTGCGGGATCCTGGCCACCGAGGGCGTCGGCGCCTTCGACCCGGCGACGGGCGAGCGCCTGACGGGCGTCGACATGGCCGTGTCGATGCCCGGCCACGTCGCGATCACGGGTAGCCGCGGCAGCGGCGCCCGCGCGCTGGCGGCGGTCTTGGCCGGCCAGGTCGAACCGACGGCCGGGGCCGTCACCTACGCGGGCGCGGACCTGCGCGACTTCGACGCCGCCGAGCGTGCCCGGCGGATCGCCTTCACGTCCGGCGAGGCGATCCTGATGGAGGGCTCCCTCCGGCAGAACCTCCTCTACGGCACCGATCCGGCGACCGCGCCCGACGACATCGCGCTGATCGGCATCTGCCGGCTCACCGGCCTCGACGGCTTCGTGTACGCCCGCGGGCTGACCGGGCGGCTCGATCCGGCCGCACAGCCGCGGCTCGCCGCCGCGATCGTCGCCGCGCGCCGCACCATGCGGGTGGCGCTGGCCGCCAAGGGCGCCGAGCGCCTCGTCGAGCCCTTCGATCCCGACCGCTACAACAACCAGGCGAGCATCGGCGAGAACATCCTGTTCGGCGAGCCGGTGGGCGGCACCTTCGCGCCCCTGCGCTTCGCCCGTCACCCCTACCTGCGGGCGGTCCTGGAGGCCGAGGGGCTGGTCCGCCCGCTCACCGAGATCGGCCTGTCGGTGGCCCGCAGCACGGTCGAGATCTTCGCCGACCTGCCCAACGACCACCCCCTGTTCGACGCCTACTCGCTGTTCCAGGCGGCCGAGCGGGGCTATTTCGAGGATCTCGTGGTGCGCCTGCCCCACGCGGCGAGCCTGCGCCGGGGGCCTGCCGGCCAGCGCGACCGCACGCGGCTGATCGGCCTCGCGCTGCGCTACAACGAGTCCCGCCACCGCTTCGGCCTGATCGACGGCCTGTTCGAGGAGCGCCTCGTGCAGGCGCGCCGGTCCTTCGCCCGGATGCTGCCGCCCCACCTCGCCGGCGCGGTGGTGTTCCACGACCCCTCGCGGGTCAATCCGGCCGCGAGCCTGGAGGAGAACCTCCTGTTCGGGCGGATCAGCCTCGGCGAGGCCAATGCCGAGCCGCGGGTGCGCGAGCTGGTGCGCCGGGTCCTGGCCGACGAGGGCCTGGAGGCCTCGGTCTACGGCCTCGGCCTCGACAGCAAGGTCGAGATCCAGCCCAGCACCGGGGCGCTCGCGGACGGCGCGATCAATGCCCGCGAACGGGTGGCGATCGAGCTGAGCCGGTGCCTCGCCCGCGATCCCGACATCCTCGTGGTGGCGGTCGCGATGGACGAGCGCAAGGCCGAGGGCGCGCGCGAGCGGCTCGCCCAGCTGCGGCAGGCGCGGGCCGGGCGCGGCCTCATCGTCTGCCTGCCCGAGACGGGCCTCGCGGACAGCGCCGCGCCGTTCGACGCGGTGATCGCCGTGGAGAACAGCGCCGTCGTCGCGCCCGTGCCGGCGGATGCCGAGCGGGAGCCGGCGCCGGCGGCCTGAAGGGCCCGTCGGCGGACCGGACGCGCAGCCTCACGGCCGCCGCAATAATCCGTCAGGTCGCGGGGCCGCGCCCGTCCGGCAGCCATCCCGGCCGATCCAGCGCGGACGGTTCATGCCCCTGTCGACCTCGATCCCCCTCGCCGCCGGCCTCGTTCTGCTCGCCCTCGCGGGCCCCGCCGCCGCGCAGGCGGGCAAGGCCGAGGCGCCGATCCCGGCCGCGACCCTCGCGCTGATGGCGCAGAAGGGCGTGACGGCCGCCGCGCCGGTCCTGTTCCGGGCCTACAAGAAGGAATCGGAGATCGAGGTCTGGAAGAAGGGCGCCGCGGGCTACGTCTACATCAAGACCTTCCCGATCTGCCGCTGGTCCGGCCAGCTCGGGCCGAAGCGCAGGAGCGGCGACCGGCAGACCCCGGAGGGGTTCTACACGGTGCCCCGGCGCCAGATGAACCCGAACTCGCACTACTACCTGTCCTTCGACGTCGGCTATCCCAACGCCTACGACCGGGCCCACGGCGGCACAGGCTCCGCCGTGATGGTGCACGGGATCTGCTCGTCCATGGGCTGCTTCGCCATGACCAACGGCACGGTCGGCGAGATCTACGCTATCGCCCGGGACGCGCTGAACGGCGGGCAGGCGGCGTTCCAGTTCCAGTCCTACCCGTTCCGGATGACGGCCGAGAACATGGCCCGCCACAGGACCGACCCCAACATCGCCTTCTGGCGGGAGCTCAAGGCCGGCTCAGACCGGTTCGAGGTCACCCGGGAGGAGCTTCAGGTCTCGGTGGTCGCGGGCCGCTACACCTTCGCGCCCGCCCGGGATCCCGCCGTCGAGGCGGCCGTCACCACCCGCCGGGCGGTCGAGGATGCGCGGATGACCGCACTCGCCGAGGCGGGCGAACCCGCCGTGCGCACCACCTATTCCGACGGCGGGCAGAACGCCTTCTGGGCGGCCTACACGGCCCGGGGCGGCGCAGTGGGGGACATCAGCCGGCCGGAAGCCCTCGCCTTCGCCGGCCAGGAGGTGGTCGTCGTTCCGGGCCACCGCGCCCATCGCCCGGTGCCCGACACGGTCTGGGCCAGCTGGGCCGCGCCCGAATCGGGCCTGTCGCCGCGGCAGATGGCGGGATTCGTGCCGGTCTACGAGCGGTCTCCCGACCCGTTCGGGGCGCTGGTCGCGCCGCTCCCGACGCGATACAGCGACGCACTCCCGTCGTGGCTCGCCGCGGGACTCGCCGGATCGGCGGCCGGCCGCCCGATCCTGGCCGGGCCGTCGGCCAGTCTCGTGGCCGTCGCGGAGCCTCTCTGAGCATGCGTAGGCCCGTCCCAACAGCCCGTGCGTGTGCGCGGACGCACATCACGGCCGCGTGCGGCACACCAATTCATGATACGGCAGGGGATGAGCGGTACACCTGCTCCGTCGGCCTGCCGTATTCAGAGCTACCTTCCCGGAACGGCGACGGGGTTTCGATCATAAGTGATCGGGACCGACTGTCCGCGGATTCGTGATCGCCATGTCGAACAGTTCCGAGCCGACCATCCTGGCGGCCGACCAGGACCTCGCACTCCGCTTCTGGGGCGTCCGCGGCTCGACGCCCGTCAGCGGTCCGCAATACGCCGAGTTCGGCGGCAGCACGCCCTGCATCGAGGTGCGATGCGGCCAGCGCATGTTCATCGTCGACGCGGGCTCCGGCATCTACAACCTCGGTCAGGGTCACCGGACCGATCTGCCCCAGGAAGTCGACCTGCTGTTCAGCCACCTGCATCTCGACCACACCGCGGGTCTGCCCTTCTTCAAGCCGGCGGTCCTCGATCCCGACCGGGTGATCAACACCTACTGCGGCAACCTCGGCGGCGAATCGGCCGGCCCGACGCTCGACCGGCTGTTCGCGCCGCCGCTCTTCCCGGTTACGCTCGACAAGCTGTGCTGCACCTTTAACCATCACGGCTTCGAGGCGGGTCAGACCCTGGCCTTCCCGGACGGCACGCGGGTCGCCACGATCCTGCTGAACCACCCGCAGGGCTCGGTCGGCTACCGGTTCGAGCACGGCGGCCGACGCCTGTGCCTGATCAGCGACATCGAGCACAGCGACCCGTGGCCGGATCCCGAGCTCGCCGCCTTCGTGGCCGACGCCGACCTGATGATCTACGACGGCATGTTCACCGACGGAGAGTACCCGACCTGCCGGGGCTGGGGGCACTCGACCTGGCAGAAGGGCGTGGAGCTCGCGCGGAACGCGGGCGTCAAGGCGCTCGGGATCATCCACCTGCATCCGGCCCATTCCGACACGGCGCTGCGCGACATGGAGGCCGACCTCCAGGCCGAGATGCCGACGGCGTTCATCGCGCGCGAACGGCAGAGCCTGATCGTCGGCGCCCCGCGGGCTGTGAGCGGCCGGCAGAGCGGACGTCCGGCCGTGGCGCGGGAGATGCGCCGCCGGATCAAGGTCGCCTGAGGTGCGGGCTCAGGCGGAGTGCCGCCTGCGGGTCCGGCCGTACCGCGCCCAGGTGAACAGCACGAACAGCGCGACGCCGATGATCAGGATGCTCCAGCCGTAGTTGCTGACGAGCTGCGCGTCGATCGGGTGGCCGACATACCCGAGCGCCACCAACAGACCGAACACCGCGATCGCCGCGGAAACGAGCATCCCTACAATCATCGAAATCCCCGGCGCGTCCCACCCGCGCGATTCGGCACGGCCGTGTGGTGGGGAAGAATGCACGGCGGCCGCTCCCGTTCCAGCGTTGTGACCGGCCCCCGCCGGACGGCACTCGGGCCGTCGGACGCGATCATCCGCGCCCCGCTGTTCACCGGAATGGCCCGGCGGCGCATTCGGCGGCTCCCATCGCGCCGAAGTTAGGCTAAGTAGGCCGCCTGACGGCGCCCCGGGGCGCGCGAGGAGCTCGAGACCACGGCGATGAGCGGCCAAGACAACACGACGGCGTCCGCGACGGCGCACACCAGCCCGCAGACGCGTTCCGCCCCCGTCGCCGCGCCGGGCCCCGTGCGCCCGCAGGACCAGCTCGTGACGATCTACGGCGGCTCCGGCTTCCTGGGCCGGCACGTGGTCCGGGCGCTGGCCAAGCGCGGCTACCGGATCCGCGTCGCGGTGCGGCGGCCGGACCTCGCGCTGTTCCTGCAGCCGCTCGGGAAGGTCAACCAGATCGTCGCCGTCCAGGCGAACCTGCGCTATCCGGACTCGGTGGCCCGGGCCGCCGAGCGGTCGGACGTGCTGATCAACCTCGTCGGCATCCTGCAGGAGACCGGCTCCCAGAGCTTCGCGCGGCTGCAGGTCGACGGGGCCGAGGCGATCGCCCGCGCCGCGGCCCGCCAGGGCGCCCGGATGATCCAGGTCTCGGCGATCGGCGCCGATCCGACCTCGCCGTCGCTGTACGCGCGCACCAAGGCGGAGGGCGAGGCGCGGGTCTTCGCCGCCTGCCCGGACGCGGTGGTATTCCGGCCCTCGCTGATCTTCGGGCCTGGCGACAGCTTCTTCAACCGCTTCGCCGGCCTCGCCCGGGCGCTCCCGGTCCTGCCGCTGGCCGGCGGCCAGTCGCGCTTCCAGCCAGCCTTCGTGGGCGACGTCGCCGAGGCGATCGCCCGCGCGGTCGACGGCACCCTGGCGCCCGGCAAGGTCTACGAGCTCGGCGGCCCGGAGGTGGGCACGCTGGAGCACTTCGTGCGCTACATGCTGAAGACGATCCGGCGGAAGCGGGTGGTCGTGGACCTGCCCGTGCCGGCGGCCAAGCTCCAGGCCCGCATGCTGGAGATCGCCGACACCCTGACCTTCGGCCTTCTCCCGGATTCGCTGAAGCTGACCCGCGATCAGGTCACCCTGCTCCAGAACGACAACGTCGTCTCGGAGGCCGCCAAGGCCGAGGGCCGCACCTTCGAGGGGATCGGGATCACGCCGACCGCCGCCGAGGCGGTGGTGCCGGGCTATCTCTGGACCTTCCGCAAGGCGGGTCAGTTCGCCACCGACCGGGACGCGGAGTACCTGTCCGAAGTGCCCGACACGCTGGCGTCGGAGCCCCTGGCAGCCGGCTCGCAGCACCGGCCGAAGACCGCCTCCGGTCCGGCGATCGGCGCCGATGCCGGCAGCTCGCCGGGGGCCGGGCAGGGCGGCATGGGCGTGCGCTGGGGAACCCGGAACCCGGGCTAGGTGACGGCCCGCGCCCGGGTCGCGCCGTGAGCGCGCGCTCGCCCCACGGATCCGGCGGCCCGGCCGCGCGGCGCATCCTCGTCACCGGGGCGGCCGGCTTCGTGGGCGGCCACGTCCTGCCGCTCTTGGCGGGGGCGACGGCGGACTCGTCGGTGCGGGCGGCCGATCGCGTGGCCGGGATCGGGCGGGGGCGGTCGCCGCGCCTGCCGGAGGGCGTCACCTACGCGGCGATCGACCTCCTCGACGAGGCCGCGCTCGGCGGCTTCGTGGCGCGGTTCCGGCCGACCGCGATCCTCCACCTGGCGGGTCTCGCCTCGGTGGCGGATTCCGCGAGCGGCCCGGGCCAGACGTGGCGGGTCAACGTCAACGGCCTCATGAACCTCGTGGCCGCGGTCGAGGCGGTGCCGGGCTGCACCTTCTTCTTCGTCAGCTCCGGCGAGGTCTACGGCAGCGCCTTCCTGGCCGGCCACGCCCTCAGCGAGGCGGTCGAGCCCCTGCCGCGCAACACCTACGCGCGCTCGAAATGGGTCGGCGAGCAGCTGCTCCGCGACCTGCTGCCCCGCATCGGCGTGAAGCTCGTCGTGCTCCGGCCGTTCAACCATATCGGCCCCGGCCAGGACGAGCGCTTCGTCGTGGCCTCCTTCGCGGGCCAGATCGCCCGGATCGAGGCCGGCCTCGTGCCGCCCTGCCTGGAGGTCGGCAACCTCTCCTCCTACCGCGACTTCCTCGACGTCGCCGACGTGGCGAACGCCTACGCCGACCTGATCGGCCGGGCGGACTCCCTGGCGGACGGGAGCGTGTTCAACATCAGCTCGGGCCAGCCGCGGACGATCGCCAGCGTTCTCGAGGACCTGCGCGCCCGGGCCCGGATGCCGTTCGAGATCCGCGTCGCCCCGGAGCGGGTGCGGCCGACCGAGATCCCCCTGGCCGCGGGCGATGCCGGCCGCCTCCACGCCGCCACCGGGTGGCGGCCGCAGGTCTCGTGGGACGCGGCCCTGACCCGGGTTCTGGACGACGCGCGGGCGCGCCTGGCGGGCACGGCCGCGACCGGCTGACGCGCCGCCGGGTCTCGCGCCCGAGCGGGGCTCACCGTTCGGCGACGGCGATCAGGGCGGTGGAGGGGATCGGCAGGACGGGGCGTCCGGCCGCCATGCGCCGCGCCTCCGCGATCACCGCGGCCCGATCGTCCGCGCTCAGGTCGACCCAGTCCGGCGACAGGCCGAACACCGTGTCGGGGTCGTCGAGCAGGGCGCCGTCGAGCCCGTAGTCGAAGGTCACCCGGTCGATCCGCGGGGCTCCGTACCCGGCCGCGACCATCTCCCGGGTGAACCCGGCCGGATCGCCGAGCGCCCGCACCCCTTCGGGCATCGCCCGGCTCTTGCGCTCGGGGAACAGCCGGCGGCGGATCTCGCCGAGCAGCAGGAACGTCGCCGCGCCCTGGTCCTGCCACGTCGCGACGACGCCCCGTCCCCCGGGCCGCGTCACGCGCGCCATCTCGGCGAGCCCCTTCCGCCAGTCGGGGAACATGATCACCCCGAAGATCGAGAACACCGCGTCGAAGCCGGCGTCGGGCAGGGCGAGGGCCTGACCGTCCATGACCCGCGCGGCGACGTTGGGCAGGCCCGCCCCGGCGATGTGCGCGACCATGCCGGGCGCGAAGTCGACCGCGAGGACCTGCGCCCCCGTCCGCGCCGCGGCCAGCGCGAGGGCACCGGTGCCGGCCGCGACGTCGAGGACGCGGCTGCGCCCGGTCAGCGGCACCCGCGCGAGCGCCGCCGCGGCGAAGCGCGCCGTGAACGGGTGGGCGGTCGTCGCGTAGTGCTCGGCGACCTTGTCCCACCGATCGGGGTTCTCGAACTCGCGCACCGCTTCGACTCCGGTCAATCACGTAACTTGATAAGTATCGTGATGCGGCGCGGTTGCCAAGCCCGAGCCCGGTGTGATGGATCGACGGGTGCGCACCGACAGCCGCCTCTCCCGAACGCTCCATGTGCTGCTTCACATGGCCCGCCACGACGGACCGATGACGTCCGAGGCGATCGGGCGGATGCTCGGGACGAACCCCGTGGTCGTCCGCCGGACGATGGCCGGGCTCAGGAACGCGGGCTACGTGACATCGGAGAAGGGCCACGGCGGCGGATGGACCATCGCGGCGGACCTGAACGCGGTCTCGCTGCTCGACGTCCACCGCGCGGTCGGCGGTCCCCGCATCTTCGCGATCGGCAGCGATCGCGCGAACCCGGCCTGCGCCGTCGAGCAGGTCGTCAACGCGGCGGTCGAGGACACGCTGCGCGAGGCCGAGGCCCTCCTGATCGCGCGGCTCGGTTCCGTCAGCCTCGCCGAACTCGCGCGAGGCTTCGACGCCCGGTGCCGGCCCGAGGGCCCGTCGGACGCCTCGACCTGCGCCTGACGTCGGGCGGTTGCCGCGCCGGCGCTCAGGCGCCATCCTCGGCATCGACGCGGACCCGCTACGGGATGATCGGCCATGGGCCTTCTGGACGGATTGCTCGGACACGGCTCGGCGGTCGACGCGGCCTCCCTGGAGCGCCGGCTCGACGGCATCCTGATCGAGGGCGAGACGGCGCGGCTCGCCTTCAGGATCATCCGCGACGTGTTCGTGTTCACCGAGCGCCGCGTCATCCTGATCGACGTCCAGGGCGTGACCGGCAGCAAGGTCGAGTTCCTGTCGGTGCCCTACCGCGCGATCGTGCGCTTCTCGGTCGAGACCGCCGGCACGTTCGACCTCGACGCCGAGCTGAAGATCTGGGTGTCGGGCGCGGCGGAGCCGATCCAGCGGACCTTGAAGAAGGGCGCGGATGTCCGGGGCATCCAGCGGGCCCTCGCCGAGGGCGTGCTGCGCTAGCCCGCGGCACGCGAGGGCCGGCGACGGCCGCCTAGCGGACCACGCCCTTGGCCCGCAGCGCGTCGCGCGCGTCCTGCGGATACTCCAGCTGCTCGGCCAGGATCTCGGCGCTCGAATCTCCGAGGCCCGGCGGCATGCGCCGCACCGGCAGCCGGCGCCCGTCGAGCCGGTAGGGCGGCGCGATGACGTGGGCGTTCTCGGGCGCCGCGACCACCAGCCCGGCCTCCTGGGCCCGGTCGCAGGTGAGCGCCTCGCGCAGGCCCATCACCTCGCCACAGGGGATGCCCGCGGCCCGCAGCCGGGCGATCAGCGGCGCGCGCTCCCACGTGGCGAGCTCGGCCTCCAGCACGGGGATGAAGGCGGCGCGGTTGCGCGACCGGTCGAGGTTGGTGGCGAAGCGCGGGTCGGCGACCCAGTCCGGGCGCTCCAGCACCTGCTCGCAGAAGCGGCGGTACTGCCCGTTGTTGCCGACCGTGATCACCACCGGGCCGTCGCCCGCCTCGAACACCCCGTAGGGCACGATCGACGGGTGGGCGTTGCCGTAGCGGGGCGGATCGATCCCCCGGGCGAGCGCCTCCAGGCCGTAGTAGGAGGTCAGCGCCACGCCGCAATCGAACAGGGCGAGATCGACGGTCCGGCCGCGCCCGGTCCGTTCCCGCTGGTACAGGGCGGCCAGCACGGCCTGGGCGGCGAACTGGCCGGTGAACAGGTCGACCGCCGCGACCCCGAACTTGAGGGGCGGCCCTCCGGCCTCGCCGTTGAGCGCCATCACGCCGGACTCGCCCTGGACCACGAGGTCGTAGCCGGGCCGGCCGGCCTCCGAGCCGTCGGAGCTGTAGCCGGCGATCGAGCAGTAGATCAGGCCGGGATTCTCCGCCGCCAGCGCCGCGTAGCCGAGGCCGAGCTTGTCGGCCCCGCCGGTCTTGAAGTTCTGGACCAGCACGTCGCTGTCGCGGGCCAGTGCCTTCACGATCGCCAGCCCCTCCGGCGTGGCGAGGTCGACGCCGATCGAGCGCTTGTTGCGGTTCACGCTGTCGAAATACGAGGTGTTGCCGGGGCTCGTCGGCACGCCCCAGTCGCGGGTGTCGTCGCCGCGCTCCGGGTGCTCGACCTTGATCACGTCCGCGCCGAGATCGCCCAGCACCTGCGCGCACCAGGGCCCGGCCAGGACCCGGGACAGATCGAGGACGCGGATTCCGGCGAGCGGCAGGTCGGCAACGGCATCCATCGCGAAAGGTCCTCACGCTCCCATGACGCCGTCGAGACTGCGCACGGCGTCGATCAGTTTCGGACGCGCCACCTCCAGGAGGAAGCGCGCGTCGGTGATGACGGTGGGGGCACCGCAATTGACCGCCATGGGCGGCAGGCCGCCGCCGGGATGGAACCCCACCGCGATGGCGCAGACCGTCTCCTGCCACTCGCCGAACGAGGTGCAGCAGCCGAGTTCCCGGTGCTCCTCCACCGCCCGGTCGAGGCCCGCGCGCAGCGCCGGCCAGGCCACGGGATCCAGCGCCTTCAGGTCCTCGTAGAGGCCCGCGCGCTCGCGGTCCGGACAGACCGCCACGTAGGCGCGGCCCATGGCGCTGCGGGCGAGCGAGATGCGCGAGCCGGTGTCGAGGTTGAGCGAGATCGCCGCCGGGCCGCGCTGGCAATCGACGTAGCGCATGCTGAGGCGGTCGCGCACCCCGAGGCCCACCGAGGCGTTGGCCGCCTCCGCGACCGCGCGCAGGACCGGCCGGGCGATCGCGCGGATGTCGAGACCGCCCAGGGCGGCCGAGCTCAGCGCGATGGTGGCGGTGCCGAGGCGGTAGCGTCCGAGCTCGGGCATGTGCTGCAGGTAGCCGAGCTTGGTCAGCGTGTAGGTCAGACGCGACACGGTGGAGCGCGGCAGGTCGCAGGCCTCCGCGATGTCGTGGTTGGCGAGGCTCGTGCGCCCCGGGCCGAAGCAGGCGAGCACCGCCAGCCCCCGGGCCAGCGCCGTGACGAAGTGCCGGTCCTCCTTCGCACCGGCCCCGCCGGCGTCGGGCTCGGCGGCGTCGGATCCGGCGCGCAGGTTCCCGTCCGCCTCCACCGACCCGCTCATCGGCGCAGGAACGCCGCGAAGGCCGCCTGCGCCGCCGGACCGCGGCGGAGGGCGTGGAACACGTCCGCCTCGGCGTCGAGGGCGCGGGCGACGCTGTCGTCGTGGCCGCGCCGCAGCGCCTGCTTGGTGGCGGCGATCGAGACTTGGGGCAGGGCGGCGAGCGCGCGCGCCTTGGCCAGCGCGGTCTCCAGGGCCGTCCCGGCCGGGACGGCGGCGTTGATCAGGCCGGCCGCGGCGGCGTCCGCGGCCGTGAAGGGCTCGCCGAGCATCAGCAGCTCGGCGGCGCGCTTCGATCCCGCCACCAGGGGCAGCAGGTAGCTCGACCCGCCCTCCGGGCTGAGGCCCAGGGCCGTGAAGGGCAGGCGGAACCGCGCCCCGTCCCCCGCGTAGGCGAGGTCGCAGTGGAGCAGCAGCGTCGTGCCGATGCCGACCGCGTGGCCCTCAACGGCGGCCACGACCGGGAGCGGGCAGGCGCGCAGGGCCTTGAGGAAGGTGAGGCCGGGACTGTCGCCGCCGGTCTCGACGTCCTGGAAATCCTTGAGATCGTTCCCGGCGGTGAAGCAGCCGCCCGCGCCGGTGAGGACCAGGGCGCGCACCTCCGCGTCCCGGGGCGCCGTCTCCAGCGCGTCGGTCAGGCCCGCGTAGGTCGCTCGGTCGAGGGCGTTGCGCCGCTCCGGCCGGTCGATCGTGACGAGCCGGATCCCGGGCTCCGGATCGGCGAGGCGGACGCTCACGGAACGGCCCCGCCGTCGCGGTCCGCGGCGTCGTCCGCGGAGCTGCCGGCGATCCGCGCCCGCGCCGCCGCGTATTCCCGGGCGAGCCGGGCGACGAGGTCGGCGGTCGCCGGCGCGTCCGCGATGGTGCCGACGCCCTGGCCGGCGCCCCAGACGTCCCGCCACGCCTTCACGCTGCCGCTGCCGAAGTTCATCGCGGTCTTGTCGCGCACCGGCAGAGCTTCGGGATCGAGCCCCGCGGCGCGGATGCTCGGCGTCAGGTAGTTGCCGGGCACGCCGGTGAAGTAGGGGGTGTAGAGGATGTCGGACGCCGCGCTGCCGGCGATCATGTCCTTGTAGGCGGGGGCCGCGTTCGCTTCCCGGGTGGCGATGAACCGGGTGCCCATGTAGGCGAGGTCGGCGCCCATGGCCTGGGCCGCCAGGATCGCCGAGCCCGAGGTGATCGCCCCCGACAGGATCAGCGGTCCGTCGTAGAACCGCCGGATCTCCCCGACGAGGGCGAAGGGGCTCAGCGTCCCCGCGTGACCGCCCGCCCCGGCGCAGACCAGGATCAGCCCGTCGACGCCGGCCTCCAGCGCCTTCTCGGCGTGGCGGACGGTGGTGACGTCGTGGAACACCACCCCGCCGTAGGCGTGGACCGGGCGGATCACCGCGTCCGGCGCCCGCAGCGAGGTGATGATGATCGGCACTCGGTGCCGGACGCAGGCCTCGACATCCTGCGCCAGCCGGTCGTTGGACGCGTGGACGATCTGGTTCACCGCGAACGGCGCGACCTTCCGCGCCGGGTCCGCCGCGCGGGCCTCCGCCAGCGTCCGCGTGATCCGCGCGAGCCACTCGTCGAGCAGCTCGGCCGGTCGGGCATTCAGCGCGGGGAAGGAGCCGACCACGCCGGACAGGCACTGCGCGATGACCAGCTCCGGGCCGGAGACGATGAACATCGGGGCGCAGATCACCGGCAGGGCGAGCCGGCCGCGCAGGATCTCGGGCAGGCGCCCGCCCGGGTCGCGCTCGGGACCGTCGCTCACCGCCCGCTCCTCACCGCCGGAACCCGCGCCGGACAGGCACCCCCGGGCCGCTCGCCCCGATCCTTGCCGCGCACCGCGATCCTCCTCCCCGTGCCTCCGGCGGCCCGGCCGTCGCGCGCCGGGCGGCGTCCGCAACCGAGTCTCGTCCAGGGCCGTTGTGATGCCACGGGCCCGGGCCGCGGGTCAAACGGCCGCGGCACCGATCTTCTGCACTGCAGAACAGTTGGATCCACTTTGTCGACGGACCTCGCCTGTCCTTGACGCTGGGGAACACACGGACCAACATCCCGCCGAAATGCGGACACTCATTCTGCATTGCAGAACATCAGGGAGCTTCGGGTGGTTCGTCAGGAGGTCGATGGCGGGGTGGCGGTGCTCACGCTCGCCAACCCGCCGGTCAACGCGCTGGGCGCCGCGCTGCGGGCGGCCCTCGACGAGGCCCTGACGCGAGCCGTGGCGGACGCCTCGGTCCGTGCCGTCGTGCTGGCCGCCGAGGGCAAGGTGTTCGTCGGCGGCGCCGACATCGGCGAGTTCGGCAAGCCGCAGCGGCCGCCGAGCCTGCCGGACATCCTGGACCGGCTCGACGCCAGCCCGAAGCCGGTGGTGGCGGCGATCGGCGGCGCGGCGCTCGGCGGCGGCCTGGAACTGGCGATGGCCTGTCACGGCCGCGTCGCCGCCCCGTCGGCCAGGATCGGGCTGCCGGAGATCAAGCTCGGGATCATCCCGGGCGCCGGGGGCACGCAGCGCCTGCCGCGGCTGATCGGGCCCGACGCCGCCTTCGCGATGATGCTCACGGGCGAGCCGGTCTCCGCCGAGAAGGCGGCGGCGCTCGGCATCGTCGACGCCGTCGTGCTCGGCGACCTGGTGGCGGCGGCCCGGACGCGCGCCCTGGAACTCGCCGATGCGGGGACGCTGCCGCGGGTGCGCGACCGTTCCGACAGACTCACGCGAGAGGCGCGCGACCGGTTCGAGGCGCAGGCCGCCGAGGCGGTGAAGCGCGATCCCGACGCCACCAACGTCCACGCCCTGGCGCGGGCGGTGCGCGCCGGCCTGGAGCAGGATTTCGACGCCGCGGTGGCGGTGGAGCGGGCCGAGTTCCGCACCCTGGTGGAGGATCCGCGCTCGAAGGCCCTGCGCTACGCCTTCTTCGCCGAGCGCGAGGCCGGCCGGGTGCCCGGCCTGCCCAAGGACACGCCCCGCCGTCCCGTCCGCACGGCCGCCGTGATCGGCGCCGGCACGATGGGGGGCGGCATCGCGATGTGCTTCGCCAATGCCGGCATCCCCGTGACGGTGATCGAGACGGAGGAGGGCGCCCTGGCGCGCGGCCTCGACCGGGTGAAGGGGCTCTATGCCGGCTCGGCCAAGCGCGGCTCGATCACGGAGGCCCAGCGGGAGGAGCGGGTCGGCCGGATCACCGGGGCGCTCGGCCTGGAGAACGCCCGGGAGGCCGACATTGTCGTCGAGGCGGCCTTCGAGGATATGGGCGTCAAGCGCGAGATCTTCTCGAGGCTCGACCAGATCGCCAAGCCCGGCGCGATCCTGGCCACCAACACCTCCTACCTCGACGTGAACGCCATCGCGGCGGTGACGGGCCGGCCGCAGGACGTGCTCGGCCTGCACTTCTTCAGCCCGGCCAACGTCATGCGCCTCGTGGAGGTGGTCCGTGCGGAAAAAACCGCGCCGGACGTGCTGGCCACCGCCCTCGATCTCGGCAAGCGCCTCAACAAGCTGCCGGTGACGGTGGGCGTCTGCTTCGGCTTCGTGGGCAACCGTATGCTGGAGCGCCGCAGCCGGGCCGGCGAGCGCCTGCTGCTCGAGGGCGCGCTGCCCCACGAGGTCGACGCGGCGGTGACCGGGTTCGGCTTCCGGATGGGGCCCTTCGCCATGGGCGACCTCGCGGGCCTCGATATCGGCTGGCGCTCGCGCAAGGATTTCGGCGGCCGGGCGCCGGTGGCGGACTCGCTCGCCGAGCAGGGCCGGTTCGGCCAGAAGACCGGCCGCGGCTTCTACCTCTACCCGGACGGTGCCCGCGCCGGCACGCGCGACCCCGAAGTCGAGGCGCTGATCGCGCGGGTCGCCGCCGAGCACGGCGTGAACCGCCGCAGCTTCACCCCGGACGAGATCATCGCGCGGCTGATGTACCCGATGGTCAACGAGGGCGCGCGGATCCTGGAAGAGGGCATCGCGGCCCGGCCCGGCGACATCGATACGATCTGGATCAACGGCTACAACTGGCCGGCCTGGCGCGGCGGCCCGATGCACTGGGCCGACACGGTCGGGCTGCAGACGATCGCGGAGGCGCTGTCGCGCTTCGCGGCCGAGACCGGCGACGACAGCCAGGAGCCGGCGCCGCTGCTGAAGCGTCTCGCCGCCGAGGGCGGCAGCTTCGCCGGCCTGAAGAACGCCTGAGCGGGAGAGAGATCATGACCGACGCGGTGATCGTCGCGACCGCCCGCACCCCCATCGGCAAGGCCCATCGCGGGGCCCTGAACCTCACCCGCGGCGCCGACCTCGCGGCCCACGCGATCCGCGGCGCCCTGGACCGGGCGCGGCTGGAGCCGGAGGCCGTCGAGGAGGTGGTGCTCGGCTGCGGCTATCCGGAGAACGCCACGGGCGGCAACGTCGCCCGGCACGCGGCCCTGGTGGCGGGGATCCCGGTCGAGTCGGCCGGCGTCACCGTCTCGCGCTTCTGCGCCTCGGGCCTGGAGGCGATCGCCAGCGCGGCGCGGCGGATCGTGCTCGACGGCGTGCCGGTGGCGGTGGCGGGCGGCGTCGAGTCGATCAGCCTCGTCCAGCCGAAGGTCCAGCGGGAGCTGACCCGCAATGCGTGGCTGGAGGCGCACCTGCCGGCGATCTACATGCCGATGATCGAGACCGCCGACATCGTGGCGGAGCGGTACGGCATCTCCCGGGAAGCGCAGGATCTTTTCGCGCTGGAGAGCCAGCGCCGGACCGCAGCGGCGCAGGAGCGCGGCCTGTTCGACGACGAGATCGTCCCGATGTCCGCCGTCATGGCTGTGACCGACAAGGCCACCGGCGAGACCCGGGAGGTCGAGACCCGGCTCGCCAAGGACGAGGGCAACCGGCCGGACACGAATCTGGAGGGCCTCGCCAAGCTCAAGCCCGTGCGCGGGGAGGGGGCCTCCATCACGGCGGGCAATGCCAGCCAGCTCTCGGACGGGGCCTCGGCCAGCGTGCTGATGTCGGCCGACGAGGCGGCGCGCCGGGGGCTCGAACCGCTCGGCACCTTCCGGGGCTTCGCCTCGGCGGGCTGCGGGCCGGACGAGATGGGCATCGGCCCGGTCTTCGCGGTGCCGCGGCTCCTGGAGCGGCAGGGCCTGCGCGTCGCCGACATCGATCTCTGGGAGCTGAACGAGGCCTTCGCGTCCCAGTCGGTCTACTGCCGCGACCGGCTCGGGATCGACCCGGCCACAGTCAACGTCAACGGCGGCGCCATCGCGGTCGGCCACCCGTTCGGCATGTCGGGGGCGCGGCTCGTGGGCCACGCCCTGCTGGAGGGCCGCCGCCGCGGCGCCCGCTACGCCGTCGTGACCATGTGCGTCGCCGGCGGCCAGGGCTGCGCCGGCCTGTTCGAGATCGCCCGGAGCTGAGCCGATGGACCTGCGCTTCACCGACGAGGAAATCGCGTTCCGCGACGAGGTCCGGAGCTTCTGCCGGACAGAGATCCCGGCGGAGATCCGGAAGAAGGTCTCGGAGGGGCGCAGCCTCTCGAAGGAGGATTACGTCACCAGCCAGCGGATCCTCAACGCCAAGGGCTGGGCGGTGCCGCACTGGCCGCAGGAATGGGGGGGCCGGGACTGGACCCCGATCCAGCGCTACATCTACACCGAGGAGCTGTTCCAGGCCGCGGTGCCGCTGCCGCAGCAGTTCAACTGCTACATGTTCGGCCCGGTGCTGGCGACCTTCGGGCGGCAGGACCAGAAGGCGCGCTTCCTGCCGCGCGCCGCCAATCTCGACGATTGGTGGTGCCAGGGCTTCTCCGAGCCCGGCGCCGGCTCGGACCTCGCGTCGCTGAAGACCAAGGCGGTGCGCGACGGCGACCACTACGTCGTCGACGGCCAGAAGACCTGGACCACGCTCGGCCAGCACGCCGACTGGATCTTCTGCCTGGTGCGCACCGATTTCGAGGCCAAGAAGCAGCGCGGCATCTCCTTCCTGCTCATCGACATGAAGACGCCCGGGATCACCGTGCGTCCGATCCTCACCCTGGAGGGCCGGCACGAGGTCAACGAGGTTTTCTTCGATTCTGTCCGCGTGCCGGTCGAGAACCTCGTCGGCGAGGAGAACAAGGGCTGGGACTACGCCAAATTCCTGCTCGCCAACGAGCGCACCGGCATCGCCCGGATCGGCCTCACCAAGGAGCGGATCGCCCGGATCAAGCGGCTCGCCCGCGAGATGCCGGCCGGGCCCGGGACGATGTGGGACGATCCCGCCTTCCGCTCTCGCGTCGCCGAGGTGGAGGTCGAGCTGAAGGCCCTGGAGATCACCCAGATGCGGGTGGCGGCCAAGCAGGGAAGGGCGGATTCGGTGGAGCCGGATCCGGCCTCCTCGCTCCTCAAGATCCGCGGCTCCCAGCTCCAGCAGGCGGCGACCGAGCTGCTGGTGGAGCTCGCCGGGCCCTTCGCCCTCGCGGCGCCCGCGCGGGGGGCCGGGGCCAACAACCTGCCCGGCGGCTTCGACTGGGTCGACGCGGCGGCGCCGAGCTACTTCAACAACCGCAAGGTTTCGATCTACGGCGGCTCGAACGAGATCCAGCACAACGTCATCGCCAAGGGCATTCTGGGGTTGTGAGCGATTTCCCCTCCCCCTTGCGGGGAGGGGTCAGGGGTGGGGGTGGTTCAGGATCGAGCGCCACGGTGCCTTCTGCACCCCCCCACCTCCGGCTCCTCCCCGCAAGGGGGAGGAGAGGGGGCAGAGGAAACACCATGGATTTCGACCTGAACGAGGACCAGTCGCTCCTGCGCGACTCGGTCGAGCGGCTCGCCGCCGACCTCTACCCGTCCCTGGAGAGCCGGCAGGCCCGGCTCAAGGCGCCGCTGGGCTTCCCCGAGGAGGGCTGGACGGCCTTCGCCGAACTCGGCGTCGCCGGCCTGCCCTTCTCCGAGGAGGAGGGCGGCCTCGGCGGCGGCCCGGTCGAGACCATGCTGGTCATGGAGGCGGTGGGCCGCAACCTCGTGGTCGAGCCCCTGCTCGCGAGCCTCGTGCTCGGCTCGACGGCCCTGCGGCTCGGCGGCAGCGCCGCGCAGCGGGAGCGCCTCGTCCCGGGCCTCGTCGCCGGCGACCTGCGCCTGACCCTCGCCCATACCGAGCGCCAGTCCCGCTACGACCTCGCCGACGTGGCCACCGCGGCCCGGCGCAGCGGCGACGGCTACGTGCTGAGCGGCGCCAAGAGCGTCGTGCCCAACGCCGACGCGGCCGGCCTGATGGTGGTCTCCGCCCGGGTCTCGGGCGAGCGGCGCGATCCGCACGGGATCGGCCTGTTCCTGGTCCCGACCGACGCCGCGGGCGTCGCCATCGAAGCCTATCCGACCCAGGACGGCGGCCGGGCGGCCGAGGTGTCGTTCTCGGACGTGACGCTCCCGGCCGACGCGGCGCTCGGCGATCCCGAGGGCGGCCTGCCGCTCCTGGAGCGGGTGGTGGAGCACGGCATCGCGGCGCTCGCCGCCGAGGCGGTCGGCTCCATGGATGCGCTCCATAAGCTCACGGTCGAATACCTCAAGACCCGCAAGCAGTTCGGCGTCAGCGTCGGCTCGTTCCAAGCGCTGCAGCACCGGGCCGTCGACATGCTGATCCAGCTGGAGCAGGCCCGCTCGATGGCGCTCTACGCCGCCATGATGGTGGACGCGCCGGATGCCAAGGCGCGGGCCGCGGCCCTGTCGGCCGTGAAGGTGCAGATCAACAAGGCCTGCCGCTACGTCGGCCAGGAGGCGGTCCAGCTCCACGGCGGCATCGGCATGACGCTCGAGTATATCGGCGCCCACCATTTCAAGCGGCTCGCCATGATCGAGTACCTACTCGGCGACACCGCCTACCACCTGCGCCGGATCACGCAGGACGAGAACGGGCTGCTGGCGGCGTAGGTCGGCTCGGGCACTCGCGCCGGCGCCGCGAGCGGCGCGACCCAGCGGCGCCACGCTCGCGAGTGTGGCGCTGCCCCGGGCCGCTCCGCTCGCGATGACGGGGCGATCAGTTGAACAGCGAGCCGACCCCGCCCTGCACGCGGCCGAGACCGGCCCGCGCGACGGTGTTGTTGGGGTCGATCGTCGAGGCGCGCTGGTAGTTCTCCATCGCCTCCTTGCGCTGGCCCTGCTTCTCGTAGGCGAGGCCCCGATAGGCCCAGGACGTGGCGTCCTTGGCGTTCACGTTGAGCGCGGCGTTGTAGTCTTCGATCGCCTTCGCGTACTGGTTGGTCGCGATCAGGCTCTGGCCGCGGGCCGCGTAGGGCGCGGCCACGAACGGGTCGCGGTCGATGGCGGCGTCGAAATCGGCGATCGCCTGGGTGTCCTGACCCTGCTTCTGCCGCACGAGGCCGCGGGCGTGGTAGGCCTGCGCGGATTCGGGGCTCAGGCGGATCGCGACGTTGAGGTCGTTCAGCGCCTGGTCGAGGTTGCCCTGCGCGCGCTCGACATTGGCGCGGCCGATATAGGCCGGCCCGTAATTCGGATCGATCCCGATCGCCTTGGTGAAGTCCTGCAGCGCCGGGCCGTCGCGGCCGATCTGCCGGTTCGCCAGGGCGCGGTTGTTGTAGGCGGAGGCGGAGTTCGGATCGAGCTGGATCGCCTTGGTGAAGTCGCCGATGGCGTCGTTGAACTGGCCGGCGCGGGCGTAGGCGGCGCCGCGGGTGTTGTAGGCCGCCGCGTCGTTCGGATTGCGCTGCACCACCTCGGTCAGGGAGGCGATGTTGACGTTGGTGGCGCCGGTCGTGTCCTTCTCCAGGACCGCGTATTGCCGCGGGCCGGCCGCGCTGCCGACGGTCTCGCAGCCCGCGAGGCCGGCAGCCGAGACCAAGGCCGCGCCGATCAGTGCCGTCTTCCGTCCCAGCCGGTTGCGTACGTTCATCGCCCCACTCTCCCCGAGGCGTCGCCCGCTCCGCGCGTGCCCGCCCCGCCCCTCACAGTCCAAGAGCCCGCGCCCTGCGCCGGGCACACCCGCATCCGGGGCACCGTCGCGCATCACGGTGAAGGCCGGCTTAAGAAGCGCCGCGTCGTGATCCGGCCCCCGCCGGTCCCGACGGGACCGAGGCGGTGCGGGCGGAATCGATCGACAGCATTCGGTACCGACCACGGTGCCGTGGAAGCGGCGGGATGTGGCGAAGGTATGGCTCGACCGTCGCGCGGCGCCGCGGACGGCCGTCCGGCGGTCACGCGGCGGCGCCGGTGTGCCTTCGAAGCCTCAGGAACCGGTCGGGGCGGGTCCGAGACGGGTGACGTGACCCATCTTGCGGCCGGGGCGCGCCTCGCCCTTGCCGTAGAGGTGCAGGTGGGCGCCGGGCTCGGCCAGCAGGGCGTGCCAGTCGTCGGCCTGGGCGCCGATCAGGTTGCGCATCTCCACCGAGAGCCCGCCGACCCGGGCCGGGTCGCCGAGGGGCCAGCCGCAGACGGCCCGGACGTGCTGGGCGAATTGCGAGGTCAGCGCCCCCTCGCTGGTCCAGTGGCCGGAATTGTGCACCCGGGGCGCGATCTCGTTGACCACGAGCCGCTCCGCCCCGTCCTCGCGGACGAGGAACATCTCGACGGCGAGCACGCCGACATAGTCGAGGGCGTCGGCGATCCGCCGGGCGATCTCGACGGCGGCGCGGCCCGTCTCGGCGGACACGCCCGGCGCCGGCACCCGGGTCAGCGCGAGGATGTGGTCGCGGTGCTCGTTCTCGCAGAGGTCGTAGGCCGCGAAGCTGCCGTCGCGCCCGCGCGCCCCCACGACCGAGACCTCGCGCTCGAACGGCACGAAGCCCTCCAGGATCAGCGGCGCGCCGCCGAACTCGGCGAACAGGGCGTTGCGGTCGCCCTCGGCCCGCTCGCGGAGCATGCGCTGCCCCTTGCCGTCGTAGCCGAAGCGGCGGGTCTTGAGCACGGCCGGCAGGCCGATCACCTCGATCGCCCGGTCGAGGTCGTCGGGCGTGTCCACGGCCCGGAACGGCGCCGTCGGGATGCCCAGGCCGTTGATGAACTCCTTCTCGGTGAGCCGGTCCTGCGTGGTCGAGAGCGCGTGCGCGTTCGGGTGCAGGGCGGCGTGCCGGGCCAGGACGTCGGCGGTGGCGTGCGGGATGTTCTCGAACTCGTAGGTCACGACGTCGACGCTGCGGGCGAAATCCGCGAGCGCCGCGGCATCGTCGTAGGCCGCGCAGGTGGTCCGGGCGGCCACGTCGAAGGCGGGGCTGTCCGCGTCGGGCGCGTAGACATGCGCCTTGAGGCCGTAATCGGCCGCCGCGAGCGCGATCATGCGCCCGAGCTGGCCCCCGCCGACGATGCCGAGGGTGGAGCCGGGGCCGAGGATCTTGTCCGTCACGCGTTCTCTTCCGTCACCGGCCGTTCGGCCACCGAGGCGCTCTGGGCCGCGCGCCACGCCTCCAGGCGCTCCGCCAGACCCGCGTCGGTCAGCGCCAGGACCGCCGCGGCGAGCAGGGCCGCGTTGACGGCCCCGGCCCGGCCGATCGCCAGGGTCCCCACCGGGATGCCGGCCGGCATCTGGACGATGGACAGCAGGCTGTCCTGGCCGGACAGGGCCTTCGACTCCACCGGCACGCCGAACACCGGCAGGCGGGTCATCGCGGCCGCCATGCCGGGCAGGTGCGCGGCGCCGCCCGCGCCCGCGATCACGACCCTGAGACCGGCCGCGACCGCGCCCTTGGCGAAGGCCACGAGCCGGTCCGGCGTGCGGTGGGCCGACACGATGCGCGCGTCGTACGGCACGCCGAGCGCGTCGAGCGTCTCGGCGGCATGCCGCATGGTCGCCCAGTCGGACTGGCTGCCCATGATGATCGCGACCGGAGGAGGCGACGCCATCGTTGATCCCGGCAAAAGAGGGCGCTTACAGGCGGCGCGGGCCTGCGGCAAGGCGGGGCCCGAGGGCGTCCACCGGCATCAGGCGATGATGTCCGGCGTGAGCGCGTCCTCGATGTGGTAGATGCGGTCGCGCAGCGTGAGCTTGCGCTTCTTCAGGCGCTGGATCTGGAGCTGGTCCCCGGCGACGCTGCGCTCCAGCGCCTCGATGGCGCTGTCGAGATCCCGGTGCTCCTCGCGCAGCCGCGCCAGCTCGCCCAGGAGGTCCGACTGCGCACCCTCACCCGCCTCGTCCGCCATCGTCACCTGAGAACCCGAAGACCGTTCGTCGCCCGAGAGCATGCGTCACGCTCCGGCGCCGGACAAGGCGGCGCGGTAAGCAATCATCAGACTTAGCAGCAGAAAACGCTTCGACAGGTCCGGCATCCTGTGCCAATCTCGTTGTGTCGAAACGATGACAGGAGATTCGACTCATGTCGCTGCAGACGCATCTGAACCAGCTCGCCCGTAAGCACGAAGCCCTCGAGCGCGAGATTCAGGAAGCGATCCACAGACCTTCGGCGAATGACCTCCACATCGCCGAGCTGAAGCGACGGAAACTCCTCCTCAAGGACGAGATCAACAAGCTCCAGGCGGGCAACGACACGTTGCACTGACGCCTGACACGTCCATCTGATAGCGAATTCGAGCCGACGACCGCCGCACCGGGAGCCCCCGGTGCGGCGGTTTTGCTATGGCGCCCCCGCGGGTCCCGGCCGTCGTGACCCGGACGTGGGCTTGCTCGTCCCTGGCCACTCCCGCGCGCGCGAGAATGGGCTACTCTGCGGACGGCCGCCGGAGAGCGGCCCGCGAGGAAACGCCGGACCAATGACGAGAGCCAGCCTGCCGGGCCGCTACCCGGAAATCTACGAATCGGCCCGCCGCGACCCCGAGGCGTTCTGGCTCGGGGCGGCGCAGGCCCTCGACTGGGCACGCGCGCCGGAGCGCGCCTTCGCGCCGGATTCAGGCCCCTACGGCCGTTGGTTCCCGGACGGCAGCCTGAACGCCTGCCACAACGCGGTGGACCGCCACGCCGACGGGGCCCGGGCGGAGCAGGTGGCGATCCGCTACGACTCGCCCGTGACCGGGACCAAGCGCAGCATCACCTACCGGGCGCTGCGCGACGAGGTGGCGGTGCTGGCCGGGGTGCTGGCCGACCTCGGCGTCGGCAAGGGCGATCGGGTGATCCTGTACATGCCGATGGTGCCCGAGGCGCTGTTCGGCATGCTGGCCTGCGCGCGGCTCGGCGCGGTCCATTCGGTGGTGTTCGGCGGCTTCGCCGCCAACGAGCTGGCGGTGCGGATCGAGGACGCGGCGCCGAAGGTGGTGCTCGCCGCCTCCTGCGGCATCGAGCCGAACCGCGTGGTCGCCTACAAGCCGCTCCTCGACGCAGCGATCGCGGCCTCGCGGCACAAGCCGGAGGCCTGCCTGATCCTCCAGCGCCCGCAAGGGCCCGCGACCCTCGTCGCGGGACGGGATCGCGACTGGGGCGAGACCGTGGCGGCGGCCCGGGCGGCGGGGCGGAGCGCGGGGTGCGTGCCGGTCGCCGCCACCGACCCGCTCTACATCCTGTACACCTCCGGGACGACCGGGAAGCCGAAGGGCGTTGTCCGCGACACCGGCGGCTACCTCGTCGCCCTCGCCTGGTCGATGCCGAACCTCTACGGCGTCCAGCCCGGCGAGACCTACTTCTGCGCCTCCGACATCGGCTGGGTGGTCGGCCACTCCTACATCGTCTACGCGCCGCTCCTGCACGGCTGCACCACGGTCCTCTACGAGGGCAAGCCGGTGGGCACGCCGGATGCCGGCGCCTTCTGGCGGGTCGTCGCCGAGTACGGCGTCGTGTGCCTGTTCACCGCGCCGACGGCCCTGCGGGCGATCAAGAAGGAGGATTCCGCCGGCACCCGGATCGCGGACTACGACCTCTCGGCCTTCCGCAGCCTGTTCCTGGCGGGCGAGCGCGCCGATCCGGACTCGGTCGCCTGGGCCGAGCGCGTGCTGGGCCGGCCGGTGGTCGACCATTGGTGGCAGACCGAGACCGGCTGGCCGATCGCCGGCAACCCGATGGGCCTCGGCCTCCTGCCGGTTAAGCACGGCAGCACCTGCGTGCCGATGCCGGGTTACGAGGTCGAAGTCCTGGACGAGGGCGGCAAGCCGGTTCCGGCAGGGACAATGGGCACGATCGCGATCCGCCTGCCGCTCCCGCCCGGCTGCCTGCCGACGCTCTGGGGTTCGGACGACCGGATGCGGTCGAGCTACCTCGCCACCTTCCCGGGCTACTACGACACCTCGGATGCCGGGGTCATCGACGCCGACGGCTACATCACGGTCCTGGGACGGACCGACGACATCATCAACGTGGCGGGCCACCGGCTGTCCACCGGCGGCATGGAGGCGGTGCTGGCGAGCCACCCGGACGTGGCCGAGTGCGCGGTCATCGGCATCCGCGACGCGCTCAAGGGGGAGGTGCCCTGCGGGTTCGTGGTGCTGAAGGCCGGCGTCGCCCGGTCGACCGAGACGATCGAGCGGGAGCTCGTGGCGAAGGTCCGGGACGAGATCGGCCCGGTGGCAGCCTTCAAGCTGGCGCTCACCGTGCCGCGGCTGCCCAAGACCCGGTCGGGCAAGATCCTGCGGGCGACCATGAAGCGCATCGCCGATCACGAGCCCTGGACGATGCCGGCGACGATCGACGACGCGGCGGCGCTCGAGGAGATCGGCGACAGCCTGAAGGACCGGGGGATCGGCGCGGCCCGGTGAGGAGGCCGCGGGTCCGCGCCGATCGGGCGGGAGACGTCCCGATCCGCCTCAGTCGACGTCGGGGCCGTCGTCGTCGCTGTCGGCGTCGACCGTCGGCTGCGACACGGCGGGCGCGTAGGCGCTCGAGGCGGATCCCGCGACGACCGAGGCCGGCACGCGCCGGGCGTTCGGCTCCGACGGGATCAGGGTCGCGGTGGCCGCCACGAGGCCGGCCATGGACCGGACGTCCTCCGGCTGACGCGGATCGCGCGAGATCAGCGTTGCCTCCTGCTGGAGGCGCAGGTTGCAGGCCTGCGAGGGCAGGCCACCCTGCGGCGTGCAGGCGTCGTGGCGCGCGCAGGCCGCGTCGAGGGCGTCGATCGGCGGGAGGGGCGCGTTGTTGCCCGGCCCGCAGTAATTGCCGTGGATCAGCATCTTGGGTCCGCCGAAGGCGGCGGGCTGCGCCTGCGCCGAGGCGGCGAGGGCGGCGCAGCCGGTGGCCAGGGCGAGCGGGACGGCGAGTCTGGTGAGCATCATCTGGACCTCGGGCGATCTCGCCCCCTCAGGCGGTTCGCGTCGATTGCCGCGATGCGGCGACAGGCCAGGAAACGGGCGGCCACATCCGCGAGTTCCGCAACGCCCGACCGCAGGGGTGCTCTGCCGCACCGCACTGGCCGCGACGCCCGTCCTGGGCCAGAGTGGTCCTTCCACCAGGAGTTGCCGATGACCGCTCGCCTGTTCGAACCGCTGACGCTCGACGCGCTCACCCTCGAGAACCGCATCCTGATCGCCCCGATGTGCCAGTACTCGGCGCGGGACGGCGAGGCGACCGACTGGCACATGATGCATCTCGGTCAGCTCGCCATGTCGGGGGCCGGCCTGCTGACCCTGGAGGCCACCGCGGTCTCGCCGGAGGCGCGGATCACCGCCTGGGATCTCGGACTCTACAACGACGGCTGCGAGCGGGCGCTGGGCCGGGTGCTCGACGCCGTGCGGGAGTACGCGCCGATCCCGGTCTGCATCCAGATCGCCCATGCCGGGCGCAAGGCCTCGAGCGAGGCCCCCTGGGCCGGCGGCCAGCAGATCCCGCCGGAGCACGCCTACGGCTGGCGCACCGAGGCGCCCTCGGCGGTCGCGCACGGGGAGGGCGAAGTCCCGCCCCACGCCCTCGACGCCGCCGACCTGAAGCGCGTCCGCGACCAGTTCGTGGCCACCGCCAAGCGGGCGGTGCGCCTCGGCATCGAGGCGGTCGAGCTGCACGGCGCCCACGGCTACCTGCTGCACCAGTTCCTGTCGCCGATCGCCAACAAGCGGACAGATGAATACGGCGGCAGCCTCGCGAACCGCATGCGCTTCCCGCTGGAGGTCTACGACGCCGTGCGGGATGTCGTGCCCGCCGGCAGCCCGGTCTGGCTGCGGGTCTCGGCCACCGACTGGGTCGAGGACGGCTGGGATCTCGACGAGACGGTGGAGCTGGCCCAGGCCCTGAAGCGCGCCGGATCGCCGGCACTGCACGTCTCGACGGGCGGCGTGTCGCCGAAGCAGGCGATCAGGCTCGGGCCGGGATACCAGGTGCCCTACGCCGAGCGGATCAAGGCCGAGACCGGGCTGACCACCATCGCGGTCGGGCTGATCACCGAGGCCCAGCAGGCGGAGACGATCCTGCTGGAGGGCAAGGCGGACGCGATCTCGCTCGCCCGCGCCATGCTGTACGATCCGCGCTGGCCCTGGCACGCCGCCGCCGAACTCGGCGCCCGGGTGCGGGCCCCCAAGCAGTACTGGCGCTCGCAGCCGCGGGAGTACAAGGACCTGTTCAAGGACACGGCCTTCGGCCAGCGCTGAGCGCGCCCCTCACCGCGGCAGCGCGCCGACCAGCGGCCCGAGCGGGCGGCTGATGTCGGCGCGGCCGAGATTCGGCGCGTAGAGGCTGGAGACCGAGCCGTCGAGGAACAGGGCGTTGCGGCAGCCGAGATCGTCGCGGAACAGCCGCGCGAAGGCCCCGAAGGTCACCGGGCGCTCGGAGATCGCGAAGATCGCCACGTGCCCGTCGCCGGGCACGCCGACGCCGTTGCGGATCTTCTGGCTCGGCCCGTCGGCGGCGATCTTCGGATGGATCTGGCCGTCGATCACCAGCATCGGCCCGGACTGCGTGGCGAAATCCGGCCGGATCTTCGCCCGCAGGTAGCGGGCCGTGTCGACCACCCCGGCGCGCTCGCCCTTCACCCAGAAGATCCCGTTGGGCTTCAGGTGGAAATTGCCCGGCCCGTCGGTCGTGGACACGCGCCTCAGCTCGTGCCCGTCCTCGACGTAGAGGCCGACCGGCGCCTGGTCCTTGTCGTACATGCCGGCGTTCATCGCGAAGGCCAGGCGGCCGCCCTGCTTCTCGGCGAGGGTGCCGAGGGCGCCGTAGGGCTTGCCGTCGTCCTGGAGCCAGAAGAGCCGCAGCCGCTGCTTCCGGAGGTCGATGGTGCAGACCGTGAAGGTCTCACCCTGCGCCTCGACCGCCCGGCAGGGCTCGGTGGCGGCCGCCGGAGCGGCCGCCCGGGCCGGCGCCGCGAGGGCGAGCAGCGTGATCAACAGGGCGTGAGCCGGTCGCAGCATCATCATTCGTTCCAGGCAGCTCGGGGACGGCGAGTCGGGGACGGCGGAGCGCGTCCGGCGCGCCCTTCGCTCTGGAAAGCGGCGAATTTCGTGTCCGAGCGGCGTCCGGCCGCGCCCGGGCGCGGCGCGCGGCCGCGCGCCGCGGGCGGGGCTGGACCGTTTTGCCGATTCGGACGTTCTTAGCCGCAGAGGGCGTTTTTCCACGGAGATGACGTGATGAAGGGTGCAGTGCTCGGCTCGGCCCTGCTGGCGGCGGGTGCTCTGGCCTTGGCGCCGGCCAGCGCGGACGCGCGCGGCTTCGGCGGTGGCGGCTTCCACGGCGGCGGATTCGGCGGCGGCTTCCACGGGGGCGGGTTCGGCGGCGGCTTCCGCGGCGGCGGCTTCGGCGGGTTCCGCAACGGCGGCTTCGGCGGCGGCTTCCGCGGCGCCGGCTTCCGTCCGGGCGGTTTCGGCTACGGTCGCGGCTTCTACGGCCGGGGCTACGGCTGGCGCGGCGGCTACGGCTACCGCGGCGGTTACGGCTACGGCCTCGGCGGCCTGGGCCTCGGCGTCGGGCTCGGCCTCGCGGCCGGCAGCCTCTACGGCGGCTACGGGTACGGCTACCCGGGCTACGGCTACGGCGGCTACTACGCCCCGGCAGCCTACGATTACGGGTACGGCTACGGCGGCGGCTGCTACACGGTCCCGCGGGTGCGCTGGACGCCCTACGGCTACCGCCGGGTGCTTGTCGAGCGCTGCTACTGAGCCTCGCCCGACCGCGAAAAGAACGGGACAGGCCGCCTCCGGGCGGCCTTTTCCTTTCCTGTTCCTTGCGTGACCCGCCGCATCGTTGGACAGCTCTGACCGGGATGCCGATACTGGTATCGGACGGCGGGAGGCGGTGATGAGTTCAGCAGCCGGACAGGGGCGCGCGGGCGTGGACGCGGTCGAGATCCGCGACGCCAGCCTCACCGCGTTCTACCGATCGATGACGCCGCCGGAGCGGCACACCTTCTGGGCGTGCGCCGCCGGCTGGTGCCTCGACGGCATGGACTTCATGATCTACCCGCTGGTGATCGGGACGATCATGGCCCTGTGGCACGTCGATGCCGGCACGGCCGGACTCGCCGCCACGGTGACGCTGCTGGCCTCGGCGCTCGGCGGCTGGCTCGCGGGCTTCGTGGCCGACCGGATCGGCCGGGTGCTGACCCTGCAGATCACGATCCTCTGGTTCTCGGTCTTCTCCCTCCTCTGCGCCTTCGTGCAGAACTTCGAGCAGCTGCTGATCGCGCGGGCGCTGCTCGGCCTCGGCTTCGGCGGCGAGTGGGCGGCCGGCGCGGTGCTGATCGGCGAGACGATCCGGGCCGAGTATCGCGGCCGGGCGGTGGGCTCGGTCCAGTCGGGCTGGGCGATCGGCTGGGGCCTCGCGGTCCTGTCGCAGGCGGTGCTGTTCTCGGTCCTGCCGCCCGAGACCGCGTGGCGCTGGATGTTCGCGGTGGGCGCCCTGCCGGCGCTGCTGGTCTTCTACCTGCGCCGCTACGTGAAGGAGCCGGAGGTCGCCGCCGAGTCCCGCGCCCGGGCCGCCGCCACGGGCGACCGGCCGCAGATCTGGGAGATCTTCTCCGGCCCGACCCTCAAGACCACGCTGCTCGCCTCGCTGGCGGCGGCGGGCTGCCAGGGCGGCTACTACGCGATCACCACCTGGGTGCCGCGCTTCCTGACCACCGAGCGCCACCTGTCGATCGTGTCCTCCACCGGCTACCTCGCGGCCCTGATCATCGGCTCGTTCACCGGCTACCTCGTGGGCGCGTGGCTCGCCGACCGGCTCGGCCGGCGGCCGCTCTTCCTGATCTTCTCGCTGGGCGCCATCGCGGTGATCGTCGCCTACACGCAGATCCCGCTGTCGAACGGCGTGCTGTGGGTGCTGGGCTTCCCGCTGGGCTTCTTCGCCTCCGGCTACTTCTCCGGCATGGGCGCGTTCCTGACCGAACTGTACCCGACGCGCCTGCGCGGCTCGGGGCAGGGGTTCTGCTACAATTTCGGCCGCGGCGTCGGCGCGCTGTTCCCGGCGCTGGTCGGCTACCTCGCGGAGCGCGCCGGCCTCGCCTCCGCCATCGCGATCTTCGCGGCCGTCGCCTACGGGATCTTCTTCCTCGCGGCCTTCGCGCTGCCCGAGACGCGCGGCAAGGTCCTCCACGCGGATTCCTGACCATGTCCGAGATCCGAGACTGCCCCGCCCCGGACCCGCATCCGCAAGGCCCGACCCGCTACGCCGTGCCCGAGGGCGCGGTCGACACGCACGCCCACGTCATCGGCCTGCCGCCGGACTATCCCCTGGTGGCGGACCGGAGCTACACGCCGCCGGCGGCGCCGGCCGAGCGGTACCTCGCGATGCTCGACGGGACCGGCATGGCCAACGGCGTGCTGATCCAGGTCAGCGTGCACGGCACCGACAACCGGCTGATGGTCGAGACGCTGCGCGCCCACCGGCAGCGCCTGCGCGGCGTCGCGGTGATCCCGCTCGGCCTGCCCGACGCCGAGCTCGCCGCGCTGAAGGAGGCCGGAATCGTCGGCCTGCGCCTCAACGTCCTGTTCGGCGGCGGGGTCGGCCTCGACGCGGTCGAGGCCTACGGGGCGCTCGCCCGCGAGATGGGCTGGCACCTCCAGTTCCTGCTCGATGCGCGCGAGCTGCCGCCGATCGCCGGCCGCCTCGCGCGGCTGCCCGTGCCACTGGTCTTCGACCATATGGGGCACATGCCGACCTCGGCGGGCGTGGACCATCCGGGGTTCCGGGCGCTGCTCGGCCTCGTCGCCGACGGCAACTGGGTGAAGCTCTCGGGCGCCTTCCGGGATTCCGTGACCGGGCCGCCCTACGCCGACACGATCCCCTTAGCCCGGGCGCTCAACGACGCCGCGCCGGAGCGCTGCCTCTGGGGCTCGGACTGGCCGCACGTGGCCGCCTGGGACGGGCCGCCGCGGACGCGGGAGCTCCTCGACCTGATGGCCGACTGGGTGCCGGACGCGAACAGGCGCCGGATGGTGTTCGTCGACAACCCGCGGCGGCTCTACGGCTTCGGGTAGGCGCGCGCGGGGCGCGCCCCGGTCAGACCCGCAGGTCGACGCTCTGGCCCTGTCCGGGAGGGGCCGGCGGGCCGGCGCTCGCCGCCTGGGCGGCGCTGTCCGCCACCAGCCCGGCGACGGCCTTGTCGGCCGACAGCTGCTGCTTGGCGACGGCGATGCCGATCTGCTGGTTCTGGGACGAACCCAGCATCTGGACGGCGGCTGCGGCGATCGAATCCATGTCGCCGATCCTGGACCACCGGTCTGAATCTGGCGTTACCCGGATCCGGCGCCTTTGACCGGTCGCGCTCACCCGTCGAGGAAGCCCCGCTGCCGGGCCCGGTAGCCGCCGATCGCCGTGACGCACAGGAACGACACGCCGGCCAGCGCCGTGCCGAACACCGCGATCGGCCACCAGTGGCCCTGGAACCGCTCGGCCAGCACGGTGCCGACGATCGGGGTGAGACCGCCGGCGAGCGCGCCGCAGAACTGGTAGGCGATGGAGATCGCCGTGTAGCGCACCCGCGTCGGGAAGGCGCCCGCGAGGTAGCCGGCGATCACCGCGTAGAAGGTCGCGCTGCCGATGACGTTCAGGGCGAGGCCCAGCACGATCAGCGGCACCGACTTGGTCTCGACCAGCCAGAACAGCGGGTAGGGGGCCAGCATCGCCCAGACCAGCGTCCCCTGGAGGAACAGCCGCTCGTTGCGGATCACCTCGGCGATCCGGGCCCCCACCGGGGTCATCACCAGCTGGACCACGGCGGCGATCAGCAGGGCGTCGAGGATCGTCGCCCGCGCGATGCCGAGATACTGCGTGGTGAACGCGATCATGAAGGTGTTGAACAGGTAGACCGAGGCGATCGCGAAGGTGTTGGCGCCCGCCGCCAGCAGCACCGGCTTCAGGCAGGTCGTCAGCACCTCGCGCACGGGCGCCGGCGGCGGCCCGCCGGCGGCCCGGGCCTTCTCGAAGGCCGGGGATTCCGCGACGCCGAGGCGGATCGCGAGCCCGACGCCGAGCAGCAGGATGCTGACGAGGAACGGCAGCCGCCAGCCCCAGGCCAGGAAGCTCTCCTTGTCGAGGAGGCCCGCGAGCCGGAAGGCCAGCAGCGACAGGATCTGCCCGGCGGGGCTGCCGAGCTGAGCGAAGGAGGCGAAGAAGGTGTTGCGCCCGGCCGGCGCGTGCTCGGCCGCCATCAGCACGGCGCCGCCCCACTCGCCGCCGACCGCGAGCCCCTGGATCAGCCGCAGGACCACCAGCATCACCGGCGCCCAGATCCCGATCGAAGCGTAGGTCGGCAGCAGGCCGATGCCGGAGGTCGCGATGCCCATCATCACGAGCGTCGCCACCAGGGCGCGCTTGCGCCCGAACCGGTCGCCGAGATGCCCGAAGATCAGGCCGCCGAGCGGCCGGGCGAGGAAGCCGACCGCGAAGGTGCCGAAGGCCGAGAGCGTCGCGATGTAGGGGGACTCGGTCGTGAAGAAGAGCGGCCCGAACACCAGGGCCGCCGCGGTGCCGTAGATGAAGAAGTCGTACCACTCGATCGTGGTGCCCACGAAGGCCGCCAGCGCCGCGCGCGCCGACTGGTTCTGTCCGGGCCCGGCGGCCGGGGCGGCTGTGGTGACGGCCATCGATCCTCGCGCGGCATTATGAATTCAAGCGCCGCCCTGCATGCGCCAGTCGGCCGGCCGACCGCAACGCCCGCACGCGACAGGCGGGGTGTTTCATCCGAAAGTCGCGCTCCGCCTCAGAAGCTCGGCGGCGTGCAGGCGCTCACCACTTCGCAGGGGTTGGGCCCGACGCAGCGGAACCGGTGCGGGCGGCGGCTGTCGAAGCTGTAGGCGTCGCCGGGGCCGAGGATCCGGCGCTCGGCGTCCACCGTCACCTCCAGGCGGCCGGAGAGGACGATCCCGCCCTCCTCGCCCTCGTGGGAGAGCGGCACCCGGCCGGTATCGGCGCCCGGCTCGTAGCGCTCCTTGAGGATCTGGAGCTTGCGCCCGAACAGGCTGTCGCCGACCTGCCGGTACGAGATCGCCCCCTTGGCGGCCCGGCGGCCGATCTCGGTGAGTTCCTCGGCGGCGAAGAACGCCTTGCGCTCCGGCTCCGGCTCCAGGGCGAAGAACTCGGCCATGCCGATCGGCACCCCGTCGAGGATCCGCTTCAGCGCGCCGACCGACGGGTTCACCCGGTTCGCCTCGATCAGCGAGATCGCGGAGTTCGTCACGCCGGCGCGCTTGGCGAGCGTCCGCTGCGACAGGCCGTGGCGGGCGCGCACGAAGCGCAGCCGCGCGCCGACATCGATGCTCATCCGGCCGGACCCCGTTTCAGGTGTTGCGGATTCCGCAACGGTGCCACCCGTGGCCCCGGTCCTGCAAGGGGTTGGCGGCGACCAGAAAAGGACTTGTTGCCCGATCGGCGAAGGTGTCCCCTGGTCCCGCCGCTCGATCCGCGCCGCCCGCCCCGGAGAACCGCCCCATGACCGACCATCCGCTCCGCAACACGCCCGCGATGGACGCCTTCTGGATGCCGTTCACGGCCAACCGCCAGTTCAAGGCGGCGCCGCGCCTGCTCGTGTCGGCCGAGGGCATGCACTACACCGCCGACGACGGCCGCAAGGTCCTCGACGGCTCCGCGGGGCTCTGGTGCGTCAACGCCGGCCACGGGCGGCGGGGCATCGCGGCGGCCGTGGAGCGCCAGCTCGCGACCCTCGACTTCGCCCCGACCTTCCAGATGGGCCACCCCGTCGCCTTCGAGTTCGCCGAGCGGCTGGCCGAGATCGCTCCGGGCGGGCCGGACAAGCGCCTCGACCGGGTGTTCTTCACCAATTCCGGCTCGGAATCGGTCGACACCGCCCTCAAGATCGCGCTGGCCTACCAGCGGGCGATCGGGCAGGGGACGCGGACCCGGCTCGTCGGCCGCGAGCGCGGCTATCACGGCGTCGGCTTCGGCGGCCTGTCGGTCGGCGGCATCGTGTCGAACCGGCGGGTCTTCCCGCAGCTCAACGGCACCGACCACCTGCGCCACACCCACGACCCGGCCCGCAACGCCTTCGTGAAGGGCCAGCCCGAGCACGGGGCGGAACTCGCCGAGGACCTGGAGCGGCTCGTGGCGCTGCACGGGGCCGAGACGATCGCGGCCTGCATCGTCGAGCCGGTGGCGGGCTCGACCGGCGTGCTGATCCCGCCGAAGGGCTATCTCGAGCGCCTGCGCGAGATCTGCACGAAGCACGGCATCCTGCTGATCTTCGACGAGGTCATCTCCGGGTTCGGCCGCCTGGGTGCGCCGTTCGCGACCGACTTCTTCGGCGTCGTCCCCGACCTCGTGACCAGCGCCAAGGGCCTGACCAACGGCACGGTGCCGATGGGCGCGGTCTTCGCGAGCCGCGCGGTCCACGACGCGCTGATGCAGGGGCCGGACGGGATCGAGCTCTTCCACGGCTACACCTATTCCGGGCACCCGATCGCCTGCGCGGCCGGCCTCGCGACGCTCGACATCTACCGGGAGGAGGGGCTGCTCACCCGCGTCGCCGACATCGCCGACGACTGGGCGGCGGCGATCCACGACCTGCGCGGGCGCAAAAACGTCGTCGACATCCGCACCATCGGCCTCGTCGCCGGCGTCGAGCTGGCGCCGCGGCCGGACGCGCCGGGCAAGCGCGCCTACGACGTGTTCGTCGACTGCTTCGAGCGCGGCCTGCTCACCCGGGTGACCGGCGACATCATCGCGCTGTCGCCGCCGCTGATCATCGAGCGCGGCCAGATCGGCGAGATCGTGGACATCCTGGGCGCCGCGATCGACCGCGTCGCCTGAAAACTCTCGATCCGCGTTTCCAAGGGGCGAGCCCTAAGCTGCTTATGATGAACGCGCATTTCCCCTCCCCCTTGTGGGGAGGGGCAGGGGTTGGGGGTGGTTCAGGATTGAGCGCAACGGTGCCTTCTGCGCCACCCCCACCTCCAACTCCTCCCCACAAGGGGGAGGAGAGCGCGTCTGGTCGGTATCCCGCCGGCCCGAAATCACCTTAACAGGGGCGGGCCTCGACCTTTCGAAACCGCGCCTGGAGCCCTCCGCATAGGTGCCTGTCCCACACGGCGGGGTTGTCGCGACACCGCCCGTGCCCATCTGCCCGGGACCCGGATTTGGGCCGGGCACGAGGGTTTCCATGTCGAACACCGCCCTGATCGTCGGCGCCAGCGGGATCGTCGGCAGCGCCACGGCGGCGCTGCTCCATCGAGAGGGCTGGCGGGTCGCGGGCTTGGCGCGCCATCCGGTGCAGCAGGACGGCGTCGAGCCGGTGGCCGGCGACCTGCAGGATCCGGCCTCCCTGGAGACGGCCCTGGCCGACCTCGCACCGAGCCACGTGTTCCTGGCGACCTGGCAGCGGCGCCCGACCGAGGCGGAGATGATCCGCGTCAACCGGGCGATGGTCGAGAACCTGCTCGACGCGCTCCGGTCGAAGAGGAGCGTCCGCCACGTCGCCCTGGTGACCGGGCTGAAGCACTATCTCGGCCCGTTCGAGGCCTACGGCAAAGGCAAGCTCCCGCAGACGCCGTTCCGCGAGGACCAGGGCCGCCTCGACATCGAGAACTTCTACTACGCGCAGGAGGACGCCGTGTTCGCGGCCGCCGAACGCGACGGCTTCACCTGGAGCGTGCACCGCCCGCACACGATCATCGGCAAGGCGGTGGGCAACGCCATGAACATGGGCACGACGCTCGCCTGCTACGCCACCCTGTGCCGGGAGCTGGGGCGGCCCTTCGTCTTCCCGGGCTCGGCCGCGCAGTGGAACGGGCTGACCGACATGACCGACGCGCGGCTCCTCGCCCGCCAGCTGCTCTGGGCGTCGACCGAGCCCAAGGCCGCCAACGAGGCGTTCAACGTCGTCGACGGCGACGTCTTCCGCTGGAGCTGGATGTGGGGCCGGATCGCCGACTGGTTCGGGATCGAGGCGGTGCCGTTCGACGGCACGCACCGGCCGCTCGAGCCCCGGATGGCGCAGGACGGCCCGGCCTGGGCCGGGATCGCGCAGCGCTACGGTCTGGCCGAGCCGAACCTCGAGAAGCTGGCCTCGCCCTGGCACACGGATGCCGATCTCGGCCGGCCGATCGAGGTCGTCACCGACATGAGCAAGAGCCGGCGGCTGGGCTTCACCGCCTACCAGCCGACCGACGACGCGTTCTACGACCTGTTCGCCCAGCTCCGCGCGGACCGGCTGATCCCCTGACGGCGGCTCACGCGGCCCTGCGCTCGGTCCCGCACCACTCGGCCACGAACAGCGCCATGGCGGTCGTGATCCGGTTCACCGAGGCGAGGCTCACGCGCTCGTCGAAGCCGTGGATGTTCTGGGAGGTCGGGCCGTAGCAGAGGGCCGGCACCCGGTCGTAGAGGGCGTGGACCCGGGTATCGAGGTAGCCCGCGGTCATGAAGCTCTGGAGCGGCGACCCGATCGCCCGCTCGTGGGCGCGGCCGAGCACCGCCTCGGCCTCCGAGCCCTCCTCCAGCACGTAGCCCTCGGCGAAGAAGCCGTTGAAGACCACGCGCGGCGGGCTGTTGGCCAGGAACGGGTCGGTGCGGGCGAAGGACGCCACCGCGGCCTCGATCTCGGCGGCGGCCTGCGCGGCGGTCACGCCCGGGTAGAGCGCCACCCGGCAGTGGATCCGGCACCAGGCCGGGACCGAGGAGGCCCAGTCGCCGCCCTCGATCTTGCCGATGTTGAGGTTGATCGGGTGGTCCTCGGTTTCGAAATGCGAGTGCGCCGCCTTCTCGGCGTTCCAGCGGGCCTCGACGTCGCGCAGCGCGCCGATCACCCGGTAGGTGGCGTCGATGGCGTTGGCGCCCGCGCCCATCTCGCGGACATGGACCGGCACGCCCCGCACCTCGACGGTGAACCAGAGCACGCCGGTGTTGGCGCGGACGAGCTTCTCGTCCTCCGGCTCGGGGATCAGAACGGCGTCGGCCCGGTAGCCGCGCAGGTGGGTCATCAGGGCGCCGTTGCCGGTGGATTCCTCCTCGACCACCGACTGCACCGTGACCGAGGCCGCCGGCTGGAGGCCGAGGCGGGCGAGCGCGTCGAGGGCGAACAGGTTGGCGGCATGCCCGGCCTTCATGTCGCCGGCGCCGCGGCCATACATCCAGTCGCCCTGGATCACCGGATCGAAGGGCCGATGGGTCCAGAGGTCGAGGGGACCGGGCGGCACCACGTCGACATGCGCCTGCAGGATCAGCGAGCGGCCGGTCTCGGTACCGGGTCGATGGTGGCAGACCACGATCGGCGCGTCCGAATGGTGCGCGGCGTCGATCTTCGAGCCGCCCGGATGGGCCGCGATGGCGGCCCGGTCCATGGTGAAGCGCTCGGTGGCGTAGCCGCGCGCGCGGAACTGGTCGAAGACGTAGTCCTGGCAGGCATGCTCCTCCCCGCGCAGGGACGCGAACCGGACGAGCGCCTGCGTGTGGGCGACCTGATCGGCGAATCCCTCCGCCACGGAGGCTTCGATCTCGGCGGCGAGGGTGGGGTCGAGGGCCATGGGAACTCCGAACCGTCTGCGGCCGGGAGGAAGCGCCCGGGCCCGGGCAGCTGTCAACCGGCGGTTGCCGAGAGCATGGCGCGTGCCGGAACCGGGAGGTTCACGGCGCGTGCGCGACGGCCGTTCGGACCTGCTCGGCGAACCGCGCGAAGGCCGCGCTCGGCCGGTCGTCGGCGCGGTGGACCAGCAGGGTCGGGACGTGTCCCTCCCCGTCGGGTACGGGGTGGACCGAGACGCGGCCGGCGCGGTGCGCCGGGTCCGCCACGGCGCGCGGCACCAGGGTCACGCCCAGGCCGGCCGCCACGCAGCCGAGGATGCCGTCGAGGGTGCCGAACTCCATGCGCCGCACGTGCACGAGGCCCTGGCGCCCCAGAAAGTCCTCCAGGCGCCTCCGGTACGAGCAGCCGGCCCGGAACACGAGCACCTTCGCGTCGCGCGCCCGGGCCAGCCGGTCGAGCAGCGCCGCGAGGTCGCCGACGGCCGGGGGCGCCACCAGAACCAGCTCTTCCGTGAAGACCGGGATCCCGACGAGGTCGGCCTGCGCGACCGGGCCGGCCACGAAGGCCCCCTCCAGGCTCCGGTCGAGGACCCGGGCGATCAGCTGCTCGGTCGGGCCGGTCTCCAGCTCGATGTCCACCTCCGGGTGGCGCGCGGCGAAATCCGCGAGCGGGCCGGGCAGGCGCAGGGCCGCGGTCGTCTCCATGGCGCCGATCCGCAGGGGTCCGCGCGGCTCGCCCTCGGCCAGCAGGGCGTGGCGCGCCTCCGCGAGGAGCTGCCCGACCTGAAGCGCGTAGGGCAGGAGCCGTTCTCCCGCCCGGGTCAGCGTCACCCCGCGGCTGCCGCGGTGGAACAGCGGCACGCGCAGGGCCTGCTCCAGGGCGCGGATCCGCCCGGTCACATTGGACTGGACGGTGTTGAGCCGCGCCGCCGCCCGCCCGATGCCGCCGGTCTCGGCAACGGCCGCGAAGAACATCAGGTCGGTGCTGTTCATGTCATCTGCTTTTCCGATGCCTTCCTTCTCAAGGAATCATTTTCTCAGCACCGGACGGATCGTTAAGCCTGGACGGGCAGCGCGCGCAACCGCGCGTCCGAGACGTTCCGCGGAGGAGGGGACCCATGGCCCTGAGGACCAGACTCACCGACGCCTTCGGGCTGCGGCACCCGATCGTGCTCGCCCCGATGGACCCGGCCTCGGGGGGCGCCCTCGCGGCGGCGGTGAGCGCCGCCGGCGGCCTCGGCCTGATCGGCGGCGGTTACGGCGACCACGCGACGCTCAAACGGGAATTCGCCCGCGCGGGCAATCAGCGGGTCGGCTGCGGCTTCATCACGTGGTCGATGGCCCGGGACCCGTCGCTCCTCGACGCGGCGCTCGCCCGGTCGCCCGCCGCCCTGATGCTCTCCTTCGCGGATCCCGCGCCGTTCGCCGACCGGGTCCGCGCCGCCGGCGTGCGGCTCATCTGCCAGGTGCACACGCTGGCCCACGCCCGGCGCGCCCTGGAGGTCGGCGCGGCCGCGGTGGTGGCGCAGGGGACGGAGGCCGGCGGCCACGGCCTCACCGCCCGCGGCACCGCGGCCTTCGTGCCGGCTGTCGCCGACCTGATCGCCCGCGAACGCCCCGAGACGCTGCTCCTCGCGGCGGGCGGCATCGCCGACGGGCGCGGCCTCGCCGCCGCCCTGGCCCTGGGGGCCGACGGCGTCCTGATGGGGACGCGGTTCTGGGCCACCCGGGAGGCGCTGATCCATCCGGCCGCGAAGCGACGGGTCCTCGCCGCCACCGGCGACGAGACGATCCGCACGCAGGTCTACGACATCGCCCGCCAGCGGGCCTGGCCGGCGCCCTATACCGGGCGGCTCCTGCGCAACGCCTTCATCGAGACGTGGCACGGCCGCGAGGACGCGCTGCGCGCGGCCTCGGCCGAGCGGCGCCGGGACGTGGAGGAGGCCGACGCGGCCGGCGACTACGATGTCGCCAACGTCACGGTCGGCGAGGCCGTCGGGCTGATCGACGATCTGCCGGGCGCCGGCGACCTCGTCCTGCGCATCGCCGAGGAGGCGGAGGCCGCGATACGGCGGATCTCCGGCATGGCCACGGCGGCGCCGTGACGGCACTCAGCAAAGCGTGACTACGCAGGGTTGCCGCGGACCGGAACCTCGGTGTTGCCGACGGCTTAGCGTGACGGCAAACCGTCGCTGTCTTTCCAGTCGGAGTCGCTCATGCGTGTCGGTCTGATCTCCGTCCTGTCCGGGCTCCTTCTGTGCGCGGGCATCCCCGCGACGGCCAGCGCCGACGTGCTCGTCAATGTCGACAAGTCCGCGCAGCGCATGGAGGTCTCGGTCGACGGCCAGCCGCGCTACTCCTGGCCGGTCTCGACCGGCGTCGCGAGCTACGACACCCCGTCCGGCTCCTATCGCCCGTTCCGGATGGAGCGCACGCACTTCTCGAAGGAGTGGGACGACGCGCCCATGCCCTTCGCGATGTTCTTCACGACGCAGGGCCACGCCATCCACGGCACCAACCACGTCCGGAGCCTGGGACGCGCGGCCTCGCACGGCTGCGTGCGCCTGTCGGTGCGCAACGCCGCGACCCTGTTCAACCTCGTGAAGAGCCAGGGCATGGGCCGGACCCGGGTGGTGATCGAGGGGGCGGATGTCCCGATGGCCGACCGGGGTCAGCGCGGAACCCGCGTCGCCCGGAGCCGCAGCCCCTACGGGCCTGACGACCTGCTGGCGGACAGCGATCAGATGGGACGCCGGTCGGTACCGGCCTATTACCGCCCCGCTTCCCGGCCCGCCTACGCGCCCGCGACGGTCTACGGCTATCCGGCCGACACCGACGAGATGGACGGCTGGTAGGCCGGATCGCGCTCCGGGCCCGGTGTCCGCGGATCGGCGCCACGACCTGCCCTGACGCGCGGCCGGTCACCGACCGCGTCGTGTGACTGCGAAAGTCATGCGCCGCCGCTCCCGCCCATTGCCGAGCGCCACCTCCCGGCCTAGCTCCTGCGCGGCCAACAGAGCCTGCGCGGCCCCTGCCGCGACCTGAGACGGACGGAGACACCCCGAGATGCCCTTCGCTTTCTGCCGGTCCCTTCCCCTTGCCGCCCTGGCGCTCGCCGCCGCCACCGTGCCGGGCTACGCCCTGGAGGTCACGCGCTCGGCCGACATCGCCGCGCCGCCGGCCAAGGTCTGGCAGACCATCGGCGAGTTCTGCGGCATCGGCGACTGGCACCCCGCCATCGAGAAATGCGTCCTGTCGGACAAGGACGGCATGAAGGTCCGCACCCTCAGCCTCAAGGGCGGCGGCACCATCAAGGAGGAGCAGGTCTCCCGCGACGACAAGGTGATGAGCTACACCTACACGATCCTGGAGAGCCCGCTCCCGGTCTCGGACTACAAGTCGACCCTGTCGGTCGCCCCCGCCGGCTCCGGCTCGAAGGTGACCTGGACCGGGACCTTCAACGCCAAGGGCGCCCCGGACACGGTCGCCACCGACGCGATCCAGGGCATCTACGATTCGGGCCTGAAGGCGCTCGCCGACAAGGCGAAGTAAGTCCCGTCACGATTCGGAGCGCGCCGCCGGTGTAGGATGCCGGCGGCGCGCTCCAAGGTCCTGCTGGCACAGCGAAATCGCAAGCCGCCGGCGCTCGGCGTCCCGCGCTCCGCGCCCCCTCGGCATGTGGCCGGGGCGATTGACCCACTGCCAAGCTCGGCTCAAAACCTCGGCGGCGCGGTCCCTCGCGCCCCAACAGGATGATCGCCGTGCCCGCGTCCCGCCTCCCGATGCGCCTCAGCCTCGTCGCCCTCGCCGTCGCGGCGCTGGGCGCCTGCCAGCAGCGCGCCACGCCCGCGGTCACCGAGCCCGCGCCGGTCATCCCGGCCCCCCTGGCCCTGCCCACCGGCAGCGGCTGCGGCCCGGAGATCGCGCGCACCAAGGCGATCGTCGACAGCGACGTGGCCACCGGCAACCTCAACAAGCCGGTGGGCGACCGCTTCAGCGCCGACCTCGCCCACGCCGCCGCGGAATGCTCGGCCGGCAAGTCGGGCGAGGCCCTGCACCTGCTCGCCGCCGCCAAGAGCCGCTACGGCTATCGCTGAGCGGCGGCCGCGCCCACGGCGGGCTCCGGCGCGATCCCCGGGACCGCGCGGAGTTCCGTGGCGAGGAAATCCGCCAGCAGCCGGACCCGCGCGATCCCGGCCCGCTCGGGCACGATCAGCAGGCTGAGCGGCACCGACGGCACCGCGTGATCCGGCAGGACCGCCTCGAGCCGGCCGTCGGCGAGACAATCCGCGACCAGCCAACGATGCGCGGGCGCGATGCCCCGCCCCGCGAGGACCGCCGCCCTTGCGGCGAGCCCGTGATCGACCCGGAGGCGTCCGCCGAACGGCACCGCGTGGCGCCCGCCATCCGGTCCTTCGAGAACCAGCGTGCCGCTCCCCGCCACGTTCGTCATGCGGATCCCCTCGTGGCCGGCGAGATCCTGCGGCGTCAGCGGCCGGCCGCGCGCCGCCAGGTAGGCGGGGGCCGCGACGAGACGACGCTCCGACTGCCCGACGGCCCGCAGCCTCAGGGTGCTGTCGGCCAGGGGGCCCAGGCGGATCGCCAGGTCCATGCCCTCGCGGACGAGATCCACGCGCTCGTCGGTCAGGCTCAGATCCACTGAGATGTCGGGGTAGCGGTCCTGGAACGCGAAGACGGTGGCGCCGACGTGGAGGGCGCCCAGCGCCGCCGTGCACGACAGGCGGACGGTGCCCGCCGGAGCGTGCCGCCGGTCCCGCGCCGCGGCACCCGCCTGCTCGACGAGGTCCAGGATGCGCAGGCTGTTCTCGTAGTAGCCCAGGCCCTCGGCCGTCAGGGCCAGGCGCCGCGTCGTCCGGCTGATCAGGGCGACCCCGACGGCGTCCTCGAGTTCGCGCAGGTGCCGGGTGATCGTCGATTGCCCGACTCCGAACTCGCGCGCCACCGCCGACAGGCTGCCGCGCTCGGCCACCCGGACGAAGCTGCGCATGCGCTCCAGGGTGACATCGGATCTATCCATGCTGCGGCACAATCCTATCCGGACGCGCCACGTACCGGATCGATCGGCCGCGGGCTAGCAGGGGGGCCCCGATACACGACGGATCCCGCACCATGAACATCCTGATCGTCTTCGCCCATCCGGAGCCGCGCTCCCTCTGCGGCGCGCTCCGCGACGAGGCCGTGGCCGCGCTGGAGGCGCAGGGCCATGCGGTCGCGGTCTCGGATCTCTACGCGATGGGCTGGAAAGCGGCGGTCGACCGGGCGGACTTCCCGGGCCTCTTCCCCGGGGCGCGCCTGCGCGTGCCAGCCGCCTCGGGGGAGGCCGCCGCGGCCGGACGCCTCACCGCCGACGTGGTCGCCGAGCAGGCCAAGCTCCTGTGGGCCGACCAGCTGATCCTGCTGTTCCCGCTCTGGTGGTTCGGCCTGCCGGCGATCCTCAAGGGCTGGGTCGATCGGGTCTACGCCCACGGCTTCGCCTACGGCGTCGGCGAGCACAGCGACCGGCGCTGGGGCGACCGCTACGGCGAGGGCCGCCTCGCGGGCCGGCGCGCCATGCTGATCGTGACCGCCGGCGGCTGGGAGGAGCACTACGCCGCGCGCGGGATCAACGGGCCGATCGACGACCTGCTGTTCCCGATCCAGCACGGGATCCTGCATTATCCCGGCTACACGGTGCTGCCGCCCTTCGTCGCCTACCGGGCCGACGGCCTCGACGCGGCCGCGTTCGAGGCCGTGGCCGAGCGCCTGCGGGAGCGGCTGGCCGCGCTCGCGACGACGCCCCCGATCCCGTTCCGGCAGCAGAATGGCGGCGATTACCGGATTCCCAGCATGGAGCTGCGGCCGGGGCTGGAGGCGCCGGGCGCGCGGGGATTCGCCCTCCACCGCGCCGGCGCGTGACCGGCGCGGCCGAGGCCGCTCAGATCACGAACAGCAGGTTCAGTCCGGCGCGCCGGAACCCGTCCTCGGCGATCTTCAGATCGAGTCCGTAGGACGCGATGTCGTCCGCCACCGGGTCGAGGGCCGGCGCGCGATGCTGGTGCAGGTGCTTGATGTAGCTGTGGCAGGCCGTGCAGGTCTCGACCTGAACGTCCTTCGAGACCTCGTCGAGCCCGTAATAGCTGACGCCCTCGCCGTCGCCGCAGGCGGTGCAGCGGATCCGGACGTGGTTCCAGTACGTGCCGCAGAGCGAGCAGCTGAGGTACCGGGCCTTGTCGGCCGGGGTCCAGGAGACGATGACGCTCGCCACCGGCGCGCCGCCGCAGCACGGGCAGACACCGTCCGCCACGGGCTTCAGCGCGGTCCTGTCGAGGCGCGCGGCCTGCTCGGCGAGGCGCACCTGCAGCGCGGCCGAGACGAACACGCACTCGGCGATCCGGTCCACCGGCAGCGCGCCCTCGAAAACCTGGAGGGCGAGATCGAGACGATCCTCCCGCGAGGCGGCCCGCAGGGCATCCCGCGCCGCGCCCGAGGCCTCGGGCGCGGTCGAGAGATCCAGCTCGGCGAGCAGCGCGAGGAGGCACGCGTCGAAATCCGGGTCGGCCTCGAGGCCGTGCCGCGACAGCGGCGGCATGCCGTGCTCGCTCCGCAGCGCCTGATCGGCGGCGTCCGGCGCCGCGGGGGCGGGAAACGTCGCCTGGATCACCGCCTGGGCCCGGGCGACCTCGCCGACGAACCGGAGATAGGCCTCCAGCGGGTGCCCGGGCGCGGCCTCCGCCAGGCGCGCGGCCCGGTCGGCGAACAGCGTGGTGGGATCGGGCAGGCGGACGAACGGCACCGAGCCCGAGATCCCGATCTTGTCGGGATCGGGCTTCAGCTCGCTGAAATCCCGGCGGCGGGGCTGGGGCGCCTCGGCTCGTGTCGGGGTCTTCTCCGCGACCGGAGCCGCGGGTTTACGCTTGAAGAAGTTGGCCAAGACTCAGGATCCGCGCTTGTCCACCGAGCCCTGGCGCGCCTTGCCGCCCGCGATCTGCCGGAACCACTTGCGGTGGTGCCGGTAAGCCCAGCCGCCCGTGACCGTGCCGCGGACCATCGCCCGGCCGGTGCCGCGCACCCAGATGCCGGCGTAGATGTGCACCACGATGATCGCGATGGCGATCACGGCGGCCAGCGAGTGGGCGAGCAGCGCCCAGCGCTGGGTCTCGATCGAGGTGAGCCCCCCGAAATAGGTGTTCCAGATCACCAGCCCGGTCACGAACATCACGCCGATCAGCGCGGTCTGGCCCCAGAACACGCCCTTCTGGCCGGCATTGTACTTGCCGAGTTCCGGCAGCCGGTCCTCGCGGTTGGTGACCACGTCGCCGATGTGCTTCGTCCACTCGACATCGTCCTTGTTGGGGATGTTGAGCTTCCAGAAGCGCACGAACAGGAAGAGGAAGCTGACCGCCAGCGCCACGCCGAACCACGGGTGGATCGCCCGGGTCGCCTGTCCGCCGCCGAACAGGCCGGTCAGCGAGAACAGGTAGGGCGTGAACATCGCCAGACCCGACAGGGTCAGCAGCGTGAACAGGATCGCGGTGATCCAGTGGTTGACCCGCTGCACACCGGTGTAACGCGGGACGTACATCACCTCCGGCGCCGCGGACTTGGCGTGGTGGAGGGGGCGGGGATCGCCGTCCCGGATATCGCTGTGGATCGTCATCGGCCTTCACCTGCCTGATGCGGCGCCGGCCCCGCATCGCCGCGGAGGTGGCTCTGAATTGTAAGATAGGGCGAAGCGGCTGTACCGTCCTCGTCCTGTCGCTCGCGGCGCCGCCTCTCTCCCTCCCCCGAAGAGAGGGGAGGGAGACCGTTGCGTCAGTGCGGCCGGACCTCGCCGCCGCCATTCTCCCGGCGCTTGGCCTCGTCGTACTCGACCGCCTCTTCCTCCTCCTCGGGCACGACCTCGTTCGGGCCGGCCGTCACGTAGTGGAAGAAGCCCGCCACGGCCGCGAAGCCCATCGCGGCGAGACCGAACACCTTGGCCCCGCCCTTCCAGAAGGCGACCAGCGGCGAGATCTTCGGATCGTTCGGCAGGCCGGCATAGAGGCTCGGCTGGTCGGCGTGGTGCAGCACGTACATGACGTGCGTGCCGCCGACCCCGGCCGGATCGTAGAGACCCGCCTTGTCGAAGCCGCGCGACTTCAGGTCCTCGACGCGGTCGTGGGCCTGATCGATCATGGCCTGCTTGGTGCCGAACATGATCGAGCCGGTCGGGCAGGCCTTGGCGCAGGCCGGAGCCTGCCCCACCGCCACCCGGTCCGAGCACAGGGTGCACTTGTACGCCTTGTGGTCGGTCTGGCTGATGCGCGGGATGTTGAAGGGGCAGCCCTTCACGCAGTAGCCGCAGCCGATGCAGTTCTCCTCGATGAAGTCGACGATGCCGTTGGAGTACTGCACGATCGCGCCGGGGGACGGGCAGGCCTTCAGGCAGCCCGGCTCGGTGCAGTGCATGCAGCCGTCCTTCCGGATCAGCCATTCGAGGTTGTTGGTCTCCGGGTTCTCGTACTCGGTGAACCGCATCAGGGTCCACGACTTCGGCGTGAGGTCGTGGGGGTTCTGGTAGGTGCCCGTGTTGACGCCGATGTCGTCGCGCAGGTCGTTCCACTCCTCGCAGGCCGACTGGCAGGCCTTGCAGCCGATGCACTTCGACACGTCGATGAGTTTCGCGACCTCCACCTGGCGGCGGATCTCCGGCGGCGTCTCCGTGGAGGCGGAGCGCTGGCGGATGTCGAGGGAGCTGTAGTCAGCCATGTCTGCCGCTCCCCCTTACGCGACCGCGTCCGACGGAGGCGTGGTCGGCTCGATGTTCACGAGCCAGGCCTTGAACTCCGGCGTCTCGGTGTTCGCGTCGCCCACGACCGGCGTGAGCGAGTTCGGGTGCCATCCTTTCTTGGTGTGGCCCATGAAGCCCCAGTGCTGCGGGATGCCGACGACGTGGACGGGCTTGCCGTCGCAGATCAGCGGCTTGATCCGCTTCGTCACCACGGCCTTGGCCTTCAGGGAGCCGCGCTTCGACCAGACGCGGACCCAGCCGCCCTTGGCGATGCCCTTCTCCTTGGCGAGCTCCTCCGAGATCTCCACGAAGGCCTCCGGCTGGAGGATCGCGTTGATCCGGGCGTGCTTGGTCCACCCGTGGAAGTGCTCGGTCAGGCGGTAGCTCGTCGCCGCGTAGGGGAACTCCTTCGCGTCGCCGAGATCGGCCAGGTCGTCCTTGAAGATGCGGGACGCGGGCGCGCCCTTGATCTTCGGGAAGGCGAGGTTGGCCACCGGCGACTCGAAGGGCTCGTAGTGCGTCGGGAACGGCCCGTCGCGCATGAGGCCGCGGGTCCACAGGCGGGCGACACCCTCCTGGTTCAGGATGAACGGCCCGACGCCCTTATCGGGGGCGACGGTGACGCCGTAGTCCGGCACGTCGAAGCCGATCCACTGCTTGCCGTTCCACTCGATGAGCTTCTTCTTCTCCGACCACGGGCGACCCTCGGGGTCGCACGAGGCGCGGTTGTAGAGCACGCGCCGGTTGGCCGGCCACGCGAAGGCCCAGTTGGGCGCGATGCCGCGGTCGCCGGGATCGGTGTTGTCCCGGCGGGCCATCATGTTGCCCTTCTCGGTGTAGCAGCCCGAGTAGATCCAGCAGCCGCACGCGGTGGTGCCGTCGTCCTTCAGCTGGGCGAAGCCGTCGACCTGCCTGCCGGCCGGAATGACGGTCCCGTTGAGGTCCGGCGTCGGCGCCAGCGTGTAGCCGTTCAGCTCGCGGGCGAGCTCGGTCGGCGTCGGCGCCTCGGCGATCGCGTAGTCCCACTTCAGATTGACGATCGCGTCCGGGAAGGCCCCGCCGTCCTTCTTGTAGGCGTTGCGGATGCGCAGGAAGATCTCCGACATGATCTCGATGTCGGAGCGGCACTCGCCGGGCGCGTCCTGCGCCTGCCAGTGCCACTGCAGCCAGCGGCTGGAGTTCGACAGCGAGCCTTCCTCCTCCACGAACAGGGTGGTCGGAAGCTCGAACACCTCGGTCTGGATCTTGGTCGGATCGACGTCGTTGTACTCGCCGTGGTTCTCCCAGAACCGGGCCGTCTCCGTCTTGAGCGGATCCATCACCACGATGAACTTCATCTTGGAGAAGGCTTCCGTCATCTTGGCGCGATTCGGGAATGACAGCAGGGGGTTGAAGCCCTGGATGACGTAGCCGGTCATCTTGCCCTGCTTGGCGAGCTCGAACCCGCGCAGCACGTCGTAGGTCGGCACGTCGAGCTTGGGCAGGTAATCGTACGCCCAATCGTTCTCCTTGGTGGCCTTGTCGCCCCACATCGCCTTCTGGAACGAGACGAAGAACTTGTTGTAGTTCTGCCAGTAACTCGTCTGTCCGGGACGCAGCGGCTTGAACTGCCGCTTGGCGATGTAGCTCGCGTAATCCGGCTCCTTCTCCACCGGGATGTTCAGATAGCCGGGGATGAGATTGCTCATCAGCCCGATATCGGTCAGCCCCTGGATGTTGGAGTGACCGCGCAGGGCCTGCAGGCCGCCGCCGAGCACGCCGAGATTGCCCAGCAGGGTCTGCACGATGCACATCGAGCGGATGTTCTGCGAGCCCTTGGAGTGGTGCGTCCAGCCGAGCGCGTAGAGCGAGGCCATCGACTTCTCGGGGGAAGCCGTGGTCGCCATCAGCTCGCAGACCTTCAGGAAGGTCTCCTTGGGCGAGCCGCAGATCTTCTCGACCATCTCGGGGGTGTAGAGCGAGACGTGCTTCTTCAGGAGCTGCATCACGCAGCGCGGGTGCTGCATCGTCTCGTCGACCACGGCGTAGCCGTCGGGGCCGATCTCGTAGTCCCAGGTGGTCTTGTCGTAGTCGCGCTTGTCCGCGTCGTAGCCCGTGAACAGGCCTTCGCTGAAGTCGTAGCCCTCGCGGACCACGTACCCGGCGTTGGTGTAGGCGGAGACGTAGCGGTGCTGCAGCTTGTCGTTGTCGAGCAGGTACTTGGCCACGCCTGACAGGAACGCGATGTCGGTCCCCTGCCGGATCGGGCAGTAGAGATCGGCCACCGACGCCGTGCGGGTGAAGCGCGGATCGACGACGATCAGCTTGGCGTTGTTATGGGCTTTCGCCTCGACGACCCACTTGAAGCCGCAGGGATGAGCCTCGGCGGCATTGCCGCCCATCACGGTGATCACGTCCGCGTGCTTGATGTCCATCCAGAGGTTGGTCATCGCACCGCGTCCGAAGGAGGGCGCCAAACTGGCGACCGACGGACCGTGTCAAACTCTGGCCTGGTTATCGAAGACCAGGGCCCCCATGCTTCGGACTGTCTTGTAGGTCAGCCAAGCCGTCTCGTTGGTGGTGGCCGAGGCCCCGAGGAAGCCCATCGTGGTCCACCGGTTGACCGTGAGGTCGCCGTTCTTGGCCACGAAGTTCTTGTCCCGGTCCTCCTTCATGAGCCGCGCGATGCGGTCGAGGGCGAAGTCCCAGGACACGCGCTTGAACTCGGAGGACCCCGGCGCGCGGTGGAGCGGGTACTTGGTGCGCGTCTCGGCGTGCACGAAGTCGAGCAGCGCCGAGCCCTTCGGGCAGAGCGTGCCGCGGTTGATCGGGTGATCGGGATCGCCCTCGATGTGCATGACCGAGGAGCGCGCGTTCTTCGAACGGTCCCCGAGGCTGTACAGGATGACGCCGCACGCGACCGAGCAGTACGGGCATGTGTTGCGGGTCTCGCGCATCTGCGCGAGCTTGAAGGGCCGCACCGCGGCGGCCATGGCGGGCTCAAGTCCGCCGAATCCGAGCGCGCCCAGCGAGCCGCCCGCGAGGCCGGCACCGGCCCCCTTGAGCAGGCCACGCCTCGAGACCTGGACCGTCATCTCCGCTCCGTAAAAGCGATCTGGTATAATTCCAGGGTGTCCCAAAAAAGCGTGTGCGAGGCAAGTGCGGTTGCGTGACACAGCAAGTCGCTGTGTCTCGGCCGAAGCAACACGTTCATCGCTCCTGCATCATCCTGCAGGAGAACGAATTTTTTTACTTGCTGGGATTGGCCGGGTTGGAGCCGGACGGACCGGCGGTGCGGTGCTCCAGGGGCGCCTGCGGCTCGGTGGCGGAGGTGCCGCCTGTCTGGGCCGGCGGGACCGGGCGGTCGGCGTTCTCCTTGATCGAGCGGCCGCCCGGGTCGGGCGCGTCCTTGGCGGCCGACTGCTCCCGCGGCACCGGCGCCTGGCTCCAGCCGTCCTGCGCGCTGCGGGACTTGTCGCCCATCGCGTCCACGCCCTTGATCTCGCCCGGCTTGGTCTGCGCGAGGCAGGGCGACGCGGCCGTGGCCACGGCGAGGAGCACCGACATCATCAGGGGGATCGAGCGGGACACGGGGCGGCTCCAGGCTTTGGGCATCGCCCGGGCAACGTGGCCTTCGCCGCCGCAGTTCCGGCCTGCGACACCGTCCGGCTCCGGGCACCCGGATCGCCGGCCGCCGTCGCGGCGCCTGCGGTGACGGCTCCTTAACCAAACCTTGCAACCGTACGTGTCCACAGGCGCGAGGATCTCCCGGTCATGTCGAAGCCGCATCCCGAGCGCCCGTCCGAGACCGAGCGGACCGTCGACGCGCCGCCGCTCAGCTCCGATATCCGACGGCACCTCGGCCAGAACCTGCGCGCGCTCTTCACCGAAACGCTCTCGGCCCCGGTCGATCCGCGGCTGGAAGCCCTGATCGCCCGGCTCGGCAAGCCGAAGCGCTGACGCGGATCGACGCGCGGAGCGCGGCGCGGGGAAGCCGCCGCGGCGCGGAACGCCGCCTCGTGTGCGCCAGAGCACATGGGATTGTTCGTTCTGAGAAACCCATTTCCGCGTAGCGATTCTTCTCCTCGGCCCGCGATCAGGAGAAGATCCATGCGTTCTCATTCTCTACACCCCTGTATTCCCTTGCATTTCCGGCCCGATCATCGATCCTGATCGGGCTACGGCATCGCGCAGGTCCGCATTCGAGGCTTGACTTCGTTCTGTAAAACGAACGATTTCGGGCGTCCCGGGGACGCTTGTCCCTGCGTCGCGAACGCGGATGGCTGGGGGATCGGACGTGATGACGAACGCTTCAGGTCGGGGCCGGTCGGCTCGGGCGATCGGGCTCTCCCTCATGGCCGGAGCCGCGCTGCTGGCCTGCGCGCTGCCGGTCGCGGCGGAGACCGCGCTCCTCAACGTCTCGTACGATCCGACGCGCGAACTCTACCGCGAGATCAACACCGCCTTCGCGGCGGACTGGAAGGCCAAGACCGGTGAGGCGATCACGGTGCGGGCCTCGCACGGCGGCTCGGGCGCGCAGGCGCGGACGGTGATCGACGGGGTCGACGCCGACGTGGTCACCCTCGGCATCCCCTCCGACATCGACGCGATCGCCAAGCTCACCCGCAAGATCCCCGAGGACTGGCGCAGCAAGCTGCCGAACCAGGGGACGCCCTACACCTCGACGGTGGTGTTCCTCGTCCGGAAGGGCAACCCGAAGGGCGTCAAGGACTGGGACGACCTGGTCAAGCCCGACGTGAAGGTCATCACCCCGAACCCGAAGACGTCGGCGGGCGGGCGCTGGAACTTCCTCGCCGCCTGGGGCTACGCCTACAATCACGACAAGGACGCCGCCAAGGCCGACGCCTTCGTGGGGCAGGTCTACAAGAACGTGCCGGTGCTCGACACCGGCGCCCGCGGGTCGACCGTGACCTTCGCGCAGCGCGGCCTCGGCGACGTCCTGCCGACCTGGGAGAACGAGGCCTACCTCGTGCTCCAGGAATTCGGCGCCGACAAGTTCGACATCGTCTCGCCGCCGACCTCGATCTACGCCGAGCCGCCCGTGGCCCTGGTGGCGGTCAATGCCGAGCGGAAGGGCACCACCAAGGCGGCCCAGGCCTATCTCGACTTCCTCTACGGCGACCGCGCCCAGGCGATCTTCGCCAAGCACCATTACCGGCCGATCCGGCGGGAGGCGGCCGCCCCGGCGGATCTCGCCCAGCTGCCCGAGATCAAGCTGTTCAAGATCGAGGATCTGCAGGGATCCTGGGACGAGATCCAGAAGCGGAACTTCGACGCCGGCGGCCTGTTCGACCGTCTGAGCCGGGCCGGCCGCTGAGGCTTCAGATCATGGTCCAGACGCCCCGTCCCCGTCGGACATTCCGACGGCCGAGCGTGATCCCGGGCTTCGGGATCAGCTTCGGCTACACGCTGACCTGCCTCGGCCTGATCGTCCTGCTGCCGCTCGCGGGCCTCGTGGTGAAGGCCTCGGGTCTCGGCCTGTCGGGCATCTGGGAGGTCGCCACCGATCCCCGCGTTGCGAGCGCCCTGCGGATCAGCTTCGGCGTCTCGGCCATCGCGGCGCTGGTGGCCTCGGCCTTCGGCTTCCTCGTGGCCTGGGTGCTGACCCGCTACCGCTTCCCGGGCCGCAAGCTGGTCGACGCCGCCGTCGACCTGCCGTTCGCCCTGCCCACCGCGGTCGCCGGCATCGCGCTCGCCGCGCTCTACGCGCCGGACGGGCTCCTCGGCGCGCCGCTCGCGCGCCTCGGCATCCAGGCGGCCTACACGCCGGTCGGCATCTTCATCGCCATGGTGTTCATCGGCCTGCCCTTCGCGGTGCGGACCGTGCAGCCGCTGATCGCCGAGATCGACAAGGAGATCGAGGAGGCCTCGGCCACCCTCGGGGCGACGCGCCTCGTCACCCTCACCCGGGTGGTGCTGCCGCCGCTGATCCCGGCGGTGCTCACGGGCTTCGCGCTCGCCTTCGCCCGGGGCGTCGGCGAGTACGGCTCGATCATCTTCATCGCCGGCAACCTGCCCTACGTGTCGGAGATCGCGCCGCTCCTGATCGTCATCAAGCTCTCCGAGTTCGACTACGGCGGCGCCGCGGCCATCGCGACGATCATGCTCGGGATCTCGTTCCTGACGCTGCTCGCCATCAATCTCATCCAGGCCTGGTCCCGGAGGCGGTTCGGCTATGTCTGAGATCTTCTCCCCCGCCTTCGTGCCGGCCGCCAAGCCGGCCCCGGTCGCCTCCGAGGGCGCGGGCATCCGCGCGGTCCTGATCGGGATCGCGGTGGCGTTCCTCGCGCTCTTCCTGGTGCTGCCGCTGTTCGCGGTCTTCCTCCAGGCCTTCTCGAAGGGGCTCGGCGCCTTCCTGGACGCGTTCCGCGAGCCCGATGCCTGGAGCGCGATCCGGCTGACGCTGACGGTGGCGGCGATCGCGGTGCCGTTCAACGTCGTGTTCGGGCTCGCCGCCTCCTGGGCGATCGCCAAGTTCGATTTCCCCGGCAAGGCGCTGCTGATCACTCTGATCGACCTGCCGTTCTCGGTCTCGCCGGTGGTCTCGGGGATGATCTACGTGCTGCTGTTCGGGTCCCAGGGCCTGTTCGGCTCCTGGCTCATCGATCACGGCATCCAGATCCTGTTCGCCCTGCCGGGGATCGTGCTGGCGACGGTGTTCGTGACCTTCCCGTTCGTCGCCCGCGAGCTGATCCCGCTGATGCAGGAGCAGGGGACCGCCGAGGAAGAGGCGGCGCTGACGCTCGGCGCCTCGGGCCTGCACGCGTTCCGGACGGTGACGCTGCCCAATATCCGCTGGGGCCTGCTCTACAGCGTGCTCCTCTGCAATGCCCGGGCGATGGGCGAGTTCGGGGCGGTGTCGGTGGTGTCGGGCCACATCCGCGGCCTGACCAACACCATCCCACTCCACGTGGAGATCCTCTACAATGAGTACAACTTCGTCGCCGCATTCGCCGTCGCTTCGCTCCTCGCCGTCCTTGCCCTCATCACCCTCGTCCTCAAATCCGTCCTCGAATGGCGCTTCGCGGGCGAGCTCGCGCACGGCCGGGCGCACTGACAGGCCCTCGGATCGCCCCTCGACGGCGATCCGGGTCGAGAACGTCTCGAAGACGTTCGACACGGCGGCGGTGCTGCACGACCTGTCGCTGGACGTGCGGGCGGGCGAGCTGATCGGCCTGCTCGGGCCCTCGGGCTCGGGCAAGACGACGCTCTTGCGGATCATCGCCGGGCTCGACGCGCCGGACCGGGGCCGGATCCTGTTCGGGGACGACGACGCCACCGGACTCGCCGTGCAGGAGCGGGCGGTCGGCTTCGTCTTCCAGCACTACGCCCTGTTCAAGCACATGAGCGTGGCCGACAACATCGCCTACGGGCTGAACGCGCGCCGCCGCGCCGATCGCCCGTCCAAGACCGAGATCAAGCGCCGGGTCGGCGACCTGCTCGACCTGATCCGCCTGTCGGGGTTCGGCGACCGCTACCCGTCGCAGCTCTCGGGCGGTCAGCGCCAGCGCGTGGCGCTCGCCCGCGCGCTCGCCGTGGAGCCGCGGGTGCTGCTGCTCGACGAGCCCTTCGGGGCGCTGGACGCCCAGGTCCGAAAGGACCTGCGCCGCTGGCTGCGCGAGATCCACGACCGCACCGGCCAGACCACGATCTTCGTGACCCACGACCAGGACGAGGCGCTGGAGCTGTCCGACCGGGTGGCGGTGCTGGATCGCGGCCGGCTGGAGCAGGTCGGCACGCCGGACGAGGTGCAGGAGAATCCGGCCTCCGCGACCGTCATGAAGTTTCTGGGCGATTCCGTCGAGGTCGAGGCCATCGCCGAGGGCGGCCGGGTGCTGGTGCGCGGGCGGGAGACGCCGGTCGTCGCGCCGGTCGGCACGATCGGTCCGGTGAAGCTCTACGTGCGCCCCTGGCAGCTCCAGCTCGCCGAGCCCGAGGCTTCGCACCTCTCCGGCACCGTGCGCAGCTCCTACCGGACGCAGGGCCGCCAGCGGATCGAGGTGGCCGACGCCGAGGGTCGCGTACTGGCGGTCGAGGATTCCGACGGCGTGCGCTACGCCGCCGGGCACCCGGTGGGTCTGCGGATCAACGGGGGGCACGTGTTCGGGTGAGGCTCGCCAGCGGCCGCGCGGCACCCTACGCTGCCGACCCATGACCGCACCGAGTCGCGACCCCGCCCCCGATGTCCTCGCCGCCATCGGCCAGACGCCGCTGATCCGCCTGCGCCGGGCCTCCGAGGAGACCGGCTGCGCCATCTATGGCAAGGCCGAGTTCCTCAATCCCGGCCTGTCGGTGAAGGACCGCGCGGCGCTCTCGATCGTGCGGGACGCCGAGGCCAAGGGCCTGATCGGGCCGGGCGGCATGATCGTGGAGGGCACCGCCGGCAACACCGGCATCGGCCTCGCCCTGGTGGCCTCGGTGCGCGGCTACCGGACGCTGATCGTCATCCCGGTCACCCAGTCCGAGGAGAAGAAGCAGACCCTGCGGCTCGCGGGCGCCCGGCTGGTGGAGGTGCCGGCGGTGCCCTTCGCCAACCCGAACAACTACGTCCACGTGGCCCGGCGGCTCGCGGAGAAGCTCGCCGCCACCGAGCCGGCGGGCGCCTTCTTCGCCGACCAGTTCGACAACGTCGCCAATCGGCGGGCCCATGTCGACGGCACCGGTCCGGAGATCTGGGCGCAGACCGGCGGCCGGGTCGACGGCTTCGTCTGCGCGGCCGGGACCGGCGGCACGCTGGCCGGCACCGCCGAGGCCCTGCGCGCCCGCAACCCGCAGGTGCGGATCGCGCTGTCGGATCCGGAAGGCTCGGCCCTCTACGCCCACTACACGACCGGCACCCTGAAGGCCGAGGGCTCCTCGATCACCGAGGGGATCGGCCAGGGACGGATCACCCGCAACCTGGAGGGCTTCACACCGGACCGCGCCTTCCGGATCCCGGACCGCGAGGCCCTCGACATCGTCTTCGGGCTGATGCGGGAGGAGGGGCTGTCGCTGGGCGGCTCGTCGGGCATCAACGTCGCCGGGGCGATCCGGCTGGCCCGGGACCTCGGGCCCGGCCACACCGTCGTGACGATCCTGTGCGACGGGGCGGCCCGCTACGCCTCGAAGCTGTTCAACCCGACCTTCCTCGCCGAGCGCGACCTGCCGGTGCCGGGCTGGCTCGACGCGCCCGCGGAGGCCCTGCCGGACTGGCACGCCTGAGGCCCGGGCCTCATCCGGAATTTTCCTCACAAAAGCGTAGCTTGGCGTTGAACGGAACGGAATGTCGCAGCGTTTGAACGGTCACGCTCGCACCAGCGCGACCGTCCGGAGAACGCGACCGATGTCCCTCGTCACCATCCTGCTCATCATCCTGATCATCCTGGCCTTCGGCGGCGGCGGCTTCCTCGGCGGCGGCGCGTATCGCGGGCCCGGCTTCGGCCTGGGCGGCATCCTGCTGATCGTGCTGATCGTTCTCCTGGTCACCGGGCGGCTCTGAGCCGGAACCCGTCGCCCGGGCGGACGATGGTCCGCCCGGGCCCCTGGACGGCCGCGGGTCCCGGCCGAGCGACAGGACATCCGACCTTCGCGATCCCTACCGGCAGGTGATCCCGAACACGGCGGGCGCGACCGCGCCGGGCCCGCCCCCCGGTTGGGGCGGCGCGGCGGCGATGCCCTGGGCGGCGAGGAAGGCGGCGATCGCCCGTGCCGGCACGACCGGCAGGCGCGCCGGCGGCACCACCCCGGCGACCCGGCGGGGCGTCGCGGGATAGCGGGCGACGAGCCCGACGAGGGCCCCCGACCGGTCGAGCACCGGCGCGCCGCCGGAACCCGGCTGGAGCGCCGCGATCACGTCGCCGCCCCGCGCATCGCCGGGGGCGGCCTGGACCCCGTCGGCGCCCGGCGCCAGGGCGATCACGCTCTCCTCGGCACCGACGGGCTCGGACCGGAGCGCGGGCCGGAGCGGGGCAGGGGCGCCGGGCACGTCGAGGAGGGCGAGGCCGGCCGGGTCGGTGGCGAGCACCCGCGCCGCCGTCGCGCCGACGCGGGGCTGCGCGCAGCCCTCCAGCACGGCGGCGGCGGTGAGCACGCGTCCCGGCGCCACCGCGAGACCCGCGCCCGATGCCGGAGCGGAGGCGAGGCTCGCCGGCCCCAGGGGCGCGGCGGCCTGCGGCCGGGGCGCCGGGTCGGCGCCGCGGGTCGCCGGCGCCGGGCCTGAGGGGAGCTGGGCGGCCGGCGCCGCGGCGGTGTCGGGAAACGGCACGAAGGCGTTCGCCACGGCGATGACGAGCCGGTCGACCTCCGGTGCCAGGGCCCTGTCGTAGCCGAGCAGGAAACCGCGGACGCCCTCGGGTCCGGAGGCGTAGCGGATGTAGGACAGTCCCGGCCCGGTCTCGGCGGTGACCACGACGGTGTCCGGCCGCCTCAGCTTGTAGGTCACCTTGCGGCCGGGGAGCGGCGCGGTCGCCTTCTCGAACAGCGCGTCCAGGCTCTCGGCGCCCGGCGGGAAGGCGCGGGATTCCAGGGTGACGCGCCCGTCCTGGCTCTGCCAGCGGGTCCCGGAGGGCAGGGCGGTCCGTCTCGCCAGGAGCCGCTCGGGCACCCCCATCACGGCGCCGGTCCCGGGATCGACCGCGACGCGGAAGCGCGCCGCGTTCCGCGCCGCCGCGCCGGCGGCCAGCAGCGCCGCCCGGCCGCGCGGATCGAGGGGGTCGGCCCCGCCGGTCCGGGCGGCGTGGGCGGTGAGCGCCTCGAAGGTCCGGCGCCCGAAGGCCCCCGACACCACGGCGTTGAAGTCGCCGGTCCAGACGAGGGCGTCCTGGACGGCCTTGCGGTCGGCCTCCGGCAGGGCCTCGAAGCCGGCCTTCATGGCCTCGAAGGCCGGGTCGGCCGGCGCTCCGGGCACCGCCGCGGGTCTCGGAGCGGCCCGGGCGGGCGCCGGCCGGTCCTGGGCCGCGACCGGCCCGGTGCCGAGGGCGATCAGGATCGCGAGGGCGGACGCGCGCCGGGCGCGGCCGCGCGGGGCGCCCGGGATCCGACACCGCGACGCGTCACCCGAATCCATGCCCGCCCTCCGACCCTCGTCGGCCGATCCTGGCAGAGGCCGCCGCGACAGGCCAGATCAATCCGGCCCCGGCCCGATCCCGGCCCGATCCCAGCAGCCGTGCGTCCGGCGCCGCGATGCGCTACAGGGCGGATGTCCGGCCCTGGGCGGCGGCCGGCTCCCGGATCGGTCGTCCGGCCACGCGATGCCGCCACGGTTCGACGCGGGGCCCGGCATGAGCGACACCAACAACACCTTCAAGAAGGCGCCCAAGCGCAAGGCCGCCAAGGGCAAGAGCATCAGCGTGTCGCCGGAGATGCGGCAGGCCTACGCCGACCTGATCCAGGAGCGCGCGGAGAAGCAGGAGGCCTACGGCCGCCACCTGCCGCAGGACGAGACGCGGCGGCGGTAGCGCGAACGGTCGGGGGAAGCGCCGCCCCGAATCGGTCTCAGCGCCTGCGCACGAACTCGGTGCGCAGCACCAGGCCCTTGATGGTGTCGTGGCGGCAGTCGATCTCCTCCGGATCGTCCGTGAGCCGGATCGAGCGGATGACCGTGCCCTGCTTCAGGGTCTGGTTGGCACCCTTGACCTTGAGGTCCTTGATCAGGGTGACCGAATCGCCGTCGGCCAGGATGTTGCCGGCCGCGTCGCGGACGGCCGTCGCCGCGGGGGGCGTGGCCGCGGAGCCGGGCGGGAGCCACTCGCCCGTCGCCTCGTCGTAGACGTAAGTTTCGTCGTCGCCGCTCAAAGCCGTGCCCCCTGTTCGGATCGGGGCCGAGTCCTGTCAGGATCGCGTGGGCCCGTCATCCGCGCGTCCCGGCACACCGAACCGGTCAGCGGGTCGGCGCGGGACGCCGCGAAGCTTAGCCGATCGGGCCGGCCCCGCGCGAGAGCGGGGCCGGCTCGACGGGGCACCCTACCGCTTGAGCGGGCCGGCCTCGATCACGTCCTCGACCGTGCGCAGGCCGGCGCGGGGCGAGTTGACGAGGCAGGCCATGTTGCCCGGCGGGTGCTGGTTCTTCCACATCTTGGTGTGGGCCTGGGGGATCTTGTCCCAGGGGAAGACCTCGCTCATGCACGGGTCGATCCGCTGGTCGAGCACGAACTGGTTCGCCGCCGAGGCCTGCTTGAGGTGGGCGAAGTGCGAGCCCTGGATGCGCTTCTGGCGCATCCAGACGTAGCGGGCGTCGAAGGTGATGTTGAAGCCGGTCGTGCCGGCGCAGAACACCACCATGCCGCCGCGCTTCACCACCAGCGCCGAGACCGGGAAGGTCGCCTCGCCGGGATGCTCGAACACGATGTCGACGTCCTGCTTGCCGGTGATGTCCCAGATCGCCTTGCCGAACTTCCGCGCCTCCTTGGTCCAGGCGTGGAACTCGGGGCTGTTGACCTTCGGGAGCTGGCCCCAGCAGTTGAAGTCCTTGCGGTTGATGACGCCCTTGGCGCCGAGGCTCATCACGTAGTCCCGCTTCGAATCGTCCGAGATCACCGCGATCGCGTTGGCGCCCGAGGCCGCGCAGAGCTGCACGCCGAACACGCCGAGGCCGCCGGAGGCACCCCAGATCAGCACGTTCTGGCCGGGCTTCACCGTGTGCGGGGCGTGGCCGAACAGCATGCGGTAGGCGGTGGCGAGCGTCAGCGTGTAGCAGGCCGCCTCCTCCCAGGTGAGGTGCTTCGGCCGGACCATGAGCTGGCGGGACTGCACCCGGCAGAACTGCGCGAACGAGCCGTCGCCGGTCTCGTAGCCCCAGATGCGCTGCGAGGGCGAGAACATCGGGTCGCCGCCGTTGCACTCCTCGTCGTCGCCGTCGTCCCGGTTGCAGTGGACGATGACCTCGTCGCCGACCTTCCAGCGCTTCACCTTGGAGCCGACCTTCCAGACGATGCCGGAGGCGTCGGAGCCCGCGATGTGGTACTCGCCCTTGTGCACGTCGAAGGGCGAGATCGGCTCGCCGAGGCCGGCCCAGACGCCGTTGTAGTTGACGCCCGCCGCCATGACGTAGACCAGCACCTCGTCGTCGCCGATCTCCCAGACCGGCAGCACCTCGAGCTGGTGGGACTGCTCCGGGGGACCGTGCCGCTCGCGCCGGATCGCCCAGGCATACATCTTGGCCGGCACATGACCCAGCGGCGGGATCTCACCCATCTCGTAGAGGTCCTTGACCTCCCCACCCGTCGGACTGATCGCAGCGCTCGCCGCCATCTCGCTCTCCTCTCGTCCCGCGTGTTTCTCACGGCCGCGGTTCTCCATCGCGCTATACCGGCGATGCCGGAGGCGTCCAAGTGGGCCGAAAGTCGAAAGCCGACGGTTTCCGACATGAAAAAAGCGCGAGCACAGGGCGCGCAGCCACGTATTCAAAATCGGCTTTCCGGCAGACCAAGTATTATTCGGCGCTGGCCTCGGTCGCCCGGTCCCGAGACCTTGCCCGACTCCGCCGCCGAGGGCCCGCGCTGCTCCCGGTCGCTGGGCGAGCACATGCCCCTCTAAGTCCTTGTTAAGACGTGCTGTCTCGCGCCTGACCGGCGGCAAGTCCCGCGCAGTACAGTTCAGGTAGACATTATACCAGCATTGACAGAGCGGGCCGGGACAACCGTCCGGACCGCGCGTGCGGGCGGCACGCGGCCGGCGGCGCGCCGCGGCACCTTCAAATCCCGCTGTTCCGGCGGGCAAGTTTTTTCATGAGCCGCCGATGCCCGCGCGGGCGTCTTGCACTTCCGTCCCGGATGACGCGTGCTCAAGCCTTCGCTACGGTGACCGCAAGGCCGCGCCCCGCGCGGATACAAAGATCACACGGAGGCGAGGAATGGGCGCGAGCGTCGCCGAGACCAGGAGCGACAAGTCGAGCCGCGACAAGCCCTGGATCATCCGCACCTACGCGGGGCACTCGACCGCGGCGGAGTCCAACAAGCTCTATCGGGGCAACCTCGCCAAGGGCCAGACCGGCCTGTCGGTCGCCTTCGACCTGCCGACCCAGACCGGCTACGATCCCGACCACGAGCTGTCCCGCGGCGAGGTCGGCAAGGTCGGCGTCTCGATCGCGCATCTCGGCGACATGCGGACCCTGTTCCAGGACATCCCGCTCGCCCAGATGAACACCTCGATGACGATCAACGCCACGGCCCCGTGGCTGCTGGCGCTCTACCTCGCGGTGGCCGAGGAGCAGGGCGCGCCGATCGCCGCGCTCCAGGGCACGACCCAGAACGACATCATCAAGGAGTACCTGTCGCGCGGCACCTACGTGTTCCCGCCCGCGCCCAGCCTGCGGCTCACCAAGGACGTGATCCTCTTCACCACGAAGAACGTGCCGAAGTGGAATCCGATGAACGTCTGCTCCTACCACCTGCAGGAGGCGGGGGCGACGCCGGTCCAGGAGCTGTCCTACGCGCTCGCCATCGCCATCGCGGTGCTCGACACCGTGCGCGACGACCCCGAGTTCGACGCCGCGAGCTTCCCCGAGGTGTTCGGCCGGATCTCGTTCTTCGTGAACGCGGGCCTGCGGTTCGTCACCGAGATCTGCAAGATGCGGGCGTTCTCGGAACTCTGGGACGAGATCGCCCGGGAGCGCTACGGCATCGACGACCCGAAGAAGCGCATCTTCCGCTACGGCGTGCAGGTGAACTCGCTGGGGCTCACCGAGCAGCAGCCGGAGAACAACGTCCACCGCATCCTGATCGAGATGCTGGCGGTGACGCTGTCCAAGCGCGCCCGCGCCCGCGCGGTGCAGCTCCCGGCCTGGAACGAGGCGCTCGGTCTGCCGCGGCCCTGGGACCAGCAATGGTCCATGCGCATGCAGCAGATCCTGGCCTTCGAGACCGACCTCCTCGAGTACGACGACATCTTCGACGGCAGCCACGTGATCGAGGCCAAGGTCGAGGAACTGAAGGCGCAGACCCGCGCCGAGCTGGAGCGGATCGGCGGCATCGGCGGCGCCGTCGCGGCGGTCGAGACCGGGGCGCTCAAGCGCGCGCTGGTGGAGTCCAACGCGCGGCGGATCTCGGCGATCGAGGCCGGCGAGCAGATCGTGGTCGGCGTCAACAAGTGGCAGCAGGGGGAGCCGTCGCCGCTCACGGCCGGGGAGGGGGCGATCTTCTCCGTCTCCGAGACCGTCGAGATGGAGGCGCAGGGCCGGATCCGCGAGTGGCGCGGCCGCCGCGACGAGAGCGCCGTGGGCCAAGCCCTCGACGCCCTGGAGCAGGCGGCGCGCTCCGGCGCCAACATCATGCCGCCCTCGATCGAGGCCGCCAGGGCCGGCGTCACGACGGGCGAGTGGGGCGCGCGCCTGCGGGCGGTCTTCGGCGAGTACCGGGCGCCCACCGGCGTGACCCTGGAGACGGTCTCGTCCGGAGCGGCCGAGGAGGCCAAGCTGCTGATCGCCGATCTCGGCGAGCGGCTGGGCGAGACGCCGAAGCTCGTGGTCGGCAAGCCGGGCCTCGACGGCCATTCCAACGGCGCCGAGCAGATCGCGCTCCGCGCCCGGGACGTCGGCTTCGACGTCACCTACGACGGCATCCGTCAGACGCCGGCCGAGATCGTCGCGAAGGCCAAGGAGACCGGCGCCCACGTGGTCGGCCTGTCGATCCTGTCCGGCTCCCACGTGCCGCTGGTGCGGGAGGTCCGCGCCAAGATGCGCGAGGCCGGGCTCGACCACGTCCCGGTGGTGGTCGGCGGCATCATCTCGCCGGAGGACGAGCTCGTCCTGAAGAACATGGGCGTGCGCGCCGTCTACACGCCGAAGGACTACGCCATCGACCAGATCATGGTCGGGCTCGCCAAGGTCGTGGAGAAGGGCCTGGAGCGGCGCGACGGCCCGGCGGATCAGCCGCGCGCGGAGGCACAGGTCTACTAGCGGACCGTTCCTGCCCGGATGTCGGCCGGTCCGGGCAGGATCCAAACAACTTTAACGTTTATCGGACAAGCATGGGCTCCGATCCCAGATACGGGATCGGGGACCAATACCTATGCGCGCCGGCATCTCCATCGCGGCCAAGCTCGGCCTGTGTCTCGCGGCCCTGGTGCTGCTGATCGCCGCCACGAGCGGCCTCTCGCTGGCCGAGCTCGGGCGCATCGAGTCCGCCGCCGCGCAGCTGCGCGACACGCGCATCCCGGCCACCGACGCCCTCGGCCGGATCGGCATCAACTTCATGCGGCAGCGGGTCAACGCCGTGCGCCTGATCACCGCCGACACGCCGGCGCTGCGCGCCGAGGTCGCCGACCAGATCGCCAAGCGCGACGCGCTGCTCGCCGCCCAGTACGCCCGGTACGAGGCCCTGCCGCTGACCCAGCCCGAGCGCGAGGCCTACGCGGTGTTCCGCCAGCACGTGGCCACCTACGCCGAGCAGCAGCGGGAGGCGGTGGCCAAGGCCGAGGCGGGCGACGTCGCCGGCGGCCAGCGGATCTACAACACGACGATGTCGGACAGCATCCGCGCCATCATGGCCGACTGGGAGAAGCTCGTCGCCCTGAACGGCGACGGATCGCAGGCGAGCGGCACGCTGATCGCGCAGACCTACGACGCCGCCAAGCGGAACGTGCTGGCGCTCGCCGGCCTCGCCCTGCTGGTGGCGCTCGGCGCCTTCGTGCTGGTGACCCGCGGCGTCAGCGGGCCGCTCCGCAAGATCGCCGCCGTGACGCAGCGCCTCGCGGCGGGCGACGCCGAGGTGGCGATCTCCGGGCAGGAGCGCCGCGACGAGATCGGGGCGCTGGCGGGCTCCGTGGTGGTGTTCCGCGACAACCTCGTCCGGGCGCGCGCCCTGGAGGCGGAGACGGCGCTGGCCCGCGCGGACGCCGAGACGCAGCGCCGCGCCGCGACCCGGGCCCTGGCCGACGCCTTCGAGCAGGCGGTGGGCGGCATCGTCGGTGGCGTGTCGGCGGCGGCCACCGAGCTGGAGGCGACCGCCCGGTCGCTGACCGGCAGCGCGGCCGAGGCGGCCGGGCAATCCGGCACCGTCGCGGCCGCGGCGGGCGACGCCGCCGCCAACGTCAACACCGTCGCGGCCGCCGCCGAGGAGCTCGGCTCCTCCGTGCAGGAGATCGGCCGGCAGGTCAGCGGCTCGGCGGAGCTCGCGCGGGTCGCCGTCGCCGAGGCGACCAACACGGTTGCGCTGGTCCAGGACCTGAGCGGCGCGGCCGCGAAGGTCGGCGACGTGGTGGCGCTGATCTCCGGGATCGCCGCCCAGACCAACCTGCTGGCGCTCAACGCCACGATCGAGGCGGCGCGTGCCGGCGCCGCGGGCCGCGGCTTCGCGGTCGTCGCCTCGGAGGTGAAGGCGCTCGCCGAGCAGACCGCCCGGGCCACCGAGGAGATCACCGGCCAGATCGGCCGGATCCAGTCCTCCACCGGGCAGGCCGCGTCGGCGATCGACGGGATCGGGCGGCGCATCCGCGAGATCGACGGCGTGGCCGCCAGCATCGCGGCCGCCGTCGAGCAGCAGGGGGCGGCCACCCAGGAGATCGTCCGCAACGTCGCCGAGGCGGCCGCCGGCACCGGCGCGGTCACCGGCACCATCGCGAGCCTCGCCCAGTCCGCCGAGGAGACGGGCGCCGCCGCCGCCCAGGTGCTCGGGGCCGCGAGCGAGATGTCGCGCCAGTCCGAGCATCTCGGGGCCGAGGTCGCGCGCTTCCTCGCCACGGTGCGGGCGGCGTAGCCCCCTCACGGTCGGGCGGCGGATCGCGTAGGACGGCGCCATGCCGCCCAACTTGCCGCCCAACTTGCCGCCCATTTTGCCGCCCGACGCGCCGCCCGCCCTGTTCGCCCTGCCGTTCGCCCTGACGGCGATCCTGCTCCTGGCGGTACCCCTCGCCGCCGCCCTCTCGGCGGGCCTGATCCTGCGCCTGCGCCCGCTGCTGCAGCGCTACGCCCTGGCCCGGCCGAACGCCCGCTCCAGCCACACCGTGCCGACACCGCAGGGGGGCGGGATCGCCGTGGTGACGGCGCTGGTCACGATCTCGGGCCTGCTGATCGCGGCGCCGGAGATCGGCGGGCGGCCGGACTGGATCTGGCTCGCCGGCGGCGCCCTGGCCCTGGCCGTCCTCGGTGCCGTGGACGACGTCCGGCCGCTGCCGGCCGCCCTGCGGCTCGCCGTGCAGGCCGTCGTGGTCGGCCTGCTGGTCTGGCACCTGGACGGGCGCCTGCTGCCCGGCCTGCCGCTCTGGCTGGAGCGCGGCCTCGCGCTGCTGGCCGGCCTGTGGTTCGTCAACCTGACGAACTTCATGGACGGGCTCGACTGGATGACGGTGGCGGAGATCGTCCCGGTGGCGGGCGCGCTCCTGCTCGTCGGCCTCGCCGGGCACCTGCCGCCGCTGCCGACCCTGGTGGCGGCGAGCCTGCTGGGCGCGGTGCTGGGCTTCGCGCCGTTCAACCGGCCGGTCGCGCGGCTCTTCCTCGGGGATGTCGGCTCTCTGCCGGTCGGGCTCGTCACCGCGTGGCTGCTGTGCCAGCTCGCCCTGGCGGGCGGGCTCGCCGCGGCGCTGCTGCTGCCGCTCGTCTACCTCGCCGATGCCAGCCTGACCCTCGCCGCGCGGGCGGCGCGGGGCGAGCGGGTCTGGGAGGCCCATCGCGAACACTATTACCAGCGGGCCACCCTCAACGGGCTGACCGTGCCCGGCGTGGTCGGACGGGTGTTCGCGGCCAATCTCGCCCTGGCGGCGCTCGCCGCCGCGACCTTGCTTTGGCCGTCCTGGCCGGTCACGCTCGCCGCGTCGGCCGCCGGGCTCGCCCTGGTCGCCGTCCTGCTCCGCCGCTTCGCCCGCGCCCCGGCGCCGGCCCCCGCCGAAGGTGCCGCCCAGCCGTGACAAAGGCCGCCCAGCCGTGACCGGACTCATCGCGCTCACCGGGGCGACCGGCTTCATCGGCCGCCACCTGCTCGCCGACCTCACCGCGCGCGGCTACCGGGTCCGGGTGCTGCTGCGCCGGCCCACGACCGTGCCGGAGGGCGCGGCGAGCGCGGTCGTCGGCGACCTGACCCGCCCGATCAACATGGCGGCGGCCCTCAGCGGCGTCGACGCGGTGGTGCACTCGGCCGGCCTCGCCCATGCCAATCTCGGTCCGACGGCGTCGGGGGCACCGGAGGACGACTACCGCACGCTCAACACCGAGGCGACGCGCCGGCTGGCGGAGGCCGCGGCGCGCGCGAAGGTGCGTCGCTTCGTGTTCCTGTCGTCGATCCGCGCGCAGGTCGGGGCGAGCGCGCCGGGCGTGGTCGGGGAGGGCGATCCGCCCCGGCCCACCGACGCCTACGGCCGCTCCAAGCTCGAGGCCGAGGCGGCGCTCGCCGAGACCGGCCTGGACTGGGTCGCGCTGCGCCCGGTCCTCGTCTACGGCGCCGGCGTGAAGGGCAACATGGCGGCGCTGCTGCGGCTGGCGCGTAGCCCCTACCCGCTGCCGCTGGGCGGCCTGGAGGCGCGGCGCTCGCTGATCTCCCTGGAGAGCCTGTCGGGCGCCGTCGACGCGGTGCTGGCGGCGCCCGGCCCCCTGAACCGCGCCCTCGTCGCGGCCGACCCCGACCCGCTCAGCCTGCCCGAGATGATCGCGGCCCTCCGGCAGGGCCTCGGCCGCGGCCCGGGCCTCGTCCCGGTCCCGGCCGGGCTCCTCCGGCTGGCCTGCCGGCTGACCGGCCGGGACGCGCAGTACGCCCGCGTCGCCGAGGGGCTCGTCGCCCGCGCCGACGGGCTCGTGTCCCTCGGCTGGCGGCCGGCCGGCTCGACCCGCGACGGGCTCGCCCGGCTGGCCCGCGACGGCGGCTGACGGCGACGGCCGGCGCGCCCCGGCGGCCCGCGTCGATGGCGGGACGTCCGGGCGCGGTCGATGGCGGTCCCGGCGCCGTCGACCCCTTACCGCGACAGGCGCGCGGTGACGCGGTCGGAACTTGCGGTCAAAGGCGCGGTTCCCGCACGCGGCGCTTTCGGCTAACCGGGCGGGAGCGGGCGCCGCCCGGTCGGCCGCGCGCCCGAACCGGCAGCCGGAGCCCGGCCCACGACACGCGTCAGAGGTTCGCTCATGCGCAGGCTGATCCTGCTGCGGCACGCCAAGTCCGACCGTCCGCCGGGCGTGGCCGACCACGAGCGCCCGCTCAACGCGCGCGGGAAGCGGGCCGCCCCGGCGGTGGGCGCCCACCTGGCGCGGGAGGGCCTGCGCCCGGATCTCGCCCTCGTCTCCACCGCCGCGCGGACCCGCGAGACCTGGGCCGCGCTGGAGGGCGCCCTCGGCAGCCCCGAGACGCGCTGGCACGCCGAGATCTACGAGGCGCCGGCGGACCGGATCCTCACGGTGATCCGGCAGGCGCCCGACACGGCCGCCACGCTGATCGTGGTCGGCCACAATCCCGGCCTCGGCGACCTCGCGGCGGCGCTCGCGGGGTCGGGGCCGCGGGCGGCCCGGGACCGGCTGGCCCTGGAATTCCCGACCGCGGCCTTCGTGGTGATCGACTTCGACGGCGAACACTGGGCGGAGATCGCGCCGGGCCGCGGGCGCCTCGACCGGTACGTGCGCCCCCGGGACATCGACCCGGATCTGGGGGGCTGACGCCTCAGGCGACCGGCACCGCCACGGCGTGCGCCTCGACCTCCGCGTGGGTCGGCAGCGGCGAGCCCGGCACGAACGCCTCGAAGGCCGCCCAGAAATCCTGCCGGATCGCGTCGCGCTCGGTCAGGATCTCGTGCCGGGAATCCGGCAGGACCAGGATGTGGCCGGCCTTCAGCCGGGCGGCGAAGCGCTCGGTGTCGGCCGTGCCGCAGACCGGGTCGGCGCCCGCCGCGACGATCAGGGTCGGCAGCCCGATCCGCGGCGCCGCCCGGGGATCGCGCAGCCGCGCCATCGCTCGGAACGCCTCGGCGAGCCACGCGATCGTCGGGTCGCCGACCGCGCCGGCACCGACCTGCCGGGCCGCCGCGGCGTTGCGGGCGTAGCGGACCGGGTCCCGCGACAGGCGGTTGCCCGCGTACGGGTTGGTGGCGATCGAGACCGGCTTGCCGAACGGGATGTAGCGGCTGCCGAGGCCGAGCCGCTGCAGCACCCGCGACAGGATCGCGGCCCCGGCCGGCCAGCGGACCATCCGGATCGACAGCATCGGCGCCAGGGTCACCAGCCGCCGGAACGGCAGCGCGCCGTCGAGGGCCGCGAGGAGGGCGACGCATCCGCCCATGGAATGCGCGAGGCCGACATGGGGCTCGGGCATCAGCGGCACCAGGACCGTCTCGGCCACGGCCCGCAGGTCGAGGCGGTAATCGTCGAACCGGGCGACGTGGCCCTTGTGCGGATCGTCGACCCGGCGGTCCGATTCGCCCTGGCCGCGCCAGTCGAAGGCCACGACCGCGAAGCCCCGGGCGCGCAGTTCGTGGATCGTCTCGTAGTACTTCTCGATGAATTCGGCCCGGCCCTGGAGCAGGCAGACCGTGCCCCGGCAGGTGCGCGCGGTGGTCTGCCAGTAGGCTGCCCGCAGGGTGCAGTCGTCGCGCGTGCCGACGGCGATCAGCGTGCCGCCCGGCGGGACCGGGTTGTCGGGCGTGCCGCGCAGGGTCAGGAGCGGCGGCTCGCGCCCGGTGTCACCGTCGAAGCGTCTCACTGGCCTCACCTCAGCGCCTCCGCGCACCGTCCCGTGCATCGAGCGTGCGCTGCCCGATGCGCGCTCGATGCACCCTCCGATGCACCCTGCGACCGTAGCGAAAAAATCTCGTTTCCGACCCTCGCGGGGGGTCTTGAAGCGCGATTTTCCCCCTCCGATATCTCGTCTGTGCCGGCCGTCAGGCGGCACGAGAGACGGGTCCGGCCCATCGGGCGGACCGGAATTGCATGTTGCTCAGACGAGGATATGTCATGCGTCAGTTCGATCTCGCTCCCCTGTACCGCTCCACCGTCGGCTTCGATCGCCTGTTCTCCGCCCTCGACCAGTTCGCGAGCGCCGAGGCGGCCCCGACCTACCCGCCCTACAACATCGAGCGGACCGGCGAGAACGCCTACCGCATCACCGTCGCGGTCGCCGGCTTCACCGAGTCCGACCTGTCGATCGAGGTGCGGGAGAACGCGCTCACGCTGAAGGGCGAGCGCAAGGCCGAGGGCAAGGCGGAGTTCCTGCACCAGGGCATCGCGGCCCGCGCCTTCGAGCGCCGGTTCCAGCTCGCCGACCACGTCCAGGTGACCGGCGCGGCGCTGGAGAACGGTCTCCTCCACATCGACCTCGTCCGCGAGGTCCCGGAGGCGAAGAAGCCCCGTCGCATCGAGATCGCCTCGGCGGTGCGCCCCGGCGCCCCGGTGATCGAGGGCGACGTCCGCAAGGACGCGGTCCAGCAGGCCGCCTGATCCCGCCCGGGGCGGAACCGTCAGGTTCCGATCGGGCCCCGACCAGGCTCTCGGAGCGCCCCGGCCCCGGCCGGGGCGCTTTCTCGTGGCGGCTGTCATAATGGCGTGTGGCCATCGTGCTCTCTGTCGGATTCGACGGTGCACGGACGCGCACCCGGAGTGAACCCGACCATGGTCGCCAATCTCGCCCGCGGAGCCTACAGCGCGCTCGGAGCCGGCTGGCACAAGGGCGTGCAATGGGGCGTCGGCGCGCCGATCGCCAAGCTGCGCCGCCGGTCGGCCCCGCGGCCGGGCGTCGAGGGCGCGGGTGGAATCGACGAGGTGCTTTCGGCCGAGCGGGCGATCCGCCTGCCCGAGCCGTTCGAGGGGCGCAGCCTCGGCCGCATCGGCAGCCTCGAGGTCCGGCTGGCGACGCGGAGATCGGAGATCCGGCGGGCCCAGCGGCTGCGCTACAAGGTCTTCTACGAGGAGATGTCGGCGGTGCCCTCCGGGCTCGCCGCCCTGTCCCGCCGCGACGTCGACGGCTACGACGCGGTCTGCGACCACCTGCTCGTCCTCGACCACGCGGCGCCGCGGCGGAAGAAGCCCTTCGTCGAGCCGCGCCCGAAGGTCGTCGGCACCTACCGGCTGCTGCGCGGCGCGGTGGCCGAGCAGCACACCGGCTTCTATTCCGAGAGCGAGTACGACCTCGCGCCGCTGCTCGCCGCGCAGGGGCACCGGCGGCTCCTGGAACTCGGCCGCTCCTGCGTGCTCAAGCCCTACCGGAGCAAGCGGACCGTCGAGCTGCTGTGGCAGGGGATCTACGCCTACGTCCTGCACCACCGGATCGACGCGCTGATCGGCTGCGCGAGCCTCGAGGGGACCGATCCGGACCGCCTGGCCCTGCCGCTCGCCTTCCTGCACCACCACGCCCGCGCGCCGGAGGGCTGGCGGGCCCGGGCGCTGCCGGAGCGGGCGGTGGCGATGGACCGGATGCCGCGCGAGGCGGTGGATACCAAGGCCGCGCTCCAGGCGCTGCCGCCCCTGATCAAGGGCTACCTGCGCCTCGGCGCCACCTTCGGCGACGGCGCGGTGATCGACCGCCAGTTCGGTACGACGGACGTGTTCGTCGCGCTGCCGGTCGAGGTGATCGGCGCGCGCTACCGGGGCCATTTCGCGCCGGCCGGGTGAGCGCGCGGGCCATCGGAGGCGAGAGCCCGCACCGTCCTCGCGAGCGAAGCGAAGCGATCCAGCGTCGCCGCGCTTCGCAGGGTCGCGCTGCCCAGGCTTGCTGCGCCCCGCCCGCGAGGACGGGGGCCGCGGGAGCCCCTCAGAGATCCCCCAGCGCCAGCTGACCCTGGTTGCGCGCCTTCGGCGGGGCCGTCTTGCGCTCCTTGGCCCGCGCGGAGGCGGGGCGGGCGGCGGCCGGCTTCTTGGGCTTCGGGTCGCCGCGCATCCGGGCCACCGCCTTGTCGCGGGCCACGGCCTCCGGGGCGCTCGGGTCGTCGGTCAGCCACTTGCCGCGCTTGATCACCTCGTTCACGCGGCCCTGGTTGACCCCGACCTTGAAGGCGATCTCCTGCTGGGTCATGCCGGTCGTGGCGTGCAGGTCCAGGATCGCCCGGGCGAGTTCCGGGGTCATCTTCTGGCCGGTCAGCCGCCGGGCGGGCTTCACCGTCCGGGTCGCGCGGTCGCGCTCGCGCAGGCGCTCTAGGAGCGCCAGCGCCATGTTCATGCCGTGCTCGCGCAGAGCTTCCTCGAATTCCTTCAACGTCGCCATCGGCGCCATCCTCCGCCGGGCTCTCGGGCCGGGTGCTGGCCGGGGAACGTGCCGGGAACGAAGCGGTTGCGCAAGCCGATCGGGCGGGCGCCCTCCGCCGGGCCGGTGGATGACACCGGCCGTCCACCGGAAATGCGCGGCCCTGGCCTCACCCCGGCGGCTCCGCTAGAGGGGCGGAACCGTGACGGCAGCCAACGCGCAGACGATGATCAGCCCGATCCGCAGAGTCGCCCCCGGCGAGGCGCCCGGCTCCCTGGCGCGGGAGCTCGAAGCCGGAGCGGTGCTGCTGTTCCCGGACCTGCCCTTCCCGTTCAGCGACTTCGAGCGCCGGTTCACCGAGCGGCCCTTCGCGGACGGCAAGGCCAAGAACGTCAACATCCGCGGCGAGGCCGCGGAACTGCGCGGCGCGGCCGGCACGCCGGAGGAGCAGGAGGCCCTGCGCCAGCTCCTGATCCGCTACCGCGCCTTCGCCCGCGACCTGATCGGCACCCATCTGCCCGAATACCTCGACCGGGTGAGCCTCGCCGGCACCTCCTACCGGCCGTTCGACGTCGACCGGCGCAAGCTGAGCTGGCGGCGCGACGACACGCGCCTGCACGTCGACGCCTTCCCGTCGAACCCGATCGGCGAGAGGCGGATCCTGCGGGTGTTCCGCAACATCAACCCCGCGGGCGAGGCGCGCCGCTGGCGGGTCGGCGAGGATTTCGGGTCGATGGCGGAGAGGTTCCTGCCGCGGCTGCCGGGCTACGCGCCGCTCTCGGCGCGCCTGCTCGCGGCGCTGCGCATCACCAAGGCGAAGCGCTCGGAATACGACCACCTGATGCTGCACCTGCACGACGCCCTCAAGCAGGACGAGGCCTATCAGGCGTCGGCGCCCCAGGCCGACGTGGAGTTCCGCCCGGGCGAGACCTGGGTGACCTTCTCGGACCTCGTCATGCACGGGGCCATGGGCGGCCGATACATGCTCGAGCAGACCGCCTACCTGCCGGTCTCCGCCCAGGCCGACCCCGCCTTGAGCCCGCAGCGCATCCTCGCGGCCAAGCTCGGCCGCCCCCTCCGCCCCTGAGACAGGAACCGCACCGATGATCCTCGAAATCGCGCAGATCGAGATCAAGCCCGGCCTGGAGGCCGAGTTCGAGAAGGGCATCGCCGAGGCCTCGGCGATCTTCAAGCAGGCCAAGGGCTGCCGGCACTTCGAGGTCCGGCGCTCGATCGAGCACCCGCAGCGCTACCGGCTGCTGATCCACTGGGACACGCTGGAGGCCCACACCAAGGACTTCACCGGCTCGCAGCCCTGGCAGGATTACCGCGCGCTGGTCTCCCACTGCTTCGCCGGCCCGGTGGCGGTCGAGCACGCCGAGCAGGTGCTGAAGGCGTTCTGAGCCGCGGCGCGGGGCCGGGCAGGGCCTCCAGCGATCCGGAGCGTTGCGGGCCCGACCGCCGGTGCTAGGCTCCGGCGCGACGGGACCCGGGGCGAATCATCGGGATTGCGGGTGGGGAACAGGCTGATGGCGCGGCTCGGACGGCTCGCGGGTGCCCTGGCGCTCCTCGGAGGGATCGCCAGCGGTCCGGCCCTCGCCCAGTCGCCGCTCGCCCAGACCCAGCTCGCCCAGTCGCCGCTCGCGCAGTCGCCTCCTGCGGCCCGCACCGCGCCCCGGCCGGCGACGGCCGTCGCCGCGCCGTTCGCCAGGACCTTCGTCCGGGCCGACCTCGCCAGCGCTGCGGTCCGCCTGGAGACCGCGCTGAAGGCGGAGGCCGGCGGTCCCCTGCGGCCGGCCGGCCAGTCCCGCGCCGCCGGGCTGGCCCTGCTCGCCGCCGACAAGCCCGACGCGGCGCTGGCGTCCCTCACCGCCGCGGTGGCGGCCGACCCGGCCGACGGGCGCAACTGGCAGGCCTACGCCCGCGGGGCCGCGGCGGCGCTCAGCGCCCTCGAGGACAGCGACTACCAGGGCCGGTCGCGCCTGCGCGGGCGAGTGACGGCCGCCGCCTACCGCGCCTACGAGCGCGCCGGCACGGCCGCCGACGCCGCGGCCGCGCTGGCCGCCCTCGGCGCCGCGGAGGCCGAGCAGGAATCCTGGCGCCCGGCGCTCGACGCCTACGCGGCGAGCCTCGCTCTGGCCGATGCCGCCCCGGTCCGGGAGACCTACGAGACCCTGCGGGCGCAGCACGGCTTCCGCATCCTCGACTACAAGGTCGATTCCGACGCGGCCGCCCCGCGGGCCTGCTTCACCTTCTCGGAGGCGATCCGGCCCAAGACCGACTACGCGCCCTTCGTCGCCGTCTCGGGCAGCAGCGCGGCCGCCGTGACCGGGGAGGGCTCCCAGGTCTGCGTCGACGGGCTCAAGCACGGCGGCCGCTACGCCATCGTGGTCCGCCCGGGCCTGCCCTCCGCGGTCGGCGAGAGCCTGCTCAAGGCCGCCGATTACGAGATCTACGTCCGCGACCGCGCCCCGCAGGTGCGCTTCACCGGGCGCAACTACGTCCTGCCCCGGACCGGCCAGGCGGGCGTGCCCCTGGTCTCGGTGAACGCGCCCAAGCTCGACGTCGAGGTGCTGCGCATCGGCGACCGCGGCCTGCTGCCGACCCTGCGGTCCGAGGACTTCCTGGGCCAGCTCAGCGGGTCCACCGCCCGGACGATCGCGTCCGATAAGGGCCAGCGCGTCTGGAAGGGCACCCTCGACACCGCCAAGGCCGAGATCAACCAGGAGGCGGTCACAGCCTTCCCGGTCCTCCAGGCCGTGGGCAAGCTGGAGCCCGGCCTCTACGTGATGCTGGCCCGCCCGTCGGGCGTGGCCGCCTCCGACGAGGAATACGACACCCAGGCGACCCAGTGGTTCGTGGTCTCCGACCTGGGGCTCACCGCCACCAAGGGGCGGGACGGGGTCCACGTGGTCCTGCGCTCGCTCGCCTCCGCGCAGGTGATGCCGGGCGCCGAGATCCGGCTCATCGCCCGCAACAACGAGGTGCTGGGCACCCGGACCACCGACGCGCAGGGGCACGTCGCCTTCGATCCCGGGCTCGCCCGCGGGGAGGGTGGCCTGGCGCCGAGCCTCGTGGTCGCCCAGGCGGGCGGCGATTACGGCTTCCTCGACCTCAATCTCGGCGCCTTCGACCTCACCGACCGCGGCGTGAAGGGGCGGCCCGAGACCGGCGGCCTCGACGCCTACCTGTTCCCGGAGCGCGGGGTCTACCGCACGGGCGAGACCGTCCAGCTCACCGCCCTGCTGCGCGACCCCCGCGGCACCGCCGTGCCGGACCTGCCGCTGACCCTGGTGGTCAGACGGCCGGACGGCGTCGAGTACCGGCGCGTCTCGGTGCCCGACCAGGGGCTCGGCGGCCGGGCCCTGCCGCTGCCGCTCCTGTCCGGGGCGATGCACGGCACGTGGCGGGTCTCCGCCTACACGGACCCGAAGGCGCCCGCGATCGGCGAGACCAGCTTCCTCGTGGAGGATTACGTCCCCGAGCGCCTGGAGGTGACCCTCAAGGCCCGGCAAGCGGCCCTGAACCGGGGCGAGGCCGCGCAGGTCGACGTCGCCGCCCGCTACCTCTACGGCGCCCCGGGCGCCGATCTCGACGTGTCGGGCAGCGTCACCGTGCAGGCGGCGGCCACCAGCGGCATCAAGGGGCTGGAGACCTATTCCATCGGTCTCGACGACGAGGCGGTCGAGCCGGCGACCCAGGAGCTGCAGGACCACGCCACCACGAGCGCGCAGGGCGCCGCCACCGTCTCGGTGCCGGTGCCGCAGGTCGCGGCGCCGCGGGCGCTGGAGGCGAAGATCACGCTGGCGGTCGGCGAGCCCGGCGGCCGGGCGCTGTCGCGCAGCCTGACCCTGCCGATCCTCCCGGCCAACCCGGTGCTGGCCCTGCGCAAGGGCTTCACCGACCTCAAGGAGGGCGGGATCGCGGGCTTCGACGCGGTGTTCGCGCGCCCCGACGGGGCGCTCCTGGCCCGGCCGGGCGTGACCTGGACCCTGTCGCGGATCGATTCCTCCTACCAGTGGTACCGGGCGGACGGGCGCTGGTCGTTCGAGGCGGTCAAGTCCGCCCGGCGCGTCGCCAGCGGCACCGTCGACCTCACGGCCGCCGGCCCGAGCCGGATCGAGGCGCCGGTCGGCCTCGGCCGCTACCGGCTGGAGGTCTCGACCGCGGGCGCCCCGGAGGCGAGCGCGAGCCTCGGCTTCGAGGTGGGCTGGGGCGGCTCCGAGACCGCCGAGGCGCCCGACCTGCTCGACCTGACCCTCGACAGGGCCGCCTACGCGGCCGGCGACACGCTGCGGGCCAAGCTCAGCCCGAAGTTCAAGGGGCAGGCCAGCCTGATGGTCGTCAGCGACCGCGTGCACCAGACCCTGGAGGTCAGCGTGCCGGAGGGCGGCACCACGGTCAGCATCCCGGTGAAGGCCGAGTGGGGCGCCGGTGCCTACCTGGTGGCCACAGCCTACCGGCCCCTCGACCAGGCGGCCAAGCGCCTGCCGGGCCGGGCGCTGGGTCTGGCGTGGTTCTCGGTCGACCGGGAGCGGCGCAGCCTCGGGGTCGCCCTGAAGGCGCCGGAGCGGGCGCGCCCGCGCCAGGACCTGACCCTGCCGGTCCAGCTCACCGGTCTGAAGGTCGGCGAGCCGGCGCGGATCACCCTGGCCCTGGTCGATGTCGGCATCCTCAACCTGACCCGCTACGCGGCGCCGGACCCGACCCAGTACTTCCTCGGCCAGCGGGCGCTCGGGCCGGAGGTCCGCGACCTCTACGGCTACCTGATCGACGGCATGCAGGGCTCGGCCGGGGCGATCCGCTCCGGCGGCGACGCGGGCGGCGGCGAGCTGGCCGATTCGCCGCCGACCCAGGCGCCGCTGGCGCTCTATTCGGGGGTCGTGACCGTGGGGCCGGACGGCGCGGCCAGCGTCACCTTCCCGATCCCGGCCTTCAACGGCACCGGCCGCGTCATGGTCACCGCCTGGAGCGGCGACCGGGTCGGGCAGGCGCAGGCCGACGTGATCATCCGCGACCCGGTCGTGCTCAGCGCCACGCTGCCGCGCTTCCTCGACACCGGCGACCGCTCGCGCCTGTTCGTCGCCCTCGACAACGTTGAGGGGCGTGCGGGCGAGTACACGGTCGATCTGAACCCGACCGGCCCGGTCGTGGTCGGCGCCAGCGCGCTGCGCCAGACGCTGCGGCTGGAGGCCGGCGCCAAGGGCCAGTTCGCGATTCCCCTCACCGCCGCCGGACCCGGCACGGCCCGCCTCGACCTCGCCCTGTCGGGGCCCGGCCTCCCGGCCGCCCTGAACCAGAGTTTCTCGCTCGGTATCGCGCCGGGGACCGGCGCCCTGCTGCGCCGCTCGGTGCGCAGCCTCGCCCCCGGGGCGAACCTGACGCTGACCTCGGACCTCCTCGCCGACCTGCAGCCCGGCACCGGCAGCGTCTCGCTCTCGGCCACGGCCCTGCCGGGGGTCGACGTGGCGGCCCTGCTCCGGGCGCTCGACCGCTACCCCTACGGCTGCTCCGAGCAGGTGGTGAGCCGGGCGATGCCGCTGCTCTACGTCAACAAGCTCGCGGCCCTGGAGAAGCTCGCCCTCGACGCGGGCGCGGACGAAAGGGTGCGCGAATCGATCGAGCGCCTGCTCGCCCGCCAGGATTCGAGCGGCGATTTCGGCCTCTGGTCGGCGCAGGGGTCGAGCGACCTCTGGCTCGACGCCTACGTGACCGACTTCCTGACCCGCGCCCGCGAGCGCGGCTTCGGGGTGCCGCAGAAGGCCTTCGCCCAGGCCCTCGACTACCTGCGCAACGCCGTGGCCAACGCCACCGAGGTGCGGGGCGGCGGCGCCGACCTCGCCTACGCGGCCTACGTTCTCGCCCGGAACGGCCGGCCGGTGATGGGCGACCTGCGCTACCTCGCCGACACCAAGATCGGCGACTTCTCCTCCGCCCTCGGGCGCGCGCAGCTCGCCGCCGCCCTGGCGCTGCTGGGTGACCGCGGCCGGGCCGCCAAGGCGATGGACTCGGCGCTCGCCGCGCTGCGCGCCGAGCGCGACAAGGGTGTCTACCGCGCCGATTACGGCTCCCGGCTGCGCGACGGGGCCGGGCTGATCACGCTCGCCGCCGAGAGCGGGCTGGCGCAGGGGGCGCTGGGCCCCGCGGCTTCCGTGCTCGGCGAGGAGCAGCAGGCCGACCGGCCGACGAGCACGCAGGAGAATGCCTGGATGGTGCTCGCCGCCGAGAGCCTGTCGAACGAGGCGGGCGCCCTCTCGTTCACCCTGGACGGCGCCCCGCAGACCGGGATGCTGGCCCGGGTCTACCGGGAGGCGGCCCTGGCCGACCGGGGCGTTCAGCTCACCAATACCGGCCGCAGCCCGGTGCAGGTGGCCGTGACCGTCAACGGCAGTCCCCTGGTGCCGGAGCCGGCGGCGCAGCAGGGCTACACGATCGAGCGCAGCTTCCGCCGGCTGGACGGCAGCACCGTCGACCCGGCGAGCGGCCTGCGCCAGAACGACCGGCTCGTGGTGGTGCTCAAGGTCACCGAGGCCAAGGCGGAGGCCGCGCGGCTGCTGCTGGTCGATCCGCTGCCGGCGGGGCTGGAGATCGACAACCCGAAGCTCCTCGACGCCGACGCGCTCCAGGGGCTCGCCTTCGCCAAGTCCGACGTCCAGCCTGTCCACACCGAGTTCCGGGACGACCGCTTCGTCGCGGCCTACGATCGCGACCCGAGCCAGTCGGCCTTCTTCACGGTGGCCTACACGGTGCGGGCGGTCTCGCCCGGGACCTACGTCCATCCGGGCGCGACGGTGGAGGACATGTACCGGCCGGCGCGGTTCGGCCGGACCGCCTCGGGCAGCGTGACGGTCGGGGCAGCGAAGTAGGCGCGGCCAAGTCGAGTCGGGGTCGCAAGCCGCCGCGCCGGGTCGCTGCGTTGCGGCGGGCACATGGTGCGGTGCGGAACCCCCGCGAGCGCCCACCCATTCCCATGGGTCCCGTTCGGAACCCGTGGAGCGATGCCCGATGCCGGACCTCGACGCGCTCGCCGGCTCCGCAGCCCGCGCGCTGGCCTACCTGCCGTGGTGGGCCGAGAGCCTGATCCTCATCGTCGCCTGCTGCGCCGTGGTGATGCCCCTGCACGGGGTCGTCTACCGGGCGATGAAGCGGGCTGTCTCGGGCAAGAGCCTGTTCTGGCGCTCGCTGGTGTCGCGCACCCGCGGGCCGAGCCGCCTCGGCCTGATCGTGGTGGCGATCAGCCTCGCCTCGACCACCGTGCACCTGTCCTGGGAGGTGCGGATCGCCCTCAACCAGATCCTGCTGGTCGCCTTCGTGACGCTGACCGGCTGGTGCTGCGCCACCGCGCTCCACATCGCCACGGTGATCTACCTGCGGCGGTTCAAGCTCGACGCCGAGGACAACCTCCTGGCGCGCAAGCACTTCACGCAGATGCGCATCCTGGAGCGGGCCGGCGTGACGCTGGTGGCCCTCGTCACCCTCTCGGTGGCGCTGATGACCTTCGAGCCGGTGCGACAGTACGGCGTCAGCCTGCTGGCCTCGGCGGGCGCGGCGGGCCTCGTCCTCGGGCTGGCCATGCAGCCGGTCCTGTCGAACCTCGTGGCCGGCATCCAGATCGCCATCACGCAGCCGATCCGGATCGAGGACGCGATCATCGTCGAGAACGAGTGGGGCTGGGTCGAGGAGATCACCGCGACCTACGTGGTGGTCCGCCTCTGGGACTGGCGCCGGCTGGTCCTGCCGCTGACCTACTTCATCCAGAAGCCGTTCCAGAACTGGACCCGCGACGGCGCCTCGCTGATCGGCAGCGTCTTCCTCTACGTCGACCATCGGGCGCCGGTGGCGGCGATGCGCGAGAAGCTCGCCGAGATCGCCAGGGCCACGCCCCTGTGGGACGGCAAGGTGGTGAACCTCCAAGTCTCGGACGCGAAGGAATCGACGATCGAGATCCGGATGCTGGTGAGCGCCCGCAACGCGCCCCAGGCCTGGGACCTGCGCTGCGTGGTCCGCGAGGCGATGATCACGTGGCTCCAGGCCGAGCACCCGGAGGCTCTGCCGCGGCACCGGACGGAGTGGGTCGGCGCCGAGGAGGCGCCGCTGCGCAGAGCTGACGCGCGACGTTTTGCTGCGTGAGCCACCCCGTCATCGCGAGCGCAGCGAAGCGACCCGGGGCGGCGGCGACAGCGGTGAACGGGGCGCTGCTCTGGATCGCTGCGCTCCGCTCGCAGGGACGGGTGTCAGTCGTCGGCGCCCGCGTAGAAGCTCTCCACGCCGATGCCCTCCTCCTGCATCAGCCGGGCGCGGGCGCGCAGCTTCTCGGTCTCACTCTTGAGCTGACCGCAGGCGGCCAGGATGTCCCGGCCCCGGGGCGTGCGCACCGGCGAGGCGTAGCCGGCGTTGAACACGATCTCGGAGAAGCGCTCGATCCGGTCCCAGTCGGAGCATTCGTAGCGGCTGCCCGGCCAGGGGTTGAACGGGATCAGGTTGATCTTGGCCGGGATGCCCTTGAGCAGGCGGACCAGCTCCCGCGCGTCCGCGTCCGAATCGTTGACGCCCTTCAGCATCACGTACTCGAAGGTGATCCGGCGGGCGTTGCTCAGGCCCGGATAGGCCCGGCAGGCCGCCAGCAGCTCGGCGATCGGGTACTTGCGGTTCAGCGGCACCAGCTCGTCGCGCAGGTCGTCGCGCACGGCGTGCAGCGAGATCGCCAGCATGGCGTTGGCCTGCTCGCCGAGCCGCGGGATCTGCGGCACGACCCCCGAGGTCGAGACCGTGATCCGGCGGCGGGACAGGCCGAGGCCCTCCTGGTCCGACATCACCCCGACCGCGTCGACCACGGCGTCGAGGTTGTAGAGGGGCTCGCCCATGCCCATGAACACGATGTTGGTCACGAGCCGGCCGACCTCGCCGGAGCCGCCGGCGTCGCGGCTCGGCATCTGGCCGGGCCAGTCGCCGAGCTCGTCCCGGGCGGTGACGAGCTGCTGGACGATCTCGGCCGCCGACAGGTTGCGCACGAGGCGCTGCGTGCCGGTGTGGCAGAACGAGCAGGTCAGCGTGCAGCCGACCTGGGAGGACACGCAGAGCGTGCCGCGGTCCGGGCCGGGAATGTAGACGCACTCGATCTCGGCGCCGCGGTTGTGCTCCTGCCGGTTGGTCGGCGCCATGCGCAGCAACCACTTGCGGGTGCCGTCGCGGGAGACCTGCCGGCTCGCCACCTCGGGCCGCTCCAGGGTGAAGTGCTCGGCGAGCTGCGCCTTCAGCGCCTTGCCGACATTGGTCATCTCGGCGAAATCGGACGCCCCGCGGAAATTCACCCAGTGCCAGACCTGGCCGGCGCGCATCCGGCTCTCGCGCTCGGGCACGCCCATGCCGACGAGCTGCGCCTTGAGGGCGTCGCGGGTCAGGCCGACCAGCGACGGCCGGCGGCCGGGCAGCGCCTCGGGGAGGAGATCCGGCGCCTTCTCGATCGCGGCATCGGCCGCGCGGGCGCTGTCGAGCGACGGCGTCGCCATGGCGTTCAAACGATCCATACGTTGGAAAGGGTCTGATATAGGCGATCCCCGCGGCGAATGCGAATGCGCGCCGCCCAGAGCGGCCCTGACGGAGAGCCATGGCGACCGATACCCGCGCCGGGCAGGCGATCTACAATCCGCGGACGCTGCGGCTCTACGACCTCGTCGTGCTGCGCCTGTCGAACCCGCTGATCTGGCGCTGCCCCACGGCGCGGATCCTCGATCTCTACGACCGGCACGCGGGCCGCGCCCATCTCGACGTCGGGGTCGGGACCGGCTGGTACCTCGACCGCTGCCGGTTCCCGTCCGCCACACCGCGCATCGGCCTGATGGACCTCAACGCCGACAGCCTCGCCTTCGCGGCCGACCGGATCGCGCGCTACCGGCCCGAGACCTACCGGGTCGACGTCCTCGGCGCCCCGGTCACCGGCCTCGCGCCGTTCGACTCGATCGGGATGACCTACCTGCTGCACTGCCTGCCGGGCGACATCGCCGCGAAGGCCAAGGCCTTCGACACTTTGCGGCCGTGCCTCGCCGACGGCGGCGCGGTGTTCGGCGCCACGATCCTGTCGGGGGGCGTCCCGGCCACGGGGGCGGCGCGGGCGCTGATGCGGGTCTACAACCGCAAGGGGGTGTTCTCGAACGCCGCCGACACCTTGCCGGACCTGCGCGCGGCGCTCGACCGGCGGTTCCGGTCGGTGGAGATCACGGTCGTCGGCTGCGTGGCGCTGTTCGTGGCGCGGGAGCCGCGCTGACGGGCCATCGCCGTGGGGCTTCACCGTCTTTGCGAGCGCAGCGAAGCAACCCAGGGCAGCGCAAGGTCGGCGAGCGTGGCGCAACTGGATCGCTTCGCTGCGCTCGCAAAAACGGGCACGAAAAAGGGCGCCCGCAGGCGCCCTCATCCAACGTGCCAAGTCGTAAAAGAATCAGGCGGCGGCCGTCTTCACCGGCACGCCCTTCTCGGACAGGAAGGTCTGCAGCTCACCCGACTGGAACATCTCGCGGGTGATGTCGCAGCCGCCGACGAACTCGCCCTTCACGTAGATCTGCGGGATGGTCGGCCAGTTCGAGAAGGCCTTGATGCCCTCGCGGATCTCCTGGTCGGCCAGGACGTTCACGCCCTTGAACGGCACGCCGAGGTAGTTGAGGATCTGTACCACCTGCCCCGAGAAACCGCATTGCGGCATCTGCGGCGTGCCCTTCATGAACACCACCACGTCCTGGGAGGCGATCTCGTTCTGGATGGTCGTGTTGACGTCGGTCATCGGGTACCTCGGGTTTATTCGGTTGGCTTCATATCGACGGTCCCGGCCAGCTTCTCAAGGAGGCCGGCAACGGGCAGCGTGCCCGTGGTCAGATCCTCGTAGCTGAACGGGCACTCCTGCGGCAGGTCCCGCGGCACGCGGATCGCGTGTTGCGATAGGCTGGCAGCGGCATCGGACACGCCGCGCCGCCAAGCCGCGTTCAAGTCGATCAACCGACGCATCGATGGCTTCGCCTCATGGGAGACCCGGAGCAGAAACGCGTCGATCTCGATCCGCCAGTGATTGCGGCTGGGCGCGTTCGGGTCGGACAAAAGTTTCACCAAGTGCTCGAAAACCAGCTCCATCTTGCGGACCACGCCGCTGACTTGCGAGCGGCCCACGTAGAGGAGCTCCTGAACGATGTTCTGCCAGTCGATCTGTTGTGAGAGAGGGTCGGACCGCTCGGCGAGCCGTACGAGCAGGGCGACCTGTTGATGGCACCACGCCACGGTGTCGCTGTCGATCAGTTCAGGCTGCTCACGTCGCAGCTCTGCGTCGGCGTGGATATCGAGCGCGTTCCTTATCGCATCGGAAGCCGGAGCACGCTCGGCAAGCAGACGGTCGAGCCAAGCATCGATACCGCCTTCCGCATCCCAAGCATAAGTGCCGAGCGCATCGGGGATCGCGTCACGATCGATCGCTCCGTCCGCCTCAACGATCTTGGGCATGGCCTCGAACAGGCGCTCGTGGAGGCCGATCGAGAAATCGTCGGGCGCGACCAAAGGACGAACGCCCGCGAAGAGGGATGAATCGTGCAGCAAGGCGCCGAGAAGTCCGCGTTCCCGGGCGAAGGTTTCCCCCCAGGTCGCCGGCCGTACGCGTTCGATGACGACAGACGGTTTGAGACTCATCGCGACGCCTGAGGGTCTTCTCCTCAATCCTGCGGGACGCCCGTGGTCAGCGCAAGGGCGTGGAGCACGCCGCCCATCCGGCCCTGGAGAGCGCCGTAGACCATCTGGTGCTGCGCCACGCGGGTCTTGCCCTTGAAGGCCGCCGACAGGACGGTGGCGGCGTAGTGGTCGCCGTCGCCCGCGAGGTCGCGGATCTCCACCTGCGCGTCCGGCAGGGCCTCGCGGATCATGCGCTCGATCTCGCCCGCATCCATCGGCATCGGGAAACTCCTCGTCAGAACGGGGCTCAGGCGGCCGGCGCGGCCGGCTGGCTCGCCATGTAGTCGGGCAGCCAGCCCTCGTGCGCCGCGGTGAGGTCGGCGAGCGATATGGTCTCGCCGCCCGGCAGGGTCAAACGGTCGGAGCCGGTGACGCCGACCGACGCGGCCGCCACGCCCTGGGAAGCGGCGGCCGCGAGGAGGTCGGTGGCCGCCTCCGGCCGCACCGCCACCAGGTAGCGGCCCTGATCCTCGCCGAACAGGTAGGCGTGGGGCGGCAGGTCCACCGGCACGTCGGAGAGCGCCGCGCCGATCCGGCCCGCCATCGCCATCTCGGCGAGCGCGACGGCGAGGCCGCCATCCGCGAGGTCGTGGACCGTGTCGACGGTGCCCGCCTGGATCAGGCCGCGGACGAAGTCGCCGTTGCGGCGCTCCAGCGCGAGGTCGACGGGCGGCGGCGCGCCCTCCTCGCGGCCCTCGATCACCGACAGGTAGGACGACTGGCCGAGCCAGCCCTCGCTCGCCCCGATCAGCACCAGCACGTCGCCTTCCCGCTTGAGGGCGATCGTCGCGTGGCGCGCCACGTCGTCCAGCACGCCGACGCCGCCGATGGTCGGGGTCGGCAGGATGCCGACGCCGTTGGTCTCGTTGTAGAGCGAGACGTTGCCCGACACGACCGGGAAGTCCAGTGCCCGACAGGCCTCGCCGATGCCCTGAAGGCAGCCGACGAGCTGGCCCATCACCTCGGGCTTCTCCGGGTTGCCGAAGTTCAGATTGTCGGTGATGGCCAGCGGCTTGGCCCCCACCGCCGTGATGTTGCGCCACGCCTCGGCCACGGCCTGCCGGCCGCCCTCGACCGGGTCGGCCTCGCAGTAGCGCGGGGTCACGTCGCAGGTCAGCGCGAGGCCCTTCGGCCCGTCCTCGACCCGGACGATCGCGGCGTCGCCGCCGGGCTTCTGGACGGTGTTCCCTAAGATGAAGTGGTCGTACTGCTCGAACACCCAGCGCTTCGAGGCGAGGTCGGGGGAGCCGACGAGGCGCTTCAGCGCGTCGGTGAGCGAGGCCGGCGCCGGGACGTCGGCGGCCGCGATCACCGGCTGGTGCGTGTTGGCGAGGTGCGGCCGGTCGTAGAGCGGGGCCTCGTCGCCGAGCTCCTTGATCGGCAGGTCGGCCACGGTCTCGCCGTGCCACTTGATGACGAAGCGCAGCGTGTCGGTGGTCCGGCCGATCACCGCGAAGTCGAGGCCCCACTTCACGAAGATCGCCTGGGCCTCGGCCTCCATGCCGGGCTTGAGCACCATGAGCATGCGCTCCTGGCTCTCCGAGAGCATCATCTCGTAGGGGGTCATGCCCTCTTCGCGGGCCGGGACCTTGTCGATGTCGAGCTCGACGCCGAGGTCGCCCTTGGCGCCCATCTCGACCGCCGAGCAGGTGAGGCCGGCCGCGCCCATGTCCTGGATGGCGATGACCGCGCCGGAGGCCATCAGCTCCAGGCAGGCCTCCAGCAGCAGCTTCTCGGCGAAGGGGTCGCCGACCTGCACGGTCGGGCGCTTCGACTCGGATTCCTCGTCGAACTCGGCCGACGCCATGGTGGCGCCGTGGATGCCGTCGCGGCCGGTCTTGGAGCCGAGATAGACGATCGGGTTCCCGACGCCGGCGGCGGCCGCGTAGAAGATGCCGTCGGTGCGGGCGAGGCCCACCGCCATGGCGTTGACCAGGATGTTGCCGTCGTAGCGCTTGTGGAAGCCGGTCAGGCCGCCGACCGTCGGCACGCCGAAGGAGTTGCCGTAGCCGCCGACGCCCGCGACCACGCCCGAGACGAGGCTGCGGGTGCGCGGGTGGTCGGGGGAGCCGAAGCGCAGGGCGTTGAGCGCCGCGATCGGCCGCGCGCCCATGGTGAAGACGTCGCGCAGGATGCCGCCCACGCCGGTCGCCGCGCCCTGGTAGGGCTCGATGTAGCTCGGGTGGTTGTGGCTCTCCATCTTGAAGACGCAGGCGTGGCCGTCGCCGATGTCGATGACGCCGGCGTTCTCGCCCGGGCCCTGGATAACCCACGGCGCCGAGGTCGGCAGGCCGCGCAGGTGCTTGCGGGAGGATTTGTAGGAACAGTGCTCGTTCCACATCGCCGAGACGATGCCGAGCTCGGTCAGCGTCGGGTCGCGCCCGATCAGGCCGCGGAAGCGCTCGTACTCGTCCGGCGTCAGGCCGTGCTGGGCCACGAGCTCGGGGGTGATCGGAACGTCGTTGCGGAACATGGGCGGTCTCGACGAGGGCGGTCCGGGAGCCCCGGCGGGGCCCTCGACCCGATGCGCGCCCCGGACCGGGCCGCGCGCGGCGACGGTGACGGATTAGTGCGTTCCGCCACCGCGTTGCAATACGCCGGCAATGCTGGCCGTGTATGGGTGCCGGTCACGCCGCCGGCGGATGGGCCAGAAAATCGGCGATCGCGGCCACGAACTTGTCGCCGTAGGCCTCGCGCTTGCGCTCGCCGACGCCGTGCACGGTGCGGAGCGCCCAGAGGTCCACGGGCTTCTGGCGGGCCATCTCGATGAGGGTCCGGTCCGGGAAGACCATGAAGGCCGCGATGCCCTCGGCCCGGGCCAGCGTGGCGCGCAGGCCGCGCAGGTGCTGGAACAGAGCCTCGTCGGCCTCCGAGAGGGCGATCTCCCCGTCCTCGCGGGCCGCGGCCCGGCGGCGCTCGCGGGACTCGGCCTTCGGCTCCGGATCGGGGCGGAGCTGGACCGGCTCCCGGCCGAACAGGATCGCCTCGCCCTTCTCGGTCATGGACAGGCCGCCGTAACCGTCGGCGTTCTCGGCGATCGCCCCGGCCGCGAAGAGCTGGCGCAGGATCGCCCGCCACGCCGCCACCGGCTTGTCGGCCCCGACCCCGAAAGTCTTGAGGCCCGCGTGGCCGTTGCGGCGGATCTGCTCGCTCTCCTTCCCGTGGACCACGTCGCAGATGTAGGCCGCGCCGAAGCGCTGGCCCGTGCGCACGATCGCCGACAGGATCTTCTGGGCCGGGACCGTCCCGTCCACGAGGGTGACGCCGCCGCGGCACAGGTCGCAGCGGCCGCAAACACCGCTCGACTCGCCGAAATAGGCGAGCAGCGACTGGCGGCGGCAGGTGGCGCCCTCGCACAGGGTGATCATCGCCTCGAGCTTGCGCCGCTCGACCCGGCGGCGCTCGTCCGAGATCTCCTTCTCGTCGATCTGGCGGCGGCGGAGCGCCATGTCGTCGAGGCCGTAGAGGGTCAGCGTGTCGGCCGGCAGCCCGTCGCGGCCGGCGCGGCCGATCTCCTGATAGTAGCCCTCGACGTTGTTGGGCATGTCGGCGTGGCAGACGAAGCGGACGTCCGGCTTGTTGATGCCCATGCCGAACGCGACGGTGGCGGTCATCACCACCCCGTCCTCCTGCAGGAACCGGTCCTGGTTCGCCATCCGCGTCGCCTGGTCGAGGCCGGCATGGTAGGGCAGGGCGTCGAAGCCGTCCTTCCGGAGGGTCTCGGCAAGCTGCTCGGTGCGCTTGCGCGACGAGCAGTAGATGATCCCGCTCTCCGCCCTTCGGTGCTTCAGGAACCGCTCGATCTGCCGGGCCGGGTTGTCCTTGGGCTGGAAGGTCAGCCGGATGTTCGGCCGGTCGAAGGAGTGGACGAAGATCTTCGGGGGCCGGTCCTGCGGGAACAGGCGCTCGGCGATCTCGGCGCGGGTCGCGGCGTCGGCGGTGGCGGTGAGCGCCAGGGTCTGGACGTTGCCAAGCGCCGTCCGGGCGCGGGCGATCTCACGGTACTCCGGCCGGAAATCGTGGCCCCACTGCGAGACGCAGTGGGCCTCGTCGACGGCGAGCCGCCGGACGCCGGCGCCGCGCAGGACGTCCATGCAGCCGTCCATCAGCAGACGCTCGGGAGAGACGAACAGCAGCCGCAGGTCGCCCGAGCGCAGGCTGCGCCAGGTCTCGCGGGACTCGGTATCCGACACCGTCGAGTTCAGCGTCGCTGCGTGGATGCCGACGCTGCGCATCTGCTGGACCTGATCGTGCATCAGCGCGATCAGCGGCGAGACCACCACGGTCAGCCCCGGGTCGACCAGAGCGGGGAGCTGGTAGGTCATCGACTTGCCCGAACCCGTGGGCATCACGGCGAACACGTCGGTCCCGTCGAGCACCGCGCCGATCACCTCGTCCTGGCCGGGGCGGAAATCCTCGTAGCCGAACGTCTTCTTCAGCGCGGCACGGGCCTCGTCGAGGCGGGTCATCGGGATCCTTTGGGACGGTCGAGCCGTCTTGCGGCGGCCAACTTGCGGCAACGGTGTGTAGACACTAGCCTCCTGTGTCTACACGGGGGCCGCCATGCCGCTCAACATCCGCAGCGAAGAGGTGAATCGGCTCGCCGAGAAGCTGGCATCGCGGGCCGGCGTGAGCAAGACCGAGGCGGTGCGACTCGCGCTCGCGAACGAGCTGGCGCGGCGAGACGCGGAGCGCGAGACCTTCCTAGAGCGGGTCACGCAGATCCAGGAAAGGCTCGCGTCCTACCCGTCAACGGGGCTCAAGGCCGACAAGGCGTTCTACGACAGCCTGAACGACGAGTGATGTTCGTCGACGCGTCCGCCATCGTGGTGATCGTCGCCGGCGAGCCAGGACATCGTGCGCTGTTGGATCGGTTGCGCGACAGTCCGGTGCGGCTCACGAGCGGTGTGGCGGTCTATGAGGCGGTGCTCGCCATTGCCCGGCTCAAGGCCGTCCCACCCGAAGTCGCCGGAGAGATCGTGGACGATTTTCTGAACGCCACTGGCGTCAGGCGGGTCCCCATCGCAGACGCGGAGGCGCGGCTCGCCGTCGCGGCCCATGCCCGCTACGGCAAGGGCCGCCACCCGGCGCGGCTGAACCTCGGCGATTGCTTTGCCTATGCCTGCGCGCGGGCGCACGGCGTGCCGCTGCTCTCCGTCGGCGACGATTTCTCGCAGACCGACATCCGCTCGGTCCTCGGCTGAGCCTCAGCCGCCGTGGAACTCGGCCACGTGCTGGGCGACGATCGCGTCGAAGGATGCGTCCGCCCGGAAGCCCAGGGCCAGGGCGGCCTCCGGCTCGAACGCTTCCGGCCAGGAGCCGACGATCCGCGCGATGGTGGCGTCGGGTTCGCGCCGGATCAGCGCCACGGCCTTGTCGCCCGCCGCGCGCCGCAGGGCCTCGATCTCCTCCGTCACCGTCGCCGAGACGCCCGGCATGGTCAGGCTGATCCGGGGGCCGATCGCCGCGAGGTCGAGCCCGGCCGCGTGGGTGAGGAAGCCCACCGCCGCCGCGGGGCTGGCGAACCAGTGCCGGACCGTGTCGGGCACCGGCAGGATCGCCTCCTGGCCGGCGAGCGGCTCGCGGATGATCCCCGAGAAGAAGCCCGAGGCCGCCTTGTTGGGCTTGCCCGGCCGCACGCAGATCGTCGGCAGCCGCAGGCCGATCCCGTCGAGGAAGCCGCGGCGGGCGTAGTCGGCGAGCATCAGCTCGCCCATGGCCTTCTGGACCCCGTACGAGGAGGCCGGGCGCAGGATGTGGTCGTCCGGGATGACCTTGGGGAAGGGCGGCCCGAACACCGCCAGCGAGGAGGTGAAGACCAGCTTCGGCCGGTAGCCATCCGCCGCGCTAGCCGCCCGGATCGCGTCGAGGAGCAGGCGCGTGCCGTCGAGATTGACCCGGTAGCCCAGCTCGAGGTTGGCCTCGGCCTCGCCCGAGACCACGGCGGCGAGGTGGAAGATCACCCCCGGCCGCTCGGCGATGGCGGCCTCGGCGGCGCCGGGCGCCGTGAGGTCGGCGGCCTCGGCCCGCACCGGGCCGGAGAAGCCCTCGGGCGCCGACGGCGGCACCACGTCGAGCAGCGTGAGGGCGGTGAGCGGCTGCCCGCCGACCCGGCCGTCCCTCACCAGGGCGTCCACGAGGCGGCGGCCGATCATGCCGGCGGCGCCGAGAATCAGGGCGTGCATGGAAAACCTCCCGTCGGGTTGTGCGGTTTCAGAGCATCCCCCCGGGACCGGGGCGATGCTCTCAGTCGTTGGTGCCGCATCATCCTGTTCTGAATGCCGGACGCCACCTCTCGGGGCGATGCTCAGGCCATCATGTCGAGGGCGCGGCCGAAGAAGTCGGCGCCGCCGAAATTGCCGGATTTGAGGGCGAGCAGCATCGGCTCGGGCCGGCCCGCCGTGCGCAGGACCGGCACGCCCGCGGCGATCTCCGGCCCGAGCAGGAAGGCCGTGAGGCCCAGCCGGTCGACCACCGCGCCGGAGGTCTCGCCGCCGGCGACCACGAGACGGCGCACCCCGCGGGCGACGAGGCCCTCGGCGATCGCCGCCAGAGCCGCCTCGATGGCGTGGCCGGCCGCGTCGACCCCGTGGGCGGCCTGGAGGGCGCGCACCGCCTCGGGCGGGGCCGAGGTGGCGATCAGCACCGGGCCGGAGGGCAGGCGCGCCTCCGCGAAGGCCAGGGCCTCGGCGACCACGTCCTCGCCCGCCAGCAGCCGCGCCGGGTCGAGGCGCAGCACCGGCATGATCGCCTCCGCGGCGGCGACCTGCTGGAGGGTCGCCTGCGAGCAGCTGCCGGCGAGGCAGGCCGAGGCGCCGCCCACCGGCTCGCACACAGCCGCGCCGGCGGCGTCCCTGGTGCCGCGCCCGTCGGCCGCGAGCGCCCGCGCGAGGCCGAGGCCGAGACCGGAGGCCCCCACCGAGAATTTGCGGTCGAGGATCGCCCGGCCCAGCACCTCGAGGTCGCTGTCGAAGATCGCGTCCGCGATGGCGGCGCCCTTGCCCTCCTGCGCGAGGGCGTCGAGGCGGGCAGCCACGGCCTCCGCGCCCCGGGCGACCGTGGCGGTGTCGATCAGGCCGACCGGACTCCGGCTCTGGCGCCCGAGCACGCGCACGAGGTTGGCGTCGCGCATCGGGTTGAGCGGGTGGTCCTTGAGCGGGCTCTCGTTCAGCGGCACCGAACCGACGAACAGGTTGCCCTGGTAGACGCTCCGCCCCGTCTCCGGGAACGCCGGGGTGACCAGCGCGATGGTCTCGCCCGCGTCGGCCCGCAGGGCGTCCATGACCGGGCCGATATTGCCCGCATCGGTCGAGTCGAAGGTCGAGCAGACCTTGAACATCACGTGGGCCGCGCCTCGGGCCCGCAGCCACGCCTCAGCCTCGCGGGAGCGCGCCACGGCCTGATCCGCGGGAATCGAGCGGCTCTTGAGGGCCACCACCACCGCGTCGGCCTCCGGCAGGGTCTGGCCCGCCTCAGGCACGCCGATGGTCTGGATCGTGCGCAGGCCCGCCTTGGTCAGGGTGTTGGCGAGGTCCGAGGCGCCCGTGTAGTCGTCGGCGACGCATCCCAGGGCGAGGCTCATCGGGCGTTTCCTCTATAGGCGGCGAGCCAGCCGAGGCCCGCGACGGTGTCGGCGGCCGGGATGTACTCGCAGCCGACGAAGCCGGCGTAGCCGAGCCGATCCAGCTCGTCGAACAGGAAGGCATCGTTCATCTCGCCGGTGCCGGGCTCGTGCCGCTCGGGCACGCTCGCGGTCTGGACATGGCCGATGATCGGCATCAGGGCCCGCAGCCGCACGGTCACGTCGCCGTGCAGGATCTGGCAATGGTAGAGATCGAACTGGAGCTTCAGGTTCGGCAGGGCGAGGTCGCGGATCAGGTCGGCGGCCCGGCCGAAATCGTTGAGGAAGTAGCCCGGCATGTTGCGGCCGTTGATCGGCTCCAGGACGAGGTCGAGGCCGGCCGGCGCCAGCCGCTCCGCCGTCCAGGTCACCGCCCGGCGGTAGGCTTCGATTGCCTTCGGATCGTCCCAGGGGGCGAGGCCCGCCATGAGGTGGAGCCGGCCGACGCCGGTCGCCTCGGCGTAGCGGAGCGCCGTATCGACCCCCGCCTTCAGTTCATCGAACCGCTCAGGAAACGCGGCCAAGCCACGCTCACCCTTTGAAAAATCTCCCGGCGGCAGGTTGAACAGCGCCTGGGTCAGGCCGTTCGCCCGAAGACGCTCGCCGATGGCTTCCGGTGGATGCTCGTAGGGGAACAGGAACTCGACGGCGTCGAATCCGGCTCGGGCCGCGGCCTCGAAGCGATCGAGGAACGGCACCTCGTTGAACATCAGGCTCAGGTTGGCGGCAAAGCGCGGCATTGGTGTCGAACTCCCTGCGCTCGATCCGGCTACTTCTGGCCCGGGAGCTTCGCCCCAGAGACCTGCGCGTAGAGCCGCGCCACGGAGGCATCGTCGTCCCGGCCCATGCCGGCGCCCGACGCCATTAGGAACATCTGCAGCGCCGCCGCAGCCACCGGGACCGGGTACTTCTCGGCCCGGGCCATGTCCTGCACGATGCCGAGATCCTTGACGAAGATGTCGACCGCGCTCTTAGGGCTGTAATCGGCGTCGAGGATGTGCGGCACCCGGTTCTCGAACATCCACGAATTGCCGGCCGATTTGGTGATGACCTCGTAGACGCGGCCGAGGTCGAGCCCCTGCTTGGCCGCGAAGGTCATCGCCTCGCAGGCGGCGGCGATGTGGACGCCCGCGAGCAGCTGGTTGATCATCTTGAAGGCCGCGCCCTGGCCGGCCGCGTCGCCGAGTTCGTAGAGCGTGCCCGCCATGGCATCGAGGGCCGGCCGTGCCTTGGCGAAAGCGTCCGCCGAGCCCGAGGCCAAGAAGGTCAGGCCGCCATCGGCCGCGCGGGCGGCGCCCCCGCTCATCGGGGCGTCGAGGTAGTGGCGACCGGTGGCCTCCAGCCGTGCCGCCAGGGCGCGGGCGATGGCCGGATCCATGGTGGCGGAGGAGACGAACACCGCGCCCTCCGGCATCGCGGCGGCGGCGCCGTTCTCGCCGAACAGCACCGCCTCGGTCTGGGCGGCGTTGACGACGACGCTCACCACCACGTCGGCGTCGCGCGCCGCCTCGGCGGGGGTGGAAACGCCCCGGCCGCCGGCAGCGGTGAAGCGCGTCACCGCCTCTGGGTTCACGTCGCAGGCGGCCACGGAGAAGCCCGCCCGCAGGAGCGAGCCGGCCATGCCGGAGCCCATGGAGCCCAGGCCGATCACCGCGGCGCGGGGTGTTGCGTTGGTCATCGGGGACGGCTCCTACGTGAGGGGGGAGAGCACCGCGCATCACCGCGTGAGGCGTAGGTCCCCTCTCCCGTCCGGGAGAGGAGGCAGGTTGCAGTCGGACCGAAGGTCAGCGGTTGACCATCCGGGCCGGTGTCACGAACACGCAGACCGCGCCGACCACCAGCATCGCGGCGAGCGCGTAGAGGCCGGTGGCAGTGCTGCCGGTGGCGTCGCGCAGCGCGCCGATCACGTAGGGGCTGACGAAGCCCGCGAGGTTCCCCACCGAGTTGATCAGCGCGATCCCGGCGGCCGCGCCCGCGCCGCTCAGGAACGCCGTGGGCAGCGACCAGAACAGAGGCGAGCAGGTCAGCACGCCGGCCGCCGCCACCGAGAGCGCCGCGATGGCGAGCGTGGTCGAGCCGGCATTCGCCGAGACCACGAAGCCGACGGCGCCGATCAGGGCCGGGATGATCAGGTGCCAGCGGCGCTCGCGCATCCGGTCGGCCGAGAGGCCGAGCAGGACCATTACCACCGCCGCGCACAGGAACGGGATCGCGCTGATCAGGCCGATGTTGAAGTTGCCCTGCACGCCCGAGGCCTTGACGATCGTCGGCATCCAGAAGGTCAGCCCGTACTGGCCGGTGACGAAGGCGAAGTAGATCAGGCTCATGAACCACACGCGGCCGTTGCGGAACACGGTGGCGATCGAGTGCGGGCTCGATTCCTTGCCCTGGTTGTCGGCCGCGATGTCGCGCTCGAGGAGCTGCTTCTCAGGCTCGCTCAGCCACTTGGCCTCGGACGGGCGGTTGTCGAGGTAGAGGAACACCGCGATGCCGACCAGCACCGCCGGCACCGCCTCGATCAGGAACATCCACTGCCAGCCCGACAGGCCGTGGGCGCCGTTGAACGCGTCCATGATCCAGCCGGAGAGCGGGTTGCCGAAGATGCCGGAGATCGGGATCGCCGCCATGAACACCGCGATCACCTTGGCCCGGCGATGGGCCGGGAACCACGAGGTCGTGTAGAGGATCACGCCGGGATAGAAGCCGGCCTCGGCGAGGCCGAGGAGGAAGCGCATCCCGTAGAAGCTCCACTCGGAGTTCACGAACAGGAAGGCGCCGGAGATGATCCCCCAGGTGATCATGATCCGGGCGATCCAGACCCGGGCGCCGACCCGGTGCAGGATCACGTTCGAGGGCACCTCGAACAGGAAGTAGCCGAGGAAGAAGATGCCGGCGCCGAGGCCGTAGACCGTCTCGGAGAACTTCAGCTCCTGGGACATCTGAAGCTTGGCGAAGCCGACATTCACCCGGTCGAGATACGCCACCACGTAGCAGAGCATCAGGAACGGCACGAGGCGCCAGAACACCTTGGCGTAGGTGCGGTCGGCGAAGGATTTCTCGTCCGCTTGCGCTGTGGCGCCCCCCAGCGGGGCAGCTTGGACCGGCATGGGCGTTCTCCCGCGCCCGCACCTCTCCGGTACGGACGAATAGTGGTCTTCACCGCTCGTGAGGCGGCGCTGGGTGGTGCCATATCGCCTTTTGGCAGCGCTGCCAATCCGGTTGTGCGAGATAATGCAGGCCGCTATGTCAGTGCGGATTGCCGAGGACGGTCTTCCCATCCACCCACCTCATCCTGAGGCGCCGGAGCGCAGCGGAGGCCTCGAAGGAGTCCTCCAAGTAGCACTGCGACTTCTGGAGCCCTCCTTCGAGGCCCGCCGGCGCGGGCACCTCAGGATGAGGTGGGTGGATGGGAGACGCGACGGGCGTCATGAGACAATCCGCACCGGGAGAGCGGGGCCATGGATGAGATTCAGCCGCCGGGGCGGCTCGTGACGCTCACCGATGTCGCCCGTGAAGCCGGTCTCGGCGAGAGCACGGTCTCGCGGGTGCTGCGCAATCACGGCTCCTATTCCAGGCGGGCCGGCGAGCGGGTGGCCGAGGCGGTGGCCCGGCTCGGCTACGTCCCGAACCGGCTCGCGGGCAGCCTCGCCGGCCAGGGGGCGAGCGCGCGGCTCGTCGGGGTCGTGATCCCGTCGCTCGCCAACGTGGTCTTCCCCGACCTGCTGCGCGGGCTGACATCGGCGCTGGACGCCGAGGGCATCCCCTGCGTGATCGGGGTGAGCGATTACGATCCGGACCGGGAAGAGGCGCTGGTCGCCGCGCTCCTGTCCTGGCGGCCGGCGGCGCTGCTGCTCACCGGGCTGGAGCACAATCCCGGCACCGTCACCCTGGCGAAGGCCGGGGGCGTGCGCGTGGTGGAGATGATCGATACGGACGGAGCGGGGATCGATGCCGTGGTCGGCTTCTCCAACCGGGCCGTGGGGGCGGCGAGCGCCCGGCACCTCGTCGCGCGGGGCTACCGGCGGATCGCCTATCTCGGCCACGATCTCGCGGTCGACCTGCGCGCGGGCAAGCGGCTGGCCGGGTTCGAGACAACCCTCGCGGAGTCGGGTTTGGCGCTCTGTGGCAAGGAGATCCGGCCGGGGCCGTCCTCGCCGGCCTCGGGCCGGGCGGGGCTGGAGGCGCTGCTGGCGCGCCATCCCGACCTCGACGCGGTCTACTTCTCCAACGACGACATGGCGCTCGGCGGCTACTTCGCCTGCCTCGCGGCGGGACTGGCGGTGCCGGGACGGCTCGCGCTGTTCGGCTTCAACGGGCTCGACTTCGCCGCCGCGATGCCCCAGCCCCTGTCGACGGTGCGCACGCCGCGCCTGGAGATCGGCCGGCAGGCCGCCGCCTGCCTGACCGGCGAAGGCCCGAAAACAATCGATCTCGGATTCGAGCTGATCGAGGGAGCGACCGCATGAGCGATGAGAGCCGGCTGCGCGAGGAGATCTGCCGCTACGGCCGCTCGCTGTTCGAGCGGGGCCTGACGCCGGGCTCCTCCGGCAACATCTCGCTGCGCCTGCCCGACGGCGGCTGGCTGGTGACGCCGACCAACGCGTCGCTCGGCTTCCTCGACCCGGCACGGATCTCGCGGCTGGATCAGAACGGCCGCCTGGTCTCGGGGGATAAGCCAACCAAGGAGATCCCGCTGCACGGCGCGCTCTACGAGAGCCGGAGCGAGGCGAAGGCCATCGTCCACCTGCACTCGACCCACGCGGTGGCGGTCTCGATGCTGCCGGAGATCGACCCGCGGCAGGTGCTGCCGCCGCTGACGCCCTACTACCTGATGCGCACCGGCGGCACGGCGCTCGTGCCCTACTATCGCCCGGGCGATCCGGCCGTGGCGGACGCGATCCGGGGCCTCGCGGGGAAGTACAGCTCGGTGCTGCTCGCCAATCACGGCCCGGTGGTGGCCGGCGACAGCCTGGAGGGCGCGGTCTTCGCCACCGAGGAGCTGGAGGAGACCGCCAAGCTCTACCTGCTCCTGCGCAATCTCAACCCGCGGCCGCTGAGCCCCGGGCAGGTGGCCGATCTGGTGAGCCATTTCGGCCTGACCCTGCCGGAGCCGGACGACCATGCCGGGCACGATCACGGGTGAGGGACTTCAGGGGCCGGTGCAGGGCGCGACGCGCCCCTCTCCCGCGCGGGAGAGGAAACGCGCTCCGATCCGAAGCCGGTCGTCCGCGGGGAAGTCTCCGCCTCACCCCTCGATCTTCGCGAACTCCGCCACCTCCCGCGTCGCGGCGCGCAGCGCGTTGAGCAGAGCCAAGCGGTTCTCGCGGAGCTTCGGATCGGGCGCGTTGACGGTCACGTCCTGGAAGAACGCGTCGACCGGCGCGCGCAGCGTCGAGAGCGCCTGCATGGCGCCTGAGAAATCCTCGCGGGCAACGGCGGCTGAGGCGGTCTCCCGCGCCTTCGCGAGGGCCTCGGCCAGCGCCCGCTCGGCCGGCTCGCCCGCGGCGGCCAGCGCGGCGTCGGGCGCGGAATCGTAGGCGCGGCCGTCCTTCTTCTCCTCGATCCGCAGGATGTTGGCCGCGCGCTTGTAGCCCGCGAGCAGGTTCTGCCCGTCCTCAGTGTCGAGGAACTGCCCGAGGGCTTCAACGCGGCGGACCACCATCAGCAGGTCGTCCTGGCCGGGCAGGGCGAAGACGGCGTCGATCAGGTCGTGGCGGGCGCCCTGGTCGCGGAGATAGACCTTCAAGCGGTCGGCGAGGAAGCCGAGGAGGTCCCGCGCATCGGCGCCGGCCCGACCGGCGAGGCCGCGATCCGCCGCGCCGGCCTGCTCCAGCAGGCGCAGGCGCAGGCCGCGGTCGAGGATCAGGCGGATCACGCCGAGAGCCGCCCGGCGCAGGGCGAACGGGTCCTTGCTCCCCGTGGGCTTCTCGTCGATCGCCCAGAAGCCCGCCAGCGTGTCGAGCTTGTCGGCGAGCGCCACCGCGATGGAGACCGGATCGGTCGGCACCCGGTCGGAGGGGCCGAGCGGCTTGTAGTGCTCCTCGATGGCGGCGCAGACGCTGTCGGGCTCGCCCTGGAGCGCCGCGTATTTCCGGCCCATCAGGCCCTGGAGCTCGGGGAACTCGCCGACCATCTCGGTGACGAGGTCGGCCTTGGCGAGGCGGGCGGCGCGCTCGGCGAGGGCCGGGTCGGCGCCGACCAGCGGCGCGAGGCCCTTTGCCAGAGCGGCGATGCGGGCGATCCGCTCGCCCTGCGTGCCGAGCTTCTCGTGGAACACGATGCTGTCGAGCTTGGGCAGCCTATCTTCCAGGCGGGTGGCCTTGTCGGTCTCCCAGAAGAACTTCGCGTCCGAGAGGCGCGCCCGCACCACCCGCTCGTTGCCGGCGGTGATCGCCTGGCCGCCGTCGGTGGCGACGAGGTTCGAGACCAGGATGAAGGCCGGCGCCAGGTCCTCCGAGCCGCTCTTCCGCAGCACGAAGCACTTCTGGTTGGCCCGGATCGTCGCCCGGATCGCCTCGGCGGGGATGTCGAGGAAGCTCGCGTCGAACGAGCCCATCAGCACCACCGGCCATTCCACGAGGCCCGACACCTCGTCCAGCAGGCCCTCGTCCTCCACGAGGTCGAGGCCGCTCGCGAAGGCGAGGTCGCGGGCATCGTGCAGGATCACGTCCTTGCGCCGCTCGGGGTCGAGGACGACCTTCGCCCGCTCCAGCGCCTGGATGTAATCGTCGAACCGGCGCACCTCGATCGCCTCGGGGGCGAGGAAGCGGTGGCCGTAGGTCACGGTGCCGGCCGCGATTCCGCCGACCGAGAAGGGCACTGTTTCCGGCGTCTCGGTCTCCGGCCCGAAGGTCGCGACGATCGACTGCAGCGGGCGCACCCAGCGCAGGGAGCCCGGCTCGGCCGAGGCCGCGCCCCAGCGCATGGATTTCGGCCAGGGGAAGCTCTTGACGATCTCGGGCAGGAGTTCGGCCAGCACGTCCAGAGTCTCGCGGCCCGGGCGCTCGATCACCGCGAGGTAGAACGCGCCCTTCTTCGGGTCGGTGACGGTCGTGGCCTGATCGAGGCTCGTCAGCCCCGCGCCCTTCAGGAAGCCCTGGACGGCCGCCTCGGGCGCGCCGACCCGCGGGCCGCGGCGCTCCTCGCGCACGGCCTCGCCCCGGGCGGGCAGGCCGGCGATGTGCAGCGCCAAGCGGCGCGGCGTCGAGAACGCCCGGGCGCCCTCGTACAGGAAGCCGCGCGCCACGAGGGCGTCGGTGACGAGCTTCTTGAGATCCTCCGCCGCGCGCCGCTGCATGCGGGCGGGGATCTCTTCCGAGCGGAGTTCGAGCAGGAGGTCGGGCATGGGGCGGCCATATCGCCGCGCCGCACCCCTGTCGAGGGTCGGCGCGCGGGGCTCAGCGCGACTCGCCCTTGAGGATGGTCGAGAGCTGCCACTTGCGGTCGCCGATCGCGTGGGCGTCGGAGACCTTCCAGCCGCCGTCCTCGCGCACGAGGTCGTACACGATGACGTTGGCGCCGTTGCCGCCCTTGCGCTCGACGGTGACCTTCGCCTGGTCCTTGCCCTCGGTGGCCTCCTTGAAGGTCAGGTTCTTCACCGTGTCGGGCTTCAGGGGCTCGCCGTTCAGGCGGTAGTCGAAGTCGAGGTTGCCGGTGGCGCCGTTGGCCTGCTTCGCGTCGGCGTCGAACAGGCCCTGCAGGCGCTTCGAGTACACGGAGGAGTGATTCGGGTGCGGCTCGGCGTAGAGCTTCTTCACCGTGGCCTCGGGCCCGGGATCGGCCGCCAGCGCGGGGGCGAGGCCGAATCCGAGGAGGCTGAGGGCGAGGATCGTCTTCTTCATTGGGCATGTCCCGCGTCTGCGGACGCGCCGAGGCGCGCCGGTTGGCGGGGGTTGCAACGCGCGAGGGGGCAAGGGGCTCCGCGATGGGGCTCCGCTCCGTCATCGCGAGCGCAGCGAAGTAACCCAGGGTGTCGGCACGTCTGGCAGCGAGGAGCGACCCTGGATTGCTTCGCTGCGCTCGCAAGGACGGCGGCGCCACCGGGCACTCCGGACTGCGTCATCCGCAGCCGTCTGGCCGAGCGCCAGCGCCGACCTCACGCCCCCCCGGCGGCGGTCCTCAACCACGCCGCGCCGCAGGCCTTGGCCAGCTCGCGCACGCGCAGGATATAGCTCTGGCGCTCCGTCACCGAGATCACGCCGCGCGCGTCGAGCAGGTTGAACACGTGGCTCGCCTTGATGCACTGGTCGTAGGCCGGCTGCGCCATGCGGTGGCGCTCCCCCTCCGCGCCCGGCGCGCCCGCCGCGAGGTAGGACCGGCAGGCGGCCTCCGCGTCGGTGAACTGGCGGAACAGCATCGCGGTGTCGGCCGCCTCGAAGTTGTGGCGGGAATATTCCTGCTCGGCCTGCAGGAACACGTCCCCGTAGGTGATCCGGTCGGCGCCCTCGGCGCCGTTGAAGTCGAGGTCGTAGACGTTCTCGACACCCTGGACGTACATGGCGAGCCGCTCCAGCCCGTAGGTCAGCTCGCCCGCCACCGGCGCGCACTCGAAGCCCGCCACCTGCTGGAAATAGGTGAACTGGCTCACCTCCATCCCGTCGCACCAGCACTCCCAGCCGAGACCCCAGGCACCGAGCGTCGGGCTCTCCCAGTCGTCCTCGACGAAGCGGATGTCGTGGAGCTTCAGGTCGACGCCGATGGCGGCGAGCGAGGCGAGGTAGAGCTCCTGCAGGTTCGGCGGGTTCGGCTTCAGGATCACCTGGAACTGGTAATAGTGCTGGAGCCGGTTGGGGTTCTCGCCGTAGCGGCCGTCCTTGGGCCGGCGCGAGGGCTGGACGTAGGCCGCCTTCCAGGGCTTCGGGCCGAGCGCCCGCAGGGTCGTGGCCGGATGGAACGTGCCGGCACCGACCTCCATGTCGTAGGGCTGGAGGATCACGCAGCCCTGCGCCGCCCAGAATTCCTGAAGCGTCAGGATCAGACCCTGGAAGGATTTTGTCTGGGACATCGGTCTCGGCGGCTCGGGATCGCGCGGCGGCTGGGGCCGTCGGCGGGCCGGTTTAGGTGCGGGCGGCCGGGGGTGCAAGCAGAGGGCGCGGCCGGGCTTGCCTGCCCGGACCGGATGGTGGTCCGATCCCGCCGTCCCGGCGGAGAGACACCCGGCGGAGAGACACGGAGCGAATCATGGACGACAGCCTCGCGATCCGCCCGATCGGGCCCGGCGACCGGGACGCGTGGCTGCCGCTCTGGCAGGGCTACCAGGCCTTCTACAAGGTCGACCTGTCGAACGCCGTCACCGACACGACCTGGCAGCGCCTCAACGATCCGGCCGAGCCGGTGGATGGCGCCCTGGCGTGGCGCGGCGCCGACGCGGTCGGCCTCGTCCACCACATCCGCCACCGCTCGGCCTGGACGATCGGCGACTACTGCTACCTCCAGGACCTGTTCGTGGCGGACGGCACGCGCGGGCTCGGGATCGGCCGTCGGCTGATCGAGCACGTCTACGCGGCCGCGCAGGCCGCCGGCTGCTCCCGCGTCCACTGGCTGACGCACGAGACCAACGCGGACGCGATGCAGCTCTACGACCGGATCGCCGAGAAGTCGGGCTTCGTGCAGTACCGCAGGATCTTCTGAGCGCCGGCTCCCCACGTGCGCCCGGACACCCAAGCGTGGCGGTTTTTGGGCAATAAACCGGAACCGCCGAGCTGACGGCCAAGTTATCAGCGCAACAGGGGATCTCGGCACCTCAGCGCTGCCGAATACAGAACGTCGGACGACCCGTCATGTACAATGCTCGCACCCGCACCAGCTTCGGCCGCAAGAACATCGCCGTCTTCGCCGCGCTCGCCATCTCGTCGCTGGCCGCCACGCCCTTCGTGATGAGCGCCAGCCGCGCGCTCGCCACCTCCGAGGACCAGCCGGTGACCGCGACTCTGCGGGTCGAGCCTGTGGAGGTCGCCCCCGTGGCGGCCGCGCCGAAGGCTGAGGGAAGCTGCCTGCGTAAGGTCCGGGTGGTCTACAGCGGCTACGGCCAGTCGGCGGACGGCTGCGCGGCCCACTGAGGACCGCGCCCCGACTCAGCCGTGGGCCGGCGCGGTCCCGGCCAGGCGCTTGAGATGGAGTTCCTCCAAGTCGATCTCCGTCTCCAGCTGCCGCAGAACCGAGCTGTGGATCCGGTTCTGCCGGTGCAGGTCGATCAGGGCCGACCGGCCTGAGCGCACGGCGAGCAGCGCGGCGGCGAAGTGTTCGGTCTTCTCGGCCGCCAGCGCCGTGCGCTCGTCGCGGTCGCGCGAGGCCGCCCGCACCCGGCGGCGGTACTCCTCCACGAGGCGCGGGTGCTGCAGCGCGCCGGTCTCGGGGAACACGAGGCCCTGAAGGGCGGCGAGCCCGGCCTCGTTCACGACGACGCGGGCCATCGGCGCGTCGAGGTGGCCGTCGGGGAGGCGCGACGCGGGGTCGAGGCGGAGGCCGCGGATCAGCGGCCCCAGGGTCGTGCCCTGCACCAGCACGGTGAACAGGATCACCGCGAAGGCCGCCACCAGGATCGCGTCGCGGCCGGGGAAATCCACCGGCAGGGCCAGGGCGGCCGCCAGGGTCACGACCCCGCGCATGCCGGCCCACCCGACGATCAGCGGCACGGCCGGGTTCGGGGAAGGCTCCTGCGCGCGGACCCGCGGCGACAGCAGCCGCCGGAGGTAGACGGCGGGGAACACCCAGAGCAGGCGGGCGACGACGCAGGTCGCCGTGACGGCGAGCGCCAGCGGCAGCTCCGCCGCGAGCGCCCCCGGCTGGCCGCCGGTCCGGGCGAGCACGCCGCGGAGCGCCAGCCCGATCAGCACGAAGACCAGGGCCTCCAGCACGAAGACCACGAATTCCCACACCGCCACGGAGTGGCGGCGGGCATGGGCGTCGAAGGTCTCGTGCTCCCGACCGCCCATCATCAGGCCGCAGGCGACCACGGCCAGGACGCCGGAGGCGTGAACCTCCTCGGCCGCGAGGTAGGCCACGTAGGCGGCGAGGAAGCTCAGCACTGTGATGGCGTTGGCGTCGTGCATGCGCCGCATCACCAGGGTCACCGCCACCCCGCAGCCGACCCCGACCGCGACGCCCGCCGCCGCGAGCCACGCGAAGCTGCCGGCCGCCGCCCAGGCGCTGAAGGTGCCGGTGAGCGCCGCCGCCACCGCGAACCGGTAGAGCACGAGGCCCGAGGCGTCGTTCACGAGGCTCTCGCCCTCCAGGACCGTGATCATCCGGCGGGGCAGGGCGACGCGGGCCAGCACCGCCTTGGCGGCGACCGCGTCCGGCGGCGACACGATGGCGCCCAGCGCGAAGCAGGCGGCCCAGGGCAGGGACGGCACCACCGCGTGGGCGACGAGACCGACCACCAGGGTCGTGAACAGGACCGCGCCGAGGGACAGGGACAGGATCGGGCCGAGGCTCGCCCGGAAGTCGCGCCAGACGGTGAAGTAGGCGGATTCCAGCAGGAGCGGCGGCAGGAACAGGACCATGATCAGGTCCGGGTCGAGATCGAAGGCCGGCAGCCCCGGCACCACCGCCAGCGCCATGCCGCCGACGACGAGGGCGGCGGCCGGCGGGAAGCCGAGGCGCCCGGCCGACAGCGACAGCAGCAGGGCCGCGCCGAGGAGGCCGAGGATCAGTTCGAACAGGGCGACGGCTGTCATCGATGGATCGGGCCCGGCGCCGGAACTCCGGCAAGCGCGGCCGTTCTAGGACGTTTCCAGGCCGGATGAATACCGCGTCCGCCGCGGGGCCATCGAGGGGCCGCCGAGGATCGCGGTGCGGTCAGCGACCTACAGCGCGCCTTCCCGCACGGCACCCGGATCGGCCAGCGCGTGCAGGATGCGCGCGGCGCTGTGGGCGAAGCGCAGCGTCACGGCCTTGCGGCGGGCGCCGCTCAGCGGGTGCTCGGGCGGCTCGCGCAGGATCCCGGCCCCGTAGGCGTCGGCGACGATCAGGCCGCACTCCTCCGGGATCAGCGACTCGGGCACGTCCTCGGGGATGGCGAAGAAGAACCGGTCGCAGAAGTCGCGGTAATCCGGCCATTTCCGGTCGGCGCGGAAATCGGCCACGCTCGACTTGATCTCCACGATGGTGAGCTTGCCGGCGCCGCAGAGCGCGATCACGTCGGCGCGGCGGCCGTTGACGAGAGAGAATTCCGGCAGGGTGACGCAGCCCATCTCCGAGAACAGCCGGCGCACGCCGCGCTGGATGCGCAGGGCCGTGGGCGATTGCCGCCGGTCGAGCGGCAGCAGCGCCTCGACGGACGGGGGCGCGGAATCGGGGAGGCCGAGGGAAGCGGACATCGAGCTCGGGGGATGCGTCTGCGGGTGCGTCTGTACCGAATCGGGACATCCTGCCAAGTCGCGCCCGGTCCGTCACCTGCGGCGCGGCGGCGCCCCACGCATCACCCCTGGGCGATCACCCGAGGCAGGCCCGGATCGCGTCGAACCCGTCGGTGAGGGCGGCCGGGCCGGGCTGCAGGATCAGCGGCGACTTGATCTCGTGGATGCGCCCGTCGCGCACCGCCGGGATCGCCGCCCAGCCGGGCCGGGACCGGATCCGCTCGACATTGACCCGCTTGCCGCACCACGAGGCGAGGATCACGTCGGGCGCGGCCGCGATCACCTGCTCGGCGGCGACGATCCGGTCCTTCGCGGCCGGCTGGCGGCTCAGTTCCGGGAAGACGTCGCGGCCGCCGGCGAGGCCGATCAGGTCCGAGACCCAGCCGATGCCGGAGATCATCGGCGCGTCCCACTCCTCGAAGTAGACGCGCGGGGGCGGCCGGTCCCGGACCTCCGCGGCGGCCGCGGCCAGCCGCGCCTCGAGGCCCGCCGCAAGGGTCTCGGCCCGCTCCGGCAGGCCCACGAGGGCGCCGAGCGTCCGCACCATGGCGAGGCAGCCCGCCACGTCGCGCTGGTTGAACAGGTGGACCGCCACGCCCGCGCGGGCGAGGTCGGCGACGATGCCGGCCTGGAGGTCCGAGAAGGCCAGGACGAGGTCCGGCGCCAGCGCCAGGATCTTCGGGATGTCCGCGCTGGTGAAGGCGGAGACGCGCGGCTTCTCCCGGCGGACCCGGGGCGGGCGCACCGCGTAGCCCGAGACGCCGACGATCCTGTCTTCCGCGCCCAGGAGGTACAGGGTCTCGACCGTCTCCTCGGTGAGGCAGACGATCCGCTCGGGCGGGAAGCGGCGCATCAGCGGCGGGGCCGGATCATCGGTCGAGCCAGTTCATCGGTCGAGCCACGTGAGCAGCCCGGCCCCGGGGGCCAGCAGCACGAAGGCCCAGACCAGGGCGGAGGCGACGTTGGCCAGCTGGAACGGCAGCCGCGCCAGGCCGAGGATGCCGGCGAAGAGCGGGACCAGGGCGCGGGCCGGTCCGAAGAAGCGCCCCAGAGCCACCGCGGCGATGCCCCAGCGGCCGATGAAAGCCTCGGCCTTGGCCATGAGCTCGGGGTAGCGCCGCAGCGGCCACTTGGTCTTCGCCCCGGGCCCGAGCCAGCGCCCGGCCTCGTAGGAGATCCAGTCGCCGAGGGCGGCTCCCAGCGCCGCGGCGATCACCACCGGCCAGAACGGGATGTCGGCGCCGCCGACGAGGGCCCCGATGCCCACCAGGATCACCGTCGCCGGGACGAACAGCGACAGGATGGCGATCGATTCGCAGAAGGCGAGGCCGCCCGCGATGACCGGCGTCCAGGCCTTGTGCGCCTCCACGAAGGCGAGGGTCGAGGTGCGCAGGGCTTCGATGTCCATGGGGCTCCGAACGGGGCTCGGCGGATGGGAGGAGGGTCGGTCCCATCTGAGGCGCGCGGGGGAGGGCGGCAAGGGACAGGGGTGCGGCCGGCGCCGGAACCGGCTAACCGTAGCGGGACAACGAGCGAGTCCCGCGTTGAACGTCCTGTCGATCCAGTCCCACGTCGCCTACGGCCATGTCGGCAACGCCTCGGCGGTGTTCCCGATGCAGCGACTCGGGGTCGAGGTCTGGCCGGTCCACACGGTGCAGTTCTCCAACCACACCGGCTACGGGGCGTGGCGCGGCCCCGTCTTCGACGCGGCGATGATCCGCGAGGTGGTGCGCGGCATCGGCGAGCGCGGGGTCCTGGGCGGCTGCGACGCGGTCCTGTCGGGCTACATGGGCTCGGCCGAGATCGGCGCCGCGATCCTGGAGGCGGTGAATGCCGTGCGGGCGGCGAACCCGCGGGCGCTCTACTGCTGCGACCCGGTGATCGGCGACGTCGAGGAGGGCGTCTACGTGCGGCCCGGCATCGAGGCCTTCCTGCGCGAGCGCGCGGTCCCGGCCGCCGACATCCTCACCCCCAACCAGTTCGAGCTCGGCCTCCTCACCGGCCTGCCGAGCGGCACCCTGGCGGAGGCCGGGGCCGCGATCGCGGCGCTCCGGGCGCGCGGGCCGCGGGTGGTCCTGGTCACCTCGGCGCTCTGCGCCGACACCCCCGCCGACAGCATCGACCTGCTGGCGGGCGCGGAGGGGCGGCTGTTCCGGGTCCGGACGCCCCGGCTCGCCATCGCGGTGAACGGGGCCGGCGACTGCATCGCGGCGCTGTTCCTGGTGCACTACGCCCGGACCGGCTCGGCCGAGGCGGCGCTGGGCGCGGCGGCGGCCTCGATCTACGGGCTGCTCAAGCGCACCGCCGAGGCGGGGTCGCGGGAGATCCTGACGGTGGCCGCGCAGGAGGAGTACGTGAACCCGAGCGCGCGGTTTCCGGTCGAGGCGGTCTGAGGCCCCCCGGCAAACCGCCTCGCTCAAATCCGCAGAGAGCAGCAAGGATCGAAACGATGGCGCGCCGCTTCGTCACCCTCGACGTGTTCACCGAGCGGAGGCTCGCCGGCAATCCCCTCGCCGTGGTGCTCGACGCGGAGGGGCTCGACACCGCCGCCATGCAGGCCATCGCGCGGGAGTTCAACCTGTCGGAGACGGTCTTCGTCCTCCCGCCCGCGGAGGCCCGGCATCGGGCGGCGCTGCGCATCTTCACCCCCGCCCGGGAGCTGCCCTTCGCCGGGCACCCGACGGTGGGCACCGCCGTGCTGCTGGCGCTGCAGGACCCGACCCGGGGCGACGCCCGGGCCTTCGGCCTGGAGGAGGGGATCGGCATCGTCCCCTGCGTGGTCGAGACCCTGGCGGACGGGACCGGCGGACGGGCCCGGTTCCGGCTCCCGGTCCTGCCGGACTATCTCGGGCCCGGCCCCGATCCCGCCGCGCTGGCGCGGCTGCTGGGCCTCGAGCCCGGCGACATCGGCACCGGCCGGCACGCCCCGAGCCGCCACGGCGTGGGGCCGACCTTCACCTGCGTGCCGGTCGCGTCAGTCGCCGCCCTCGACGCCGCCCGGACCGCCCAGGCACCCGATCCGGCCGACGGGCTCTACCTCTACACCCCGGATCCCGAGGGCACCGGCCAAAGCTGGCGCGTCCGCATGTTCGCGCCGAATGTCGGCGTGCCGGAGGACCCCGCCACCGGCTCGGCGGCCTCCGCCTTCGCGGGGGTACTGATGCAGTTCGAGGCGCTGGGCGACGGCACCCACGACGTGGCGATTCGCCAGGGCGAGGCGATGGGACGGCCGAGCGACATCGCGCTCCAGCTCACCGTCTGGGCCGGCGCCCTGCAGGGCGTCGAGATCGGCGGCGCCGCCGTGATCCTGTCGGACGGCACCCTGCATGTCTGAACGCTCCTCTGACGGCGTCTCCGACGGCTTCCGGATCACCCGCGTCGCGGACGTGGTGGCGCGGTTCGTGGACCACGACTGGGCCTTCCCCCGGGCGCACGCGGCCGCCATCGCGGCCCACTGGCAGGCCCGGCTGCGCCGCAGCCCCGGCATGTTCGACGGGACCGTCCTGCTGTGCTGCGACCACGCCGTCGCCGACGGGGTCGCCCGCCTCGACCTGTTCGCGACGCGCTACGCGACCTTCACCTACTACCGGGAGGTGCCCCACGCCGAGGCCGGCATCGCCAACGCCTTCGCGGCGATCGTGCCCTGGACTGCGGACGGCGCCGTCCTGCTCGGCGACATGGGCGCCCACACGGCCAATGCCGGCCAGCTCTACTTCCCCTGCGGGACCCCGGATCCGGACGACGTGCGCGGCGCGGGGGTCGATCTCACCGGCAGCGCCGCCCGGGAACTCGCCGAGGAGACCGGCCTCGCACTGCCGGACGGGGCCGAGACGGATTGGGTGCTGCTGGAGGGGGAGGGCCAGCTCGCCTTCCTGCGGCCGGTGCGCTTCCCCGAGCCGGCCGCGCGGCTCGTGGCGCGCATCGCCGACCATCTCCGCGCCGAGGCCGAGCCGGAACTCGCCGGGATGCACGTGGTGCGGGGCCGCGAGGACATCGACGCAGCGCGGATGCCGGGCTTCGTGCGGGCCTACCTGGCGGACGCGTTCCCGCCCACCCGCTGATCGGCGCACGGACCAGCCCGATCGCCCTCGACGCGGGCGTCGTGGCGGGGGTCCAGCAGGCCGCGGACCGGGCGCCGCGGCACGGCATCCTGTCGAGGCCCCTCGAAGTCGGGCGGGCCGTGGACCGGAGCTTCGCGGAAGCGGCCTCGAACTGGGCTAGGGACGGTCGTCAAACCCCGCGTTTTTTGCGGCACTGCGGGAGCTTCGCTGTTTTCGGCACGTTCACCAGGGGCTCCCCGCAGCGGCACGTGGCCGGGCGGGTCGCGTTCCGGAGTGTCCATGTCCGATTCCCGTCGTCCCGCATCGCAGGCCCGCGCGTCCCGCTCGCGCATCCAGGAAGGCCAACCCTATCCCCTCGGCGCTACCTGGGACGGGCTCGGGGTCAATTTCGCGCTGTTCTCGGCCCACGCCACCAAGGTCGAGCTCTGCCTGTTCGACGACCAGGGCGAGCAGGAGATCGAGCGGATCGAGCTGCCCGAGTACACGGACGAGATCTGGCACGGCTACCTGCCCGACGCGCGCCCCGGCACGATCTACGGCTACCGCGTCCACGGCCCCTACGAGCCGAAGGCCGGACACCGGTTCAACCCCAACAAGCTGCTGATCGACCCCTACGCCAAGGGTCTCGTCGGCTCGATCACCTGGAACCCGGCCCTGTTCGGCTACCAGATGGAGACGGGCGACGACCTGACCTTCGACGAGCGCGACAGCGCCCCCTACACGCGCCGCTCCCGCGTCATCGACCCGGCCTTCACCTGGGGACGGCACCGCAAGCCGCTGATCCCCTGGGAGAAGACCATCGTGTACGAGGCCCACGTCAAGGGCATGACCAAGCTCGACCCGCGGGTGCCGGAGAAGCTGCGCGGCACCTATGCCGGCCTCGGGACCCGGGACGTGCTCGACTACATCAAGAGCCTCGGCGTCACCTCGGTGGAGCTGCTGCCGGTCCACGCCTTCGTGCAGGACGACTACCTGCAGCAGAAGGACCTGGTGAATTACTGGGGCTACAACACGATCTCGTTCTTCACCCCCGCACGGCGCTACGCCGCAGTGCCGGACTTCGCCTTCTCCGAGTTCAAGGAGATGGTCTCGCGCTTCCACGGTGCCGGCCTCGAGGTGATCCTCGACGTGGTCTACAACCACACCGCCGAGGGCAACGAGAAGGGTCCGACCCTGTCGTTCAAGGGTGTCGACAACGCCTCCTACTACCGGCTGCTGCCGAACGAGCCGCGCTACTACATCAACGACACCGGCACCGGGAACACCTTCAACCTGTCGCACCCGCGGGTGCTGCAGCTCGTGACCGACTCCCTGCGCTACTGGGCGCAGGAGATGCAGGTGGACGGGTTCCGCTTCGACCTCGCGACGATCCTGGGCCGCGAGCCCTACGGCTTCGACGAGGGCGGCGGCTTCCTCGACACCTGCCGGCAGGACCCGGTGCTCAACAACGTCAAGCTGATCGCCGAGCCGTGGGATTGCGGCCCGGGCGGCTACCAAGTCGGCGGCTTCCCGCCGGGCTGGGCCGAGTGGAACGACCGGTTCCGCGACGACGTCCGCGCCTACTGGAAAGGCGACGGCGGGCTGCTGCCGGACCTGGCCGCGCGCGTCTCGGGCTCGGCCGACAAGTTCAACAAGCGCGGGCGCAAGCCCTGGGCCTCGGTGAACTTCCTCACCGCCCACGACGGCTTCACCCTGCACGACACGGTCTCGTACAACGACAAGCACAATGAGGCGAACGGCGAGGGCAACCGCGACGGCCACTCGCACAACCTCTCGTACAATTACGGCGTGGAGGGCCCCACGGACGATCCTGAGATCCGGGCGGTGCGCCTGCGCCAGATGCGCAACATGCTGGCGACCCTGTTCCTGTCCCGCGGCACGCCGATGCTGCTCGCCGGCGACGAGTTCGCCCGGACACAGAAGGGCAACAACAACGCCTACTGCCAGGACAACGAGGTCTCGTGGCTCGACTGGGGGGCGATCGGCGACGAGGAGCGGGATCTCGCCGAGTTCACACAGCGCCTGATCATCCTGCGCAACGCCCTGCCGATCCTGAGCCGCGGCCGGTTCCTCACCGGCCAGTACGACGAGGAGTTCGGCGTCAAGGACGTGACGTGGCTGCGGCCGGACGGCAGCGAGATGGCCGGCGAGAACTGGTCGGACGGCGAGGCCCGGGCCTTCGCGGTCCAGCTCGACGGGCGCGCCCAGGCCACCGGCCTGCACCGGCGCGGCGGCGACGCGACCTTGCTGATCATGTTCAACGCCTACCACGACCTCGTGACGTTCACGCTGCCGGAATCGGTTGGCGGCGTGGCCTGGACGCGGCTCCTCGACACCAACCTGCCCGACAGCCAGGACGTGGAGAGCTTCAAGTTCGGCTCCGGCTACGACGTGACCGGGCGCTCGCTCCTGATGTTCGTGCTCAAGCCCGAGGACAGCCCGGGCGTCGAGGACAACGCCATGGAGCGCTCCTACCAGCACGTGATGCAAGCCTTCGAGCGGGCGAACGTGGAGCATGTCCGCTTCCACCTCGACGATGCGGAAGGGTGAGGGACGCGGCCGGGCGGTTTTAGCGTCGCCCAGCCGGCTACGCCTTGCGCCGGACGGCGCACCCGGCTAACAGCACGGCACCGCGCGGCCCTGGCCGCGCCCGGCGCGCCGCGTGCGCGCCCGGGTGCCCGGTTCGCGGACGGAGGGGTGGCCGAGTGGTTGAAGGCGCACGCCTGGAAAGTGTGTATACCGGAAACGGTATCGCGGGTTCGAATCCCGCTCCCTCCGCCATTTTGCTCTGATTATATTGAAAAAATTTTCCGGCTTGGGGATCCTACCCTACCAACCGGGCAGGATCTGATCGTCACCCCTTCCAATCCGAAACGCGAAGCCATTCTGCAGATGTTGCGGATTTTGGTCTGGTTCGCACGTCGACCTGGCCTGAAGAGGCGGCGAGCCGTTCACAGGATCCCTGCCGACATGCCAGGGTCCATCGGACTACGAGTCCCTGAGCCTGCTTGTGGGACGCTTACCGGTGGCGGTGTAGCGGCCTGCCAGCTGGTCCGCAGCATGACGCAGCGGCCGAGACCGACGACGCACCCGTTTGACGCTCCATCAACGCACTTTCGCCCGTTTTTTTGCCGAGATCGGTAGCGAGCGATCGAGGCTAGATACCATGGAACTTCCAATCGCGGCTCGGCACGAGAAATCCCCAGGCGAGTCGTATCTGCACGTCCTGCACGCGCTAATCCTTCGAGACATGCGAACCCGTTTCGGCGCTTCTCTGTGGGGTTATGGGGTGATCGTGCTCTGGCCCTGCGTTCACATCTTCATGCTGATTGCAATTTATACATTTCAGAAAGTTGCTGCGCCGTTGGGCGATAATAGAGCCTTGTTCTTCGCAACGGGCGCAGTTCCGGTCCTGGTTTTCCAGTACATATCACGTGAAGTTATGAAGTCTGTGATAATGAACCGGCCATTGACATACTACCCGCAAGTAAAATTATTTGATGTTGTTCTGTCTCGAGTTCTGGTCGAGATTGTAACGGGATTTCTGGCGCTCCTGGTGGTTGCTTCTGTGTTAGTTATTATTGGCAGCAATCCCATACCCGCAGATCCATTCACTGCCATGTGTGGATATCTAGCCGCCATCCTGCTCGGAATTGGTATAGGAACTATCAATGTTGCTATTATCGGATTTTTTCCGGGCTGGATGATTGGCTACGCGCTGTTTAGCATCATTCTCTATGTTTCCAGCGGCGTAATGTTTCTACCGAGCTACATGCCCGACAAGATTTACTATTGGATGAAATTCAATCCCGCCCTCCAATGCGCCGAATGGGTCAGATCAGCTTATTATCCGTACGCGGGCATCCAAGTTGACGGTCTTTATGTGATATTATTTGCATTAACCTCAGCCACCATCGGATTGTTGCTTATCAAGCACGTCGTTAGCAAGATGAACGCCTAGGAGTCTGTCCGAGCAATCCCTCGACGTCGGATCCGGAGGGTGATTCATTCGGCTTATGGCCAAGGTGTTTCGCGCGTGGGACGTCGATCAGGGCTGACTACTGCCGCCCTCGCTGCACGAGTTCGTTCCGCCCGGGCACATGGCGCACTTCGTGCGCGATACGGTGCGGGAGGCGCTCGACCTCTCGGCCATCCTCGCCACCTACACGGAGGAGCGCGGATACCCGCCCTACCATCCCGGCATGATGGTGGCCCTGCTGCTCTACGGCTACAGCCGCGGTCTGTACTCGTCGCGCCAGCTCGCCCGCGCCTGTGAGGAGCGGGTCGATGTCATGGCCGTCACCGGCCTGAACCGGCCCGACTTCCGCACCATCGCCGACTTCCGCAAACGCCACCTCGCGGCCCTGTCGGACCTGTTCGTGCAGGTGCTGCGCCTGTGTCGAGCCGCCGGTCTGGTCGAGTTCGCCCACGTGGCGGTGGACGGCACCAAGCTGAAGGCCAACGCCTCCCGCCACAAGGCGATGAGCTACAGAGGGATGAAGACGGCCGAGCCGGCCCTGACCGCCGAGGTCCAAGCCTGGTTGGATCGCGCGAGCGAGGCTGACACGGCCAAGGATCAGGCTCACGGCGTGAACCGGCGCGGCGACGAGACGCCGGACTGGATGGCCGACAAGCAGCAACGGCTGGAAGCAATACGCGCCGCCAAGGCCGCGCTGGAGGCGGAGGCGGCTGATCCGCCCGATCCCGAGGACGAGAGCGGGCCGGGCGCCTCGTTGGGCATGCGTTGGCAGGGCCGGCCACTGCGCGGCGAAGACGGCAGTCCGCCCGACCGGGCGCAGCGCAACTTCACTGACCCGGACAGCGGGATCCTGCCCACGCGTGATGGCTTCGTGCAAGGCTACAACGGCCAGGTCGCAGTCGACGCGGCGCATCAGGTGATCGTCGCGCACCGCTTCGTGACCAACTCGGCCGACTACCGCGCCCTCGTGCCGCTCGTGGACGGGGTCCGGGCTCATCTTGGGCGCAGGCCGCGGGAGGTCTCGGGCGATGCCGGCTTTGCCAACGAGGCGAACCTCGTCGCGCTGAAGGAGCGGGGCATCACGGGCTACCTTGCTCCGGGCCGGCCGCGTCATGGCGAGGCTGACGCGGCCGGGCGCCGGAAGCTGACCAAGATGCCGTTGATGAGCGCGATGGCCGCCCGCCTGAAGCGGGCTGGGCGCCGCAGTCGGTCCCGTCTCAGGAAGCAGGTGGTCGAGCCGCTGTTCGGGCAGATCAAGCAGGCCCGAGGCTTCCGACAGTTCCTGATGAGAGGGCTCAATCAGGTCCGGGGCGAGTGGGCGATGATCTGCACGGCTCACAACCTGCTGAAGCTGGCACAGGCAGGCCGCTGAGGCCGCTGATCCGCCCTCATCGGCTCCCGTCTCGCCCCCTCTACACCGGCTTCAAGCCTCGTTACTCGGACGGGCTCCTAGAGCGGCATCCGATCAGGTTGCGTTGTATCCTGCAGCGGCAAGGTAGGCTCGACATTCAGCTGGCGCGAAGCGGGTTAGGCTGCGCCGTATGGCATCCCAGAGGTCTGGGATAGTTCGCGCCG
>NZ_JBKFAV010000160.1:0-330 GCF_053345825.1 Methylobacterium sp. C33D
ACGTCGACTTCGCCCGCCGCGCCAACGGCACGCTCAACTATGGGCTTGCCGGCACCCCGGGCTTCGCCTTCTCGGCGCCGCGCGCCTACGTGGCGACCAGCGGCAACGGCCTGGATTACTTCGGCACTGCCCGCGGCCGCCTCGGCTACGCCTTCGACCGCACCCTCGTGTACGGCACCGGCGGCTACGCCTACGGCTCCGGCCAGGACGACCAGAACTTCGCCGGCCGCAACTTCCGCAGCAGCTTCCGCAACGGCTACGCGGTCGGCGGCGGCGTCGAGTACGCCCTGCCCACCGACTCGTTCCTGAACTTCTTCCGCTCCTCGGCCG
>NZ_JBKFAV010000161.1:0-330 GCF_053345825.1 Methylobacterium sp. C33D
CTCGCGAGAACACAGAGTTTTAGAAACTCAGCCTTACGGATTCCGAGAGATGGGTGGCCCGGCCTCCCTGACGTGGCCGGCCTTTCCTCACCCGGCGGACGGGCGTCCCAAGCCGACGGGTGCGCCGGCCTTCAGACGGGTGGAATGACGGCACCCAGGGACGCGCGGATGCGCGGCGTCGCGAAGTCGAGGAACGCCCGAAGCTTGAGCGGAAGGCGCCCGTGCTCGACATGGACCACGCTGTCCGGGACCGGGTCGAGCTCGTACGACCGCAGCAGGAGGACCTGTCGACTGCCGGCGACGAGGGGTGCCGCCTGGTACGACAGGACC
>NZ_JBKFAV010000162.1:0-329 GCF_053345825.1 Methylobacterium sp. C33D
GGCCGAGATGCGGCTGCGCCCGGTGATGATGACGGCGCTGGTGGCGGCCCTGGGCTTCCTGCCGATGGCGCTCTCGACCAGCGCGGGCGCGGAGGTGCAGCGGCCGCTCGCCACCGTGGTGGTCGGCGGCCTGATCTCGGCGACCCTGCTCACCCTGGTGGTGCTGCCGGCAATCTACCCCGCGGTCGCCGGCCTGCGCCTGCCCTTCGCCCGGCCCACGCCCCCCGCCGGGCGCCGGCCCGGCGGCTCCGGGGCGCGCCGACGCGCGGTGGCCGACCCGTGACCGCGATCGGAGCGCGACAACGTATCCGCAATCGGTATGTGGATAC
>NZ_JBKFAV010000163.1:0-329 GCF_053345825.1 Methylobacterium sp. C33D
GTGCTACCGTCCCGCCATGCCCCGCTGGCCCGAAGTGCTCCTCACGCTCGTCCTGTTCGCTATCGCCATGGCGGTGGTGTCGTGGATCGTGAACGCGACCGTGCCGGGGATCGTGGACTGGGCGTGGGACCGCTTCGGCGGCCTCGCATCCTGGGCGGTCTTCCTGGCGCTGATGGCTGGTTGCGGCCTCTACGCGTGGCGGGGTCACCGTACGGCAGGCAGGAACCCGAACGGCACGTAGGCCTTCGCCCGGTCGGCCTGCGAGACCGTGGCGGCCGTCGTCCCGATCTGCGCCGCGCGCCTGACGCCGCTCGCCATCCGCTCCGCTG
>NZ_JBKFAV010000164.1:0-328 GCF_053345825.1 Methylobacterium sp. C33D
GGCCGCCACCGTCACGGGCGCCGCCGCGGTCCCGCGGGACCCGACGAACACCACGTCGCCGTAGCTGCCGCCCCGGACCAGCACGCTCGAGCCGGGACCGAGCGCCGCGAAGGGCACGTCGGCGGGCCGCGCCACCGTGGTGTAGCCGGGTTTGGTGCCGCCGGCGGGGTCGACCAGGATGCTCTGCTGCACCTGCGCGTCGGCCGGCCCGCAGGCGGTCAGGACCGGCAGGACCAGCGTCGACAGGGCGCCGCCGAGGACCGTGCTGGATCGCCTCATGCCGCGAGCGCCCGGGCGATGGCGAGGCGCTTGCGCCGCTGGAACAGCC
>NZ_JBKFAV010000165.1:0-326 GCF_053345825.1 Methylobacterium sp. C33D
GATGTCGGCGACGTGGCGATCAGGGCCGTGGCAGAACTGATCGCCGAGACCGGGATCGCGGGACGCCTCGGCGGCGAGGAATTCGCCGTCATCCTGCCGGGCCGCGGGCTCGCGGGAGCCGTGGTGCAGGCCGGGCGCCTGCGCGCCGACGTCCAGGGCTTGCAGATCCGCGGGGCCAAGGGTCCGATCACGCTGAGCTGCAGCTTCGGTGTCAGCACGTGGCGGCACGGCGACAGCGTCGAGGCCCTGGTCAAGCGGGCGGACGTCGCGCCCTACGCCGCCAAGGGCGGCGGCCGGAACCGTGTGGTCCCGGATCAGGGCGAGGG
>NZ_JBKFAV010000166.1:0-326 GCF_053345825.1 Methylobacterium sp. C33D
GCACGCCGAGCTCGCGCACCGACTGGGTCGGCTGGATGAAGGTCCGGCCGACGTAGTGGTTGCGGATGATCCCCATCTCGAACGGGATCCCGGTCTCCTGCGAGAAGCCGATCGCCGCCGGAACGCCGGAATCCGGCACCGGCACGACGATGTCGGCCGGCGCCGCGGCCTCGCGGGCCAGCTCGCGGCCGACCGCCTTGCGGACCGCGTAGACGCTCTTGCCGTTCACCACCGAGTCCGGCCGGGCGAAGTAGATATACTCGAAGATGCAGGGCCGCATCGGCACGGCGCCGGCGAAACGGATCGACTCGATCCCCTCCTCGGAG
>NZ_JBKFAV010000167.1:0-325 GCF_053345825.1 Methylobacterium sp. C33D
AGACCTCCCTTGAGGGCCGTGGAAGACGACCACGTCGATAGGCCGGGGGTGCAAGCGCGGCGACGCGTTGAGCCGACCGGTACTAATCGCCCGATTGGCTTGATCGCTCTCGTGATCCGTGTCCGGATGTGACCGGCAGCCGCAAGGCTGGCGGGCACACGACACGGTTGCAGAAAGACCCGCAGCGATGACGCTGCCTGCTTGCCGAACCGGACACCCGCCGTCGCAGCACCCTGCGAAGGCCCGTCCGACAAAGAATTGCGATGCGCCGGTCTGGTGGCCTGAGCGGCGTGCCCAGAACCCGATCCCATCTCGAACTCGGCCG
>NZ_JBKFAV010000168.1:0-325 GCF_053345825.1 Methylobacterium sp. C33D
ACTTCGGCGCTGGAGCAGAAGACCGCCCTGCTGCACGAGGTCGACCACCGGGTGAAGAACAATCTCCAGGTGATCTCCTCGCTGATGCTCCTGAAGGCCCGGCGCACGCCCGAGGGCGATGCGCGGGACGCGCTCCAGGGCATGGCGGATAGGATCGGCGCGCTGTCGACGGCGCACCGGATGCTCTACTCCGAGGGCGACTGCACGCATTTCAACCTGGGCGACTTCGCGGCCGAGTTCCTGGCCGACATGAATGCCGGCCTGGACCCTGAGCGGCGCCGGGTGGAGGCCGATGTCGAGCCGATCGCCGTGGCCGCCGCGATGG